>NZ_CP047030.1:0-320000 GCF_009796825.1 Algibacter sp. L3A6
TTTAAGAATTTTGTTCACATCTTTGCCAAGCACAAAATGGAGGGATATGGAAATTCGTTTTTTCATCCATAAAATTAACAAACAACAAGAGTCTTTAAAATGAGTATAACTGCGCAAACGGTATGGAATAATTGTCTAGAATTCATAAAGGATAATATTCAACCGCAAGCTTATAAAACCTGGTTTGAACCAATAATAGCAGTTAAACTAACTGATAATGCTTTAAGCATTCAGGTGCCCAGTAAGTTCTTCTACGAATGGTTAGAAGAGCACTATGTTAAGATTTTAAAAGTATCCCTAACTAAAGAATTAGGTGAAAAAGCCAAGCTAGTTTACATTATTAAAATGGAAAACACGTATGGCAACAAACAACCTTTTACAGAGAGAATTCCGAGTTCTAACAGAAGTGGTTTAAAATCACAAGATGTAGACATTCCTTTAAACAATAAAAATCCAGAATTACGTAATCCGTTTGTAATTCCAGGAATTAGAAATGTAAAAATAGAGTCGCAATTAAACCCTAATTACAGTTTCGAAAACTTTTTAGAAGGTGATTCTAACCGTTTAGCTCGAAGTGCAGGATTAGCTGTAGCGGCTAAGCCAGGTGGAACATCTTTTAACCCATTATTAATTTTCGGCGGTGTTGGTTTAGGTAAAACACATTTAGCGCACGCTATTGGTGTTGATATTAAAGATAAATATCCTGAAAAAACGGTTTTATATATTTCTGCTGAAAAATTTACGCAACAATATATAGATTCTGTAAAGAAAAATAATAGAAACGATTTTATTCATTTCTATCAAATTATAGATGTTTTAATTATTGATGATGTGCAATTCCTAACGGGGAAAACAGGAACACAAGATGTTTTCTTTCACATTTTTAATCATTTACATCAAAATGGAAAACAAGTGATATTAACAAGTGATAAAGCACCTGTTGATATGCAAGATATTGAACAACGTTTATTATCTCGTTTTAAATGGGGACTTTCAGCAGAGTTACAACATCCTGATTTTGAAACACGTGTTTCTATCTTAAAGAATAAATTATATCGTGATGGTGTTGAAATGCCTGATGACATTATAGACTATGTTGCTAAAAACATAAAAACTAATGTTCGTGAATTAGAAGGCGCTATAATTTCTTTAATAGCACAATCATCTTTCAACAAAAAAGAAATCACTATTGATTTAGCAAGAACTATTGTTGAGAAGTTTGTAAAAAACACAAAACGCGAAGTTTCTATAGATTACATTCAAAAAGTAGTATCGGATTATTTCCAAATGGATATCGATACACTACAATCTAAAACTAGAAAACGCCATATTGTACAAGCCAGACAATTAGCTATGTTCTTTGCTAAGAAATTAACAAAAGCATCATTAGCAAGTATTGGTTCTCAAATAGGCAAACGCGATCACGCAACCGTTTTACACGCATGTAAAACTGTAGACAACTTATCTTCAACAGATAAACAATTTAAAAAATACGTTGAAGACATTTCTAAAAAACTTTCTGTTTAAAACTGTTTTAAAATGACTAAAATTCTGATGGTATGCTTGGGAAACATTTGTCGTTCTCCACTTGCCGAAGGTATTTTAAGAGCCAAACTACCAAAACATTTTATTGTAGACTCTGCAGGAACCGCAAATTACCATACCGGTAATGCACCAGATCCTCGTTCTATTGCTGTAGCTAAAAAGTATGGCATAAATATTTCAAACTTAAGAGGAAGGCAATTTTCGGTTTCCGATTTTGATACCTTCGATCTTATTTATGTTATGGACGACTCTAACTACAACAACGTTATAAAATTGGCGAGAAACAATGAAGATATCTCTAAAGTAAACTTCATTTTAAACGAAATTTACCCAGCTCAAGATTTTAATGTACCAGATCCTTATTACGGAGGAACTAATGGATTTGAGAACATTTACAACATGCTAAATGAAGCGTGTATAACTATTGCCCATAATTTAACTTCGGAATAAAATGACATCTGCTATAGGCCAACTTTATTTAATACCAACCACTTTAGGAGACAACAATCCGCTTGATGTTTTACCTATAACTGTAAAAAATACTATAGATAAAATAGATGTTTTTATTGTTGAAAATGAAAAAACAGCACGTCGATTTATAAAGAAGATATGTCCAGAAAAATCGCAACCCACTTTACAGTTGTTTCTATTAAACAAACGTACAGAAGCTAGTGAGTTACCAGCGTTTTTAAATCCATGTTTAACGGGTATTAATGTGGGTCTTCTATCTGAAGCAGGTTGCCCTGGTGTTGCAGATCCAGGAGCTGATGTTGTAAAAATAGCACATGAGAAAAATATAAAAGTAGTACCACTTGTTGGACCATCGTCTATTTTAATGGCCATGATGAGTTCTGGCATGAACGGACAGAGCTTTGCTTTTAACGGCTACTTACCTATCGATAAAGCTGAGCGCAAAGCCGAAATTAAGCGCTTAGAACGCTTATCTTTCGAACACAATCAATCTCAGTTATTTATTGAAACTCCGTATAGAAACAACAAAATGCTAGAAGATTTAAGTAGTATTTTAGAGAAAAACACAGATATCTGTGTGGCTTGTGATATTACTTTAGACACCGAGTTTATAAAAACTAAAAATGCCGCAGCATGGCAAAAAAATAGCGTTGACCTTCATAAAAGACCAACGCTATTCATTATACATAAAAGCTAATTTAAACCCCTTTTAGATTGCTTTTGCACGTCTATCTGGCTTAACAAATGAAGTGTCGTAACCAGAAAATCGCTTCATGTAATACTGTACTGTGGTTCCAAAACCATCAGCGAAGTTATCTAAACCATAACTCCTTAAATAAGTTTTAACACTGCCAGGACCTGCTAAATGTGCCGCTGCTAGAATACCAGATTCTGTAACTAACACACCGTTAATGCGGCGTCCTACAAAGTTTTTAATGTCACGTCGCAAAATCCATTTGTTTCTTGCAGCGTTGGCAATAAATGCCTTTTCTTGTAATTTAGGACTTTTTAAAAATGCCTCCGGATTATTAATCCCAATCATCTTTAAAGTTTCTGTCCCAAACTGATATTTGCCCAAATAACCAAAAGTATTTACAATAGCGTAATTACCTCTAGATTCTTTAAAGCCTATAGCTTCTTTAAATCCTACAAATGATTTTCCCAAAAATGGAGAAAACTCATTGTCCTCGTCGTTTGACAGTAAAATATCATCTTTGATACCTTCGTCAAGACTTACAGTATAATTTAACTCTAAGCCTGCTGTTGAATATTTACTTAAATCTACGATCGAATCATTTGATGAAAACGACACACTTAACACAATTACTGTAAAAAGTACCAAGACTAAGTAACTTGCAATATTCTTTGTCATAATGTCTAAATTCTTCAGTGAAATTACAATCTAAATTCACCTGAAATTTTGAGCGTGCAAAAGTACGGCTTTTTCTAAAACTAACAAAATTAATCGTTTAACGACACAAATCAAATGTACAATAGATGAAAAACACAGCCTTTTTTACCAAATTCGAGAGTTGGAAATGGTATTTTTATCATATTAAAAACACTAAAAACAGTTTTTAGAAAGGCTGAATTTGTTTTTATATGTTCTAAATCAAGATCAAGACTTAGGAAGACCTGCCTGTATCGTAAATCACTAATTAACAAACTATTAACATTACTACTTACACCAGCCAACATGCCCTCTCCACCGTAACCTACAGCTAGATTAAGCCATTTTGGAATCTTACTATCCTTAAAGAACGCATGCATGTTAGCACTAAGCCAATAGGTTTGCCCATTATAATCCTTTAACACCTCTTCTAATAGTCCGTTTCCAAGCTTATCTGGGTTTTGTTTAGCATATTTTGTTTGATGAAAACTGTATTTAAGCGCAATTCGTTGCTCTTTCCACAATAATTCTTGCCCAATATACAAACTTGTACCCGATGCATTTGCTAAAATATCACCCCAAGAAAAACCCCATTCTTCAGAATAACCATCCAGCATTTCTACAGCAGTAAGAAACCCAAAACCTAATGTAGCTCCATATAAAAGTTGATTTTTTTCACTTACACCATTCCAATTTAAAAGTTGTGCACCATGTTTCCCCATTTGGTAAGCAGAAAAGGCATGACCAAACTTATCCATTTGCAACCACTCATCATTATCATTTAAAGTATGGAATTTAGAACGCTCGTAATCGGCATACCATAATTGATTTAAACCAATTAAAGTAATGCTAGCAAGTGCAGCCTCACTATAAACCACAGCATTACGTCGTGATATATTTAAAGAATCACTAGGTATAAAGAAAGCGTTAAATCCCGTTTGAGCAAAAGCAACCGACGACACTAAAAGTAAAAATAGCGCGTACTTCACTTTAAAAGCCATCACTATTTATTAATACCTTGAGCAGATAAAAAACGTTGATATTCTCTAGCATTTACATTATGCTGTGCTAAAGTTTTAGCAAACTTATGAAAGCCAAACTTTTTAGCGTTTGCTGCAAAGTATAGATATTGATGCTTTTGGTAATTTAAAACCGCATCTATAGCCGAGATATCGGGCATGGCAATTAAACCCGGAGGTAAACCACGATTTTGGTAAGTATTATATGGAGACTCAATATCCTTATGCACATTTAAAACACGCTTAATTATTGTGTTTTTGTACTTAGGTAATTGATAAGCAGCAAATTTTAAAGTAGGATCGGCTTGTAAAGGCATACCAATTCTTAACCTATTCATGTACACACCTGCAATGGTTGGTTGCTCGCTAGCTTGCTTAGACTCCTCATAAACAATAGAGGCCAATGCAATTACTTCATTAGGTTCTAAACCAATAGCTTCAGCTTTTTTTGTTCTAGTAGCATTCCAAAAACGCTTATATTCTTTAAGCATTCTATTTCTAAAACCTTCTGCATCGGTGTTCCAGAAAACCTCGTAACTGTTAGGTAAATACATTCCTAAAGCTGTAGCTTCATTAAACTTGTTTTCAGCTAAAAACGTTTTATCCGTCATGGCTTTCAACAAAGACAAACTATCGGCTTCAATTTCCTTAGAAACCCGCCCTGCAAGTTTTTCTAAAGTAGACTGATTATTAAAAGACACTTTAATAGCTATATTACCACTTCTTATAGAATTAATAATATCATTATTAGTCATCCCTTTTTTTATAGCAAACTTCCCTGCTCTAATATTAGAGGTGTATTTTTTTTGTTCAGCTAAATCATCAAACGATTCAATATCGTCTAGTAAAGGCTCTAATTGACTTCTAACCTCGCTATAAGTTGCATTACTAGATATATAAACATAAGCCGTTTCATTATTAAAAGCCGTATTTGGCCTTAGCATTGCTTTGTAGACAAAGTTTGCAAAAAATGCGGCTACGAGAAGCCCAATAACAGCAAGAGCTATAAGTATTTTTTTTATGTACATTTAATTTTTAATAAGCTGAAATAAATATTCGTTTTTATAAGAACCATTAACATAGGTCCAATCTTTTTTTAATCCAATTTGTTCGAACCCCTGATTCGTAAACAATTTGATACTCGTAGTATTTCCTTCGGAAATATTACAATATAACTGATGAAGATCCAAATGTGTAAAACTGTAGTTGATCAATAAAGCCAAAGCTTCCTTACCTGCTCCTTTACTCCTATTTACTTCATCTTTAATTAAAACCCCAATACCAGCACGACCATTTTTAAAATCGAAATCGAACAAATCAATTAAGCCAATAGCTTTATTTTCATTTGTAGAAATCACCAAACGCAGTTGCTTTACATCGTAAATATCTCGGTGAGCTTCCTCTAAATATTGCTTTATTAAAAACTTAGAATATGGCGTTTGTGTATTACTAATTTCCCAAACAGCCTCGTCGTTTTCTACAGCATGAATAAATTCTAAATCCTCAGGCTCTAAAGCGCGCAAATAGATATGTTCGCCTTTTAGAGTTATCATATATCGCCTTTAAATACAAATTTTGCAGGACCAATAAGCCAAACATTTTTGTAAACACCATTGTCAACATCGAAACTTACTTTCAATTTTCCGCCCTGAACATTTAATTTTATCAAGGTTTCTGTAGTTTCATTTATTGCATGCATGGCAATAGCAACGGCAGTTACACCTGTTCCACAAGATAAAGTTTCATCTTCTACACCACGCTCGTAAGTACGTACTCTAAACACTTCATCATTTACCTTTTTTACAAAATTCACGTTTGTACCTTCAGTAAAATAAGGCTCGCCATTTCTAATTTTAGAACCTTTTTCCTTAATATCGAAATATTCAATAGCATCTTCAAATTGCACATGGTGTGGCGATCCGGTATTTAAAAACACATGATTATCAAACTTTTCTACTACATCAACATCCAACATTTGTAACTTCACAATATCGCCTTCAATTTCAGCATGATGTAAACCATCTATAGCTTCAAATACAGCCTTATCTTCAATAACACCCAAATGTTTTGCAAAAGCAACCAAACAGCGACCTCCATTTCCACACATGGTACTTTCGTTACCATCGGCATTATAATACACCATTTTAAAATCTAGCGTATCATGATTTTCCAGAAGAATAAGTCCGTCTGCTCCTATCCCAAAACGTCTATCGCACAAAAAAGCAATATTTTTGGTATCTCTTTTATTGAACGCTTGCTGACGGTTATCAACCATCACAAAATCGTTCCCTGTTCCTTGATATTTATAAAAAGTCTGTTGCATAATATGTGAACAAATATATGAATAAAGAATGTAATTTTCCGTTCAGTAATTGAGGAAATAATGTAGAAAAACGCAAAATTAAAACAACAAACAGTTTTTAACTTCACAATACAATTTAAGCGTCTAAAACCATATTAAAACATTAATTACAAATATCTTAATTCTAAAAACTAACAGAACAACACGCTTTACCGCTCTGTTAAACAGGCGTTAAAGTGCACGTTAAAAATCGTTAAAAATAAATTTCATGTTCTGTAAATAATTAATTTTAATTGTTCAATAGATGGAACACGATTTTAAACACTCAAAATTATAGATTATATGAAGAAGATTTTAACCTTAGTAATGGTATCCGTATTAGGAGGTGTTATAACTCTTGGTGCTTACAAAGTTTTTTTAGAAAAAGACAACACCGTAGTTGTTGCAGCAAATAGCGAGCAACCTACTTTTTTACCAACAAATAATTTAAACATGGCGCTTAACGCTGCCGAAAACACCGATTTTACAACTGCCGCAGATAATACGGTTCACGCTGTGGTACACGTAAAAAACGTAACTATTAGCTCTGGACAAATGACCTTGCAAGATTTCTTTTCAGGAAGAAGCCCTCAACGCGCGCAAATGGGTACAGGTTCTGGGGTAATTATTAATGCCGACGGATATATTGTTACCAATAACCACGTTATTAAAAACGCCAGCGAACTTTCAGTTACATTAAACAACAATAAAACGTATACTGCTGAAGTTGTTGGAACCGATCCAAAAACCGATATCGCTTTATTAAAAATTGATGCCGATGAAGATTTACCTTATGTTACTTTTGGAGATTCTGATGGTGTGCAAATTGGCGAATGGGTTTTAGCTGTTGGTAACCCGTTCAACCTAACCTCTACCGTAACTGCAGGAATAATAAGTGCAAAATCTAGAGATTTAACAGGGCAAAGTTCTCAATCGTTTTTACAAACTGATGCAGCCGTAAACCCAGGAAACTCCGGTGGAGCACTAGTAAACACTAATGGAGAATTAATTGGTATTAACACGGCAATTTCATCTCAAACTGGTTCTTACGTTGGGTATTCTTTTGCTGTGCCAAGTAATATTGCACGTAAAGTTATTGAAGATATTATGGAATTTGGTAACGTACAAAATGGCGTATTAGGCATACAAGGCGGAACTTTTAATAGCGCTGTAGCGGAAGAAATGGGTGTAAATTACGCCGAAGGTGTTTATGTTGCCGAAGTAATAAAAAACTCTGGAGCCGAAAAAGCTGGTATTAAAAAAGGCGATGTTATTAAGAAATTAGACAATATCGAGATTTCTAAATTTGAAGATTTAAGCGGGTACATTAAAACGAAACGCCCCAACGATGTAATTAATGTAGAATTATACAGAAAGAACGATTTAAAATCGGTGTCGGTAACCTTAACAAAAACTGAAATATTTACCGTTAACTTCATGAAAATGGATTTACAAGATTTATCAGATTCTTTTAAGGAGAAATATCAAATAGATTACGGCGTAATTATTAAGAATACAGAAAACAAATGGTTGTATTCTAACTTAGGAATTACTGAAGGTTATATTATTACTGGAATTAACGATACTAAAATTGAAAGCATAGATGATATTTCAAAACTGAAAGATAAATATGGTGAAGATATTTTGGATAACATTAAAAAACTAGAATATATAAATACAAGAAAAGAAAGAAAAGAAGTTCTTTTTAAATAAAAATTGTTTGAATTTGTGTTAGTGAAACCTCTTTAAAGCGTAAAGCTTTAAAGAGGTTTCTTTTTTGCTTTACATTATATATTTAAGTGTAAAAACTAAGGAGATAACAGGGAAATTTCAGAAGAAAAAAAATCATAAAACAGTCTACGAAAACGTTTGAAATATGATATTTTTGCAAAAAACTACAACTAAACTATTTAAATTATGTCCTTTAACAAAACTTATGAAAAGGAATTAGCATTTCAGGCCGACAGACGTCGAGCTACTGTAGAATTCATTAAAATTATTAGTGATCTCTGGTACGATAAATCTATAGAACTGGTTCTTTTTAGAAACCAACTTATAGACCGTAATGTGAGTCAGATTTTAAATCTTCATGAATATGCTGGTAAATTTGTACAAAAGCCAATTTCCGTTTTCGACTCGGTAGAAATTGCGCAAGCCATTAAAACGCTCGATGTGCCACCAGCAAAACTGGACATTGGTAAACTAACTTTCGAGTTTCAATCAGAAGACAACAAGTATAATAACGCCACAGCATTTGTTGCTTCAAAATTGAAAGACGCTCATAAAAACGGAAGTATTGATCCCAAAAACGTGATACTTTATGGTTTTGGTAGAATTGGCCGTTTGGTAGCCCGAGAACTTATGGCCAAAACAGGCCAAGGGAACCAAATGCGTTTACGTGCTATTGTAACCCGCGGAACTATTGATGCACAAATTTTAGAAAAACGTGCTGCGCTTTTACGTAATGATTCTGTACATGGAGATTTTTCTGGAACCGTTTCTATTGATGTTAAAAACGAAGCTTTAATTATTAATGGCACTACTGTAAAAATCATTTCAGCTAATAACCCGGAAGATATTGACTATACCGAATTTGGTATAGACAACGCTTTAGTTATTGATAACACCGGTGCTTTTAGAGACAAAGAAGCTTTAAGCAGACATTTAAAATCTAAAGGTATCGATAAAGTATTGCTTACTGCACCAGGAAAGGGAATACCAAATATTGTATACGGTGTAAACCATAAAGAGAATAACCCAGACAAGCATGCTATTTTCTCAGCCGCATCGTGCACAACCAATGCCATTACGCCTATTTTAAAAGTTATGGAAGATTCTTTTGGTATAAAAAGTGGCCACTTAGAAACCATTCAGGCCTATACAAACGATCAAAATTTAGTCGATAATTTCCACGGAAAATACCGTCGTGGTCGTGCAGCCGCATTAAATATGGTAATTACAGAAACTGGTGCTGGCACTGCAGTTTCTAAAGCTTTACCAAGTTTAGAAGGCAAGCTAACATCGAACGCCATCCGTGTGCCTGTACCTAACGGATCTTTGGCCATTTTAAATTTAGAACTTGAAAAAGAAACATCGCTTCAGGCTGTAAATACTATTTTAAAGAAATATGCTTTGGAAGGTGATTTAGTTGAACAAATAAAATATGAGTTAAGTGATGAGTTAGTATCTAGTGATATTGTGGGTTGTTCTGCCCCTTCTATTTACGATAGTAAAGCCACTATTGTTAGAAAAGACGGCAAAAACATCCTGCTTTATATATGGTATGATAATGAATATGGCTATAGCCATCAAGTTATTAGGTTGGCTAAATATATTTCTAAAGTTAGAAGGTTTACCTATTATTAGAATAAAACATCTAAAATAAAATGTTACCCGTATATAAATTAGCCTCATTTTAATGAGGCTTTTTAACTAATTATAAGCATATTTTCATAACTTCGTAAACCGAATTCAACCCATAAAAAAATTATTCTTAGAAATGAATTTTACTAAACAACTGTTCTTCATAGCCTGCGCGTTTTTATTAACGCTTTCGTCTTTTTCTCAAACCAATGCAACACAAGAAGAAGATAAATTATCTTTAAATAGCGGCTCAATAGATAACCAGTTTGAATTTGTTATCCGTCGTTCTAACAGCTGGCAAGATTATAAAACCGTAAAGAAAACATGGCTTTACACGCTTAAAGCACATACTTTAGATTCGTTAAAAGCAGTGCATAAAGACTTAGTAGACACCCAATTGGTGGTTAAAAATCAAGCAAAAGAAATTGCTGATTTGAAACTAAACCTTTCTAACACGCAAACAGACTTAGAAAAAACAAATACCGAAAAAAACAACATGGCTTTATTTGGTTTACAAATGAGTAAATCGAGCTACAACGTGCTTATGTGGTCTATTATTGGTGGGTTATTAGCTTTTCTACTTTTCTTTATCTACAAGTTTAATAATAGTAACGCGATTACTCGTGCTGCAAAGAAAAGCTTAGCAGAAACAGAAGAGGAATTTGAAGAGCACAGAAAAACAGCTCTAGAACGTGAGCAAAAAGTACGTCGCCAATTGCAAGACGAAATAAATAAGCAGAAAAAAGCTTAAACGCTTCAGTATAAAATATTTAAAATCCGTAATCTTTATTACGGATTTTTTTTGTGCCAAACTTTAATGGTGATGCTCTAAAACTAAATTAAAAATACCAAACAATTCATTTATCTTTGTGGAAGATAAAAACAAGCCATGCGTATAGATATTATTACCGTTTTACCAGAATTATTAAAAAGTCCGTTTGAAGCTTCTATTCTAAAACGTGCCATTGAAGCCGATTTAGTAGAAGTTCATTTTCATAATTTACGCGATTACACTACCGATAACTATAAATCTATCGATGATACTCAGTTTGGTGGTGGTGCAGGTATGGTAATGATGGTAGAACCTATTGATAAATGTATTTCTGCATTAAAAGAACAACGTGAATACGACGAGGTGATTTACATGACACCCGATGGTGAAACCTTAAAGCAAGGTATTGCTAACCATTTATCGATGCATGAAAATATTATTATTCTGTGCGGACATTATAAAGGTGTAGATCAACGTGTCCGTGATCAATTTATTACACGCGAAATTTCTATTGGAGATTATGTGCTTTCTGGAGGAGAACTTGGAGCAGCTGTACTTTGTGACGCAATAATTAGATTAATACCAGGGGTTTTGGGTAATGAAACTTCTGCCCTAACTGATTCTTTTCAAGATAATTTATTAGCGCCTCCTATTTATACAAAACCTAGAGAATATAAAGGATGGAAAGTTCCTGAATTACTATTTAGTGGCAATTTCCCTAAAATTGAAAAATGGAGAGAAGAGCAAGCTTACGAACGTACTAAAAAATTGAGACCCGATTTATTGGATGAATAAGAAGGTTGTCGTGCATACTTTAGTTGTGACTTGTAAATAGGAAAAACCCAATGCGCAAAAAGTAGATAGACAATTCGATCAATTTTAAAAATTGAAAAACAAAAACGATTCCCATATTGCAATCAGAAATAACAAACCCAAGAATAACATGTTACAAGTGCATGAGACCTTCAAGTACATGTATTTGCGAGCACATTAGTCCTTTAATGACTAAAACTCGTTTTATTATTCTTATGCATCCTAAGGAATACAAAAAGGAAAAAAGTGGAACGGGGCATATAACGAATCTTCAACTTGAAAATTCAGAAATTATAGTTGGTGTTGATTTCACCAATAATAAGCGTGTAAACGACATACTGGCTAAAGAAAACAGTTCTTCTTTTTTACTTTACCCAGGGAAAGATAATTTCAACTTATCGATAAGAGAAAGTTTAGAAATAAATTCTTTTATGGGCAATAATGCAAACCTATTTCTTATTGACGGCACCTGGCCTTGCGCTCGTAAAATGCTTAAACTAAGCAGGAACTTGCAGAAATTAAAAAGAGTGAGTTTTGATAATACAATAAAATCAAAATTTATTATCAAGCAACAACCAGAATCTCTTTGCCTTAGTACTATTGAGTCGGTTTACACGGTATTAAATTTACTTAAGAATGGTGATTTAGAAGAATGCGACACAAAGTACTTTCTTGTTCCTTTTGAAAAAATGATTGAGCATCAACTGGAATATATGCTAAATCCAAATAATAAAAACTATTACTCTACTGCGAATAAAGCGATTACTCCTAAAACGATGTATAAGAAGAATACGGAAAGGAATATTATTTTTGAACAAGAATAGATGCAATATCTCTATTGATAGTTTTAGACCTTTCGGGGAGCCAAATGTTAGTAGGTAGTTGTGTTAAGGATAGCAGCGGCATCCTTTTTGAGAAACTTAAAACAGACTGAATTTATTATTGATAACTATACTTTTAAAAAGAAGAAAACCATAGCACCATAGCTAAAACCTTCTCAAAAAGATATAGCGGATGGCCTGACCTGCAAGGGAACACCCTAATTGGAGTTTTAAATTTAATATTTTAATTGTGGGTTTTAAAATATTAAGTATCTTTGCAGCCAATTTCGGGTTAACCTCTGGCGAGAATCGTGAATGTTGTTCTGAATTAATAATTAAATAAATATAAAGATATGGAATCTTTAGTAAAATTTGTTCAAGACGAGTTTGTAACAAAAAAAGATTTTCCGGAGTTTGGAGCTGGAGACACAATTACTGTATTCTACGAAATTAAAGAGGGTACTAAAACACGTACACAGTTCTTTAGAGGAGTAGTAATTCAAAGAAGAGGATCAGGTTCTTCTGAAACTTTTACAATTAGAAAAATGTCTGGTACTATTGGGGTAGAACGTATTTTCCCTGTTAATTTACCTGCATTACAAAAGATAGAAGTTAACAAACGTGGTAAAGTACGTAGAGCTAGAATCTACTACTTCAGAGGTTTAACTGGTAAGAAAGCTAGAATTACTGAACGTAGACGTTAATTGCAAAACACTGTTTTACAGTAAGTTAAAAGCCTTAAGATTTATCTTAAGGCTTTTTTTATTAACAAATGTTAATAACCTAAGTTCATAAATTGTTGATAACTAGAGGCTTAAAAAATTTTAAATTTCGTATTGTGGTTGTATCTTAGCTGTAAGGATAATGACAATGAAAGTTGGTTTCACTTCAACACTGAATTTACATTTAATTCTAAATAAGATAACGTTCTTACAAATTATTGTTTTTTAAGATTTTGTTACTTCAGGTGTATGCGTGAGTAGCAAAAAAAAAGGACATTGTAAAACACCAAATGCCACATGGCAAGCGGTTTTAATAATGGACTACTTATAATAAGACATGAAAACGAAGGTTTAAATGAATTTTATAAGTTGTGTTAATTGTGAAATACCAGCGAAAGCGAACCATCACCTTTTAACATCTAGAAAAACAATTACCACGATATATTAGTGTAATAGGTCAATACATTTTGAAATTACAGTAGTATATCAATTGAAATAGCAAACTTGAATTGAATAGGTTTTGATGAAAATTCGAATCGACTTAGTGAAATATTACTAAATTCAAGAAAACAAGAAAACTATTTCAAAAAAGCCATATCAAAGGAGATTAAGTTCTGCAGTGATATGGCTTTTGTTTTTTATAGCTTTTGGGTCTATACCTCTACTCTAGTTTATGCAACCCGATATAAGCGTTCTTAATACTACATAAAAAGAAAAAGCGCTCACTTAACATGAACGCTTTTTAATAATCTTATAGTTTCTCTATGAGAAATACATGTAAATACCAATTACGATAACGCAGATCGCAATACCAACGGTTTTTAAATGTTTCCATGGTGTAATATCAACTTGTTTTGTAAACTCTAATACAAAAGCTTCTTTACGCGGATACAGTTTACCAATGATTAACATGATAATTACATTAAGAACAAACAAAATAGCCATTACGTGTAAAAAATGCGGATAGTTATCGGCACCTACTACAAATGGTTTTACTACAAACTGACTTAAACTATACAGCACAACTCCAGAAATAATTGCCACTTTTGCTGCTATTGCAGGTACATACTTTGTTAAATATCCAACCACAATAATAGTTAAGATAGGAATACTGTAACAACCGTTTACTTCTTGCAAGTATCCAAATAATCCGTCGGGAGCATTTGCAATTAAAGGCGCAATACACATGGATAAAATCGCTAAAGCAATTCCAAAAGATTTTCCTGCAAATACAGTTTGCTTTTCGGTTGCTTCTTTATTAATGTGAGATTTGTAAATATCGATTCCGAATAATGTTACTGAACTGTTTAATGCTGAATTAAAAGAACTTAAAATAGCCCCAAACAAAACAGCTGCAAAGAAACCTACTAAGCCCGCTGGCAACACCTCTGTTACTAATCTTGGGTAAGCTTCATCTGGATTTTCTAAAGTATCACCAAACATATGGAAAGCGATAATACCTGGTAAAACAACAATTAATGGCCCGAGTATTTTTATTCCCGATGCTAATAACAATCCTTTCTGGCCTTCTTTTAAGTTTTTAGCTCCTAAAGCACGCTGTATAATCGCTTGATTGGTTCCCCAATAAAACAACTGTACTAGCATCATCCCTGTAAAAATTGTTCCAAAAGGAATAGCCGACTCCGGACCTCCTAAAGCTTTAAATTTATCAGGATTGGTTTCCATTAAAGTTGATACACCATCACCTATACTTCCTTCTCCAATAGCTAACAATCCAAAAAATGGAATTAATAGCCCACCAATTAACAAACCGACAGCGTTTATAGTATCAGACACGGCAACTGCTTTTAAACCACCAAATATAGCATAAACAGAACCTATAATACCAATACCCCAAACGGTAATCCAAAGTGCGGTCGTTTTAGAAACTCCTAACATGTCTGGCACATTAAACATTGAGTTAATTGCTAAAGCTCCAGAATAAAGTACAATAGGTAATAGCACAACTACGTAACCACTTAAAAACAAACCAGATGTAATGGTTTTGGTCATTTTATCGTAACGTTTTTCTAAAAACTGAGGTACAGTGGTTATACCACCTTTTAAATATCTTGGTAATAAAAACACAGCCGTTACAACCATAGCGATAGCTGCTAATGTCTCCCAAGCCATAACTAAAATTCCTTCTTTAAAAGCCGACCCGTTTAAACCAACTATTTGCTCTGTAGATAAATTAGTTAGTAATAAAGATCCAGCAATTACAACGCCTGTTAAACTTCTTCCTCCTAAAAAATATCCATCAGAGGAATCTTCGTTCGATTTTCGTGTTGCTAAATAAGATATAATAGCAACCAAGGCAGTAAAGCCTAAAAATGATATAATTTGCATCATACGTTTGTGCGGTTTAGTTTAATTTAAAATTCAAATATATTCAAAAAAATAAGAACACAACTCATTATTAATTGTAAAAAATACATTTATTTTTAATAAATCTCTTGTATTTGTGAGTCTAGTTTCTATATTTGTAAAACCAATTACCTTAAACAAAACATTTTGTACAGCATAAAACACAGTCAGTCAGTACTTGAAATAGAAAATTCAAGCAAAACCGTTTTCGCTAAAATTTTCTTAAACGATGGTGCAAGCCTTCAAGAATTAAAACTTTTTGGACAAACTTTAATAAAAAACTTAAGTCCTTTAGACTATAAAAACACCTATGCATCGTCCATTCTTTTTCCTTTTGCAAATAGAATAAAAGACGGTACTTACACATACAACAACGAAACTTATAAGTTTCCTGTTAATGAAGCACCAAATAATAATGCCTTGCACGGCTTAGTTTTTGATAAGACGTTTGATGTTATAGATGAAACAACTGCGGAGAATAGCGCTTCTGTAAAACTACTATATAAGGAAGATAAAAAATCTGAAGGTTTTCCGTTTACCTATTCTATTCAGTTAGAATATAGAATTACAGAAACTACATTAGATTTAAACGTAGAGGTAAAAAATACAGATAGTGAAACCTTTCCGTTTACCTTAGGCTGGCATCCTTATTTTTTAAGTAGTAATTTATCTGAAAGCTTACTATCTTTTGAAAGTACTAAAAAAATGGTTTTTAGCGATCGTATGATTACAACAGAAACCACTAACAATCCAGATCCGTCTGAAATGTTATTGAAAGATAAACAACTAGATGATTGTTGGGAGCTAGATAAAACCAAGATTGAGTTTGCAACACCTAATTACAATTTAAGCATAAACTCTTCCGAAGAAAATTGCTTTTTACAAGCTTATACTCCACCCCTAGTCAATGTAATTGCAATAGAACCAACAACAGGAGTTTCCGATAGTTTTAACAATAAAATTGGCCTAAAAACCTTAGCGCCAAATGCCACATACCAATTAGATTGGAACCTAAAACTAAACTAACGTAATACTAAGAAATTATGAACACAACTTTAGTGAACCAAATTAAACAGGAGTTTCTAGATAAATTTAATGAAGAACCTTTAATGGTTTTCTCGCCTGGAAGAATAAATATAATTGGTGAACATACCGATTATAACGATGGTTTTGTATTTCCAGCAGCTGTAAATAAAGGTATTATTGCTGCTATTAATAAAACGCAGAATAGCACATCGTCTGTTTCTGCATCCGATTTTAACGATACCATTTCCTTTTCAACAGACTCTATTGCTCCTATGGCAAAAGAAAGTTGGGGGAATTATGTTTTAGGTGTTATTGCAGAAATACAGAAATTAGGTAAAACCATCGAAAATTTTAATATGGTTTTTGGAGGCGATATTCCATCGGGTTCAGGCATGTCATCATCTGCTGCTTTAGAAAATAGTGTTGTTTTTGGTTTAAATGAATTGTTTAATCTTGGTTTGAGTAAAACTGAAATGATTTTTATTTCTCAAAAAGCAGAACATAATTACGTAGGTGTAAACTGTGGTATTATGGATCAATACGCGAGTATGTTTGGTATTAAAAACCATGCATTACTTTTGGATTGCCGTTCGATTGAAGCTAAACCTTTTGAAATTAATTTTGAAAATTATGAGCTCATGCTTATCAACACTAACGTGAAACATAGCTTATCTGATAGTGCTTACAATGATCGCCGCTCTGTTTGCGAGAGTATTTCTAAAATGCTTAACATAAAAGCCTTAAGAGATGCTAATGAAACTGATCTAGAAAAAGTAAAAGATAAAGTTACAGACGAAGATTACCAAAAAGCCTTATTTGTAATACAAGAAAATAACCGTGCAGAACAAGCATCTGCAGCCATGCAAAATGGTGATTTAAAAACGCTAGGGAAATTAATTTACGGATCGCACCATGGTTTACAACACCAATATAAAGTGAGTTGTGACGAATTGGATTTTCTAGTTGAAAGCGCAAAAAAGAATAATAATATTTTAGGCGCACGTATGATGGGTGGTGGCTTTGGTGGTTGCACTATAAATTTAATAGCTAAAAACGCCGTAGAAGATTTTAAAACTTCGGTAGCACCAGCCTATAAAAAAGCGTTCGATAAAGATTGTTCTATTTATACTGTTGAACTTTCAGACGGGACACACCTTATAAAATAATTCAAAATTAAAAAGACATTATAATGACTACCGATTTACAAGATTTTTCGCATAAACGCTATAATATATTAACCGGTGAATGGGTTTTAGTTTCTCCACACCGTGCAAAACGCCCTTGGCAAGGACAAAACGAAACTGTAAACAATGAAGTACGCCCATCTTATGATGAAAGCTGTTATTTGTGTGCTGGAAATGCTAGAATAAGCGGAGAGAAAAACCCGAATTATGAGGATGTTTTTATTTTTACCAACGATTTTGGAGCCTTACAAACCGACTCTAAAGTTTTTAAAGTTGAAGATGGTTTATTAAAAGCGCAAAGCGAACAAGGTATTTGTAAAGTGATTTGTTTTAGCCCAGACCACTCCAAAAGTTTAGCAGACATGACACCTAGCGAAATTGAAAAAGTCATTTTTGCTTGGCAACGTGAATACAATGAACTTGCTGAAAACGATTTAATAAATTACGTTCAAATTTTTGAAAACAAAGGAGCTGTAATGGGCTGCAGTAACCCACATCCGCATGGTCAAATATGGAGTCAAACCACATTACCAAACGAAGTTGACAAAAAAAACACGCAACAATTAAACTACTTTAACAAAAACAAAAGCAGTCTTTTAGGCGATTATTTAGCTCAAGAACTAGAAAAGCAAGAACGTATTATTTTTGAAAACGATGCTTTTGTTGTACTAATTCCGTTTTGGGCTGTTTGGCCGTTTGAAGCTATGATTGCTCCTAAAAAGCAACAAAGAAACATATCTGAATTATCAAGAAATGAAACTTTACTATATGCTGAAGCTATTTCGGTAATAACTAAAGCTTACGATAAGCTATTTAATACATCATTTCCATATTCTAGTGGTATTCACCAATCTCCTACAGACGGAGCAGCTAACGATCATTGGCATTGGCACATGAGTTTCTATCCACCATTATTACGTAGCGCAACGGTTAAGAAATTTATGGTTGGTTATGAAATGTTTGGCTCACCTCAACGTGATATTACCGCAGAGAGTGCCGTTAAAATGCTTCGCGATTTGCTTTAAATCATTAAAACATTTTCAGAAAAAAAGCCTTTACAATTTTGATTGTAAAGGCTTTTTTATACCTTAAAGTTAAAATATATTAACAGTTTTCTTCAAATTTAATCTACTTTATTCTACTCTTCATTTAAGCAGTTATTCAATATATCAAATTGATATTATTACAAAAAACAGCAATTATATGTAAAAATTTCATCGTTTATATTTTTGTTATCTACATGAAATCAAGCTCAAAACGACTCATAAACGAGTATTTTTTCCTTACAAAAATGTATTTCAACGATTAATTAATGTATTTCAACGTTTTAATTAGAATGTTTTATATGTTTGCAGTAGGAAATAAAACACGAACTAAAAACCGATATAAAAATGGTCTTAAAAAGAATCATTGGGTGACATAGCAAAAACTATTTTTTTACAATTCCCAAATTTCAATTAACCCAAAAGATATTTCATCAAAAATAACAGAAGAAGCAAAATAGAAATAACCTATAAGAAGTTCCCCCTAACTTCTTTCAAAATTCTCCCTAAGGATTTATAGCGTTAACTAAAACCTCACCTACTTATGAGCACTACATACAAATATAGCTGGCTTAAAAAATTCACATTAACCCTAATCGTAATTTATAGTTTTACGATATCTTTAAATTTAAGTGCATATAACTTAATTGCAAAAGTTTCGGAGACTAGTAAAATAGCTTTATTAGAAACAAGCCTTACTGTTGGAGATTCTTCTATAAACGTAAACGGAAAGTATGAACTTTATTTTGATGGTTTGGATGATTATGCCGAAGAGCCTTACGTTATCGACTCTTGGGAAGAAGTATCAATTATGGCATGGATTAAACTTGATAGCTTATCTCAAGATGTCCAAATTATTGCTGGTCAGCGAGCTTTTTACCTTCAACTTAATGCTAATAAAAGTATTAGTGCTTTTGCAAATTCAAAAACATTAACTAGTAAAACACTATTAAACACAAATCAATGGTATCAGGTTACAGTAACGCACAAGCCAAACGATTTTAAGCTATATATTAATGGTGAAGCAGAAGCTACAAGATCAACTGCATCTGGAAACATACAACACGATACATCAAACTTTACAATTGGTAAATACCCAAGTAATAGCAGTAACTACTTTAATGGCTCTATAGATGAGTTTCGTTTATTTAATAAAGCTCTTTCTAGTAATGAACTCCGCAAAATAATCTACCAAGAAATTGAAGATAATAATGGTATAGTAAAAGGGAGTGTTTTACCTAAAAACATCACTCATTTTAATGAAGAAACCAACACATCAACTGCTTTACCTTGGGAAAACTTAAAAAGGTACTACCGTATGGATGTTATTGAAAATAATGTACTATTTGATTCTGCTAACTTAATAATTGACAATGCAATACATGCACAAATTCATAATATTGAAACCATTAACGAGCAATCGGCACCAATGCCATTTGTTACTACACAATCGGGATCTTTAGAAAATGCTTTAAATAATATTGAAAAAGGTATAGATGGATCGGACGCTGTAAAATACAATTGGTCTATAGTAAACATTAAACACAACGATGTATATTATTCTAATACTCAAAAACATTTGGGATTAATTGTAGACTATGCAGATGCAGATTTAAACCCAATTACATATGTAGTTAGAAACGATTCTGAATTAAACGTGAGCTGGTATTTAAACCTAAACGGAACCATTGATTTAAGAGGGAAATCTCAATTAATACAAGGTTTAGAAAGTACACTTGCCAATACAAGCCAAGGTAAAATAACACAAAACAGAAATCTTGAGGGCGACATATACACCTACAATTATTGGTCTTCTCCTGTGGGTCAAACTAATAATTTAACAAACAACAATAATTATAAATTAGCCGATGTTATTAAAAACATTAACTTTTTAAGATCGGGTTACAACGGAACAGAAACAGCAGTTGCAGATTACTGGATTTGGAAATATTGCAACTTAATGAACAATAACAATACTCCCATTTGGCAACATGTAAGAAGTACAGGAACTTTAAAACCTGGTGAAGGTTTCACCATGAAAGGCACTGGAACTAGTAGTGAAAAAATTAAGCAAGACTATCTAATTGAAGGTAAACCAAATAATGGAGATGTAAACATACCAGTTTATGCCGGAAACGAATATTTAGTTGGTAACCCATACCCATCTCCTATTGATGCTCAACAATTTATTTTGGACAATAGCGAAGAGCATTCCGGAGTTACAACAGGTGTTATTTATTACAAAGAACATTATAGTGGCGGTACGCATAGCCTTGGTGATTTTCAAGGAGGCTACGCAACATACTCACTTGCTGGCAGTGTTCCTGCTGTTTGGCAAGGTGAAACGGCTCCATTAATAACAGGAAATGGTTTAAGTTTAGAAGCCTCAAGACAATATATTCCAGTTGGTCAGGCATTTTTTATGGTGGCAAAAACTTCTGGTGATATTAAATTTAATAACGGACAACGTGCCTTTCATGTCGATAACAACGTCGCTGCCAAATCATCCCATACTAAAATAGCGGCGGAAGATGACAACAGACCAAAGCTTAGATTAAGTTTCAATTCTGTAAATCAAATACATAGACAGCTACTAGTAACTGCCGATGAGCATGCTACCTCTGGTTACGATTCAGGATTTGATGCTCAAGATATTGATCAATTATCCGATGATATGTATTGGTTAATTAATAATGAAAAATTCAGTATTCAAGGTATTGATATTATAGATGAAACTACTAAAATTCCTTTAGGTATTCATACAAAAACCAATGGAGCGAATACAATTAGTATTGATGAATTAGAACATTTTCCAGAGAACTTAAATATCTACCTCTACGATAAAGAATTAAATATTAGTCATAATTTAAAAGAAAGCGATTATACTATTTATTTAGCAGCAGGTTCTTATTTAAATAGATTTGAAATTACCTTTTTCGAGCAAGTAACTTTAGCTAATACAGAATTTGAAAATGATAAAATCGATATGTACTTTTCAAATTCAGAAAATAGCATCGTAATTAACAACCCGTCTTCTATTTATATCGAATCAATTCAAATGTATAATTTGGTTGGTCAATCGGTTTTCAATCTTGAAACTAAAGCAAGTAAAAGTAATTTCTCACATAGGGTAGAGAAAACACATCCAGGCGTATATATTTTGAAAATAAAAACAAGTCATGGTGTCTTAAGTAAAGAAGTATTAAAAAAATAAATAACTCCCTCATTTAAAAACTATTACACTTAAAATAGTTTTCTATAAAACTAAAAAACCCAAAATAAACCCCCATAAAAACACATTTATCTAGATAAACAGATTTGTTTACAGGAATTTATTTCCATAATATTGACGCTCCCTCCCTCTAGTCTCTCAAGAATTATGATAATAGCGTCTTAATGAAACAACCAGATCTGATTAAATCTCGAAGGTTTTTTATGCCTTCTTTTTTAGAAAAACTGTCTTCAAAAAACAATAAATACAATCCATTGTTTTTAATAAAATCTTTATCTCAGTTTGCTAAGAACCATTCAAATTTTTTTCTAAAATCACTACAACTAAAAAAAGCTTCACCAATGTTGCTTTTATTTTGTTGCTTTTATTCTGCTGTCGCTTTTTCTCAAGTGCCTGCTAATAATGATTTAATAGATGCCACAACTGTTACGCATAGTTCAAGTTGGTGTTCTGCAAATGGCGCTTACACTACACTTAATGCAACAGCCGACGGCCCGAAAGGAATAGCATGGGCAAATGGGCCAAACTTTAACGTCTGGTTTAAATTTCAGGCTACAGCAGCGCAAGTCAATGTTAAATTAACGCCTGACGGTATGCGCTATCCTTATTTAGCGCTATGGGATATTAACCAAGTAGAAATTCAAAGTAAAAATTATATTGACGCTAGTAGTTCAATAAATGCACAATCCAACAGTTTAACTATTGGCGATTGGTACTATGTATCGGTAG
The DNA here is from genome assembly GCF_009796825.1 of Algibacter sp. L3A6. GTDB lineage: Bacteria > Bacteroidota > Bacteroidia > Flavobacteriales > Flavobacteriaceae > Algibacter. Next base: position 22,839 of record NZ_CP047030.1, read on the forward strand.
ACAACCACAGCTCAAACAGCCATCGAGGTGCTTTTAGCTTATGTATTGAAGATAAGGTTGATTTCGATTTTAAGGAAGGTGCCGTTGAAGTACCACATACTGCAAACTGGTGCTCTGCTGATGCAGAATACACAACAAGTAACGGCTATCCCGATGGCCCTAAAGGTTCTGCATGGTCTAGTGATCCAAACGCTAATGTATGGTTTAAATTTAAAGCCACAACTACGCAAATTAATGCCGAAGTAAAGCATGGCGGTACATTTGGTAGTGCGCGCTACCCCTTATTAGCACTTTGGGATGCATCTGGTACAGAAGTTACAAGTAAGAATTTCAATTACACAGGAAGTTCCATTAGGATACAATCTAAAAACTTAACTACTGGAAATTGGTACTATATATCGGTAGATAATTACAGCTCTCCTGCCTACCGTGGCAGCTTTATCTTTTGCGTTGACGATAAGGTAAATTTTGATTTTAAAGAAGGCGCTATTGAAGTGCCACATACAGCAAATTGGTGCTCTGCTGATGCAGAATACACAACAGTTGATGGGTCTCCCGATGGAGTTAAAGGTTCCGCTTGGGCTAGTGACCCCAACGCTAATGTTTGGTTTAAGTTTAAAGCCACAACTACACAAGTAAATGCTGAAGTAAAGCATGGCGGAGTATTAGGCGATGGTCGTTATCCGTTATTAGCACTTTGGGATGCATCTGGAACTGAAATTAATAGTATAAATTTCAACTATACAGCAAACTCTATTAATGTACAATCTAACAATTTAACTATTGGAGATTGGTATTACATATCGGCAGACAACTATAATTCTACTAGTTACCGTGGTAGCTTTACCTTATGTGTAGATGATAAAGTGAATTTTAATTATAAAGAAGGAGCTCTAGAAATACCGCATACCGCAAACTGGTGTTCTGCAGATGCAGAATATACTACAGTTTACGGATCTCCCGATCAGGTTAAAGGTTCTGCTTGGTCTAGTGATCCAAACGCTAATGTCTGGTTTAAATTTAAAGCCACAACTACGCAAATTAATGCTGAAGTAAAGCATGGCGGTACATTTGGTAGTGCGCGCTATCCCTTATTAGCACTTTGGGATGCATCTGGAACTGAAGTTAATAGTACAAATTTCAACTATTCAGCAGACTACGTTAATGTTCAATCTAGCAATTTAACTATTGGAGATTGGTACTACATATCGGCAGATAATTACAATTCTACCGCCTATCGTGGCAGTTTTACTTTATGTGTTGACGATAAGGTTAATTTCGATTATAAAGAAGGTGCTATTGAAGTGCCACATACTGCGGATTGGTGCTCTGCTGATGCTGAATACTCAACAATACACGCATCTCCCGATGGCACGAAAGGTTCTGCATGGGCTAACGGACCAAACTTTAACGTATGGTTTAAGTTTAAAGCTACCTCTACACAAGTAAATGCTGAAGTAAAAAAGGACGGTACCTTTGGAGACATGCGCTATTCTTACGTAGCACTTTGGGAAGAAGATGGTACTGAAATTACAAGTAAAAATTACAATAATGCGCTTAACACCAGAAATGTTCAATCTAACAATTTAACTATTGGAAATTGGTATTATATATCTGTCGATAATCACAGCTCTACAAGTTATAGCGGCACCTTTACTTTATGTGTAGATGATGAAGTAGATTTCGATTATAAAGAAGGTGCTATTGAAGTTCCACACACCACAAGTTGGTGCTCTGGCGATGATGAATATAATACCTACAACGCCTCTCCCGATGGTACAAAAGGTTCTAGTTGGTATGATGGACCTAATTACAATGTATGGTTTAAATTTCAAGCTACGGCAGCACAAGTAAACGCTCAAGTAAAAATAGGAGACCCGTCTAAAAATATTCGTTATGCTTCTATGGCACTTTGGGATCAATCAGGAAATGAAGTTAAAAGTGCTAGTTATTACAGCGTTGATAGCTCAATTAATGTACAAACCAATAATTTAACCATTGGAGACTGGTATTATATTTCTGTAGACCATAGAAATAGCATCTATTATATGGGTGACTTCACGTTGTGTATTGAAGATAAAGTAGGTTACGATTATAAAGAAGGCGCTATTGAAGTCCCTCACACAACCTCTTGGTGTTCCGAAGATGAAGAATATACAACATTCAATGCCTCTCCCGATGAAGCCAAAGGAAGCAATTGGTACGATGGACCTAATTACAATGTTTGGTTTAAATTTCAGGCCACAGCTGCCCAAATAAATGCACATCTTAAAATAGGCGGAACATACGGAGATATAGCTTACCCTTTTATTGCTATTTGGGATAATGCCGGAACAGAAATTAAAAGCACTAATTATTACAGCAGTTACAGTTCTATTAAAGTACAATCAAACAATTTAATTGTTGGAGATTGGTATTATATATCGGTAGATCATCGAGACAATATTAATTATCGTGGTACATTTAGTTTATGTATCGAAGATAAAGTCGATTTCGATTATAAAGAAGGAGCTGTTGAAGTTCCTCATACCGACTCTTGGTGTTCTGGAGATGCAGATTACTCTACAGTTCATGCTTCAGCCGACAGTGATAGAGGTAGCACATGGTTTGATGGCCCTAACTATAACGTTTGGTTTAAGTTTCAAGCTACTTCAACACAATTAAGAGCAGACGTGAAAATTGGTGGCGCTTATGGCGACGTAGATTTCCCTTTTATTGCTCTTTGGGATGCTACTGAAACCGAAATTAAAAGCACGAATTACTATAACAATGAATCTATTAACCTACAAACCAATAATTTAATTATTGGAGACTGGTATTACATATCAGTAGATCATAGAAATAGTATTTATTACCGTGGTACTTTTACTTTATGTATTGAAAACAAAGTAGGTTATGATTATAAAGAAGGTGCATTAGAAGTACCGCATACCGCAAATTGGTGTTCCGGAGATGCTGAGTATTCTACAATTCATGCAACAGCAGATCGAGATAAAGGTAGTGCTTGGTTCGATGGCCCGAATTACAACGTCTGGTTTAAATTTCAAGCCACAACAACACAACTAAAAGCCGATTTAAAAATTGGTGGTGTATATGGCAATATGGATTACCCCTATATAGCACTTTGGGATGTTGCAGGAACAGAAATTAAAAGTGAGAATTACTTTAATAGTACCGACTCTATCAATCTACAATCCAACAGTTTAACTATTGGAGATTGGTATTATATATCAGTAGATCATAGAAACGCAGCCTATTACCGTGGTGCATTTAGTTTATGTATTGAAAATACAATAGATTATGATTATTATGAAGCCGCTATAGATATCACTTCATTAATAAACTCTTGTTCTGCAGATGCCATTTACACAACACGAGGAGCTTCTCCAGATCTAAATAGCGGAACAGCTTGGAATAATAGTGGGCCTAAATACAACCGATGGTTCAAATTTATCGCTCCTCCAGTTTCAGGTCAATTTAATATTCTAATTGATAGAGGTGACGAAAAAGGTACACAGAGAGGAACTCAAGTGGCCTTATGGAAAGATGGAGGAACTATAGAAGTCAACAGTGCTAGATATTCATCTTCAAATGATGATGTTACATTATCTGCTACTAATTTAATACCAGGAGACACCTATTATATCTCGGTAGACACATACTCAAGTAATAGCTATACCGGTACATTCACAATCTGTTTAGAAAATACATTTATAGATTTTAATGGTACGGATTATTATGTAGACTTTGGCAGAAACCATAATTTTACGAGTCAATTTTCATTAGAATCTTGGGTACTTCAAAAAACAAATTCAGGAACAGCTGCTATAATTTCAAAAGGAGAAACCCAAACAGGTAATCTTAGAGGATATCATTTAACTATAAAAAATGGTTACCCTAATCTATCTTGGTACGATAATTCAGGAAATGCTATTTTAGATCTCTCTTCACCTTTCAAAATTACCGAGAATACTTGGCACCATGTGGCAACATCATTTAACGGAAGCATAGCATCACTATACCTCGATGGTGTTTTAGTTGCAAGCCAAAGTACAAGTAGACCTTTAAGTAATAATCAATCTTTTTTAATCGGAGCGAGTTATGATAGCAGTTCGGCTTCTTCAGTAAAAAATAATTTCAATGGTTTTATAGATGAAGTTCGTGTATGGAATGTCGGCTTAACACAACAGCAGATTCAAGATATGATGAATCAGGAAATAGCTCAATCTGGAACTGTTGTAAACGGTAAAATTACGAATCAAGATGTTCATTCTGGTTTACGCTGGTCTAATTTAAGAGGATATTATCCTATGACAGATAACACCGCCACCGACCATTCAAACTATAATATAGATGGTACATCAAAAAACAATACCACTACCATTCAAGCACAAACCGCACCATTACCATATAAATCTACAACAAACGGAAATTGGGAAAATGCAACAATATGGTTAAATAACGATGTACAATACGCGCCAAACACAGATATGTATGGTACGCACATAAATTGGAACATAGCAGAAATTAATCATAATATAAATAATACCACGGGACATAGTGTTTCTGCTTTAATAATAGATAGTCCTGGGACATTAACAGTAAAAGCTTCCGATAGTTTAAGTGTTTCTAGATATTTAAAATTAAATGGTGAGCTTACTTTAGAAGGAGACTCTCAACTTATACAAGGTGCAGACAGCGAACTAGATGTTACGAGTTCGGGGACTTTATTAAAAAACCAACAAGGAAGCGCTGATACCTTCACTTATAATTATTGGTCATCTCCAGTTGGCCCTCAAAACATAACTTCAAACAATAACAGCTATAAATTACCAGAAATTTTTGATGGTGTTACCTTTTTAACATCAGGTTACAATGGATCTGTATCTCCTTTAGGTATTTCTACAGCTTGGATTTGGAAATTCAACAATAGAACAAGCGATGATTATTCGGAATGGCAACATGTAGGAAACACAGGTTCTCTTCTGCCTGGCGAAGGCTTTTCTATGAAAGGCCCAGGGTCTGGAATACCATCAGAATTGCAAAACTACCTATTAAAAGGAAAACCTAATAATGGGGATATTAACTTAACCATTAACGCTGGTAACGAATATTTAGTTGGTAACCCTTACCCGTCTGCAATAGACGCCAAAGCCTTTATATTAGATAATGGTACCACTATCGCTGGGCCAGGATCTACAACTGGAACACTTTATTTCTGGGAACATTGGGGAGGAAATTCGCATAATTATAGTAGCTATCAAGGCGGTTACGCTTCGTATTCGCTATCAGGCGGTGTACCAGCAGCATCAAAAGCTTCAAGTAATCCGGATGTTGATCAAGGGGGCGTATCCACAAAAACACCAGGTAGATACATACCTGTTGCTCAAGGATTTTTTGTCGCTGCAGAAGCAACAGGAACTATAAAATTTAATAATGCACAACGTGTATTTCAAACTGAAGATGGTACCAATTCTGTTTTCCTTAAATCTACTAATAGTAAAAACACAAATACTTCTCCAAACAATCATGACGATTTACGAGAGAAATTAAGAATTGGGTTTTACTCAACAAACAAGATTAAAAGACAACTGTTAACTACCGTAGACCCAAGTGCATCTATTGGTTATGATTGGGGTTATGACGGACCAAACATCGACTATCAAATTGATGATATGTATTGGTTAATTGATGATAACACCTACGTTATACAAGGTATAGATGAAATTACAGAAACAACCGTTTTACCATTAGGTATTCACTTAAAAAACGAAGGTGTAAATATTATTTCTATCGACGAGATAGAGAATGAAGTAACGCCGTATGATATCTATCTTCATGATAAAGAGTTAAACCTTTATCACAATTTAAGAGAAAGCAATTATTATGTAACCTTAATAGCGGGTAAATATCTAGATCGTTTTGAAATCACCTTCACAAACAGTTCGGAAACATTAGGCACAACAGCTTTAGAGTTGGTAAACCGACCTGTATTAGTTTCTTTTTCTAACGATAATGAAAGTGTTGTTATTAGCAATCCAAATGCACTTTACATAAAGTCTACAGAAATTTTTAATATGTTAGGTCAGTCTGTTTATAGTTTTGACACTAAATCTAATGAAACATCTATAATTCAAGCTACTGAAAATATTAGTACAGGCTCTTATATTATAAAACTAAACACAGATAATGGTATTGTTACCAACAAGGTGTTAATAGAATAGATAAACGCTCAGCATAATATTTATATAAAAAAAGCGCCCTGAAATTAAATTTCAGGGCGCTTTTTTTAGTAATGTACTTTATATTTTATGCTTACTTTATTTGTTTTATCAAATCAGGTAGCGATACATTTAGTTGTTCACCCGATACCATATTTTTTAAAGTATAAGTATCCGATTCCATTTCGTTATCACCAACTAAAACTACAAAAGGAATAGCACGTTTATTAGCGTGATTCATTTGTTTTTTCATTTTAGCAGCATCAGGGTAAAGTTCTGCGTTAATATCATTTTCACGTAACACCTTAATAGCTTTTAAACTGAATAAAGCCTCTTTATCTCCAAAGTTGATAAATAACACTTCAATGTTTTTTGATACCGTTTCAGGAAATAAATCAAGTTCTTCTAAAACTAAATAAATACGATCTAAACCAAAACTAATACCAACACCACTCACATCTTTCATACCGAAAATGCCAGTTAAATCGTCGTAACGACCACCGCCACCAACAGAACCCATGCTCACCGTTTTTGGTGCAGCAACTTCAAAAATAGCACCAGTGTAATAATTTAAACCTCTGGCTAAAGTAACATCAAGTTGCAATGCTGCCGTTTTCAAACCTAATTCTGAAATAGCTTCGTTAATAAAAGCCAATTCTTCAATACCTTTTTTCCCTTCTTCGGAAGTATCTAAAATAGATTTTAAACTTTCAATTTGAGATTCAAAATCGCCAGAAAGTGTAAATAACGGTTGAAGTTTTGTAATGCCTTCTTCTGAAATTCCTTTAGAACGCATTTCTTCTTTTACCTTCTCCTCTCCTATTTTATCAAGCTTATCTAAAGCCACCGTGAAATCGATTAATTTATCGCTAGCCCCAATAACTTCTGCAATACCTGAAAGTATTTTTCGGTTATTAATTTTTATAGTAACACCTTCTAGTTTTAATGCTGAAAAAACAGTGTCGTAAAGCTGAATAAACTCTACTTCTTGCCAAAGTGATTTAGATCCAACGACATCGGCATCACATTGAAAAAACTCTCTAAAACGACCTTTTTGTGGTCTATCTGCACGCCAAACCGGCTGTATTTGATAACGCTTAAAAGGAAATTCTATCTCGTTTTGATGTTGTACCACATATCTAGCAAAAGGCACGGTTAAATCGTATCGAAGTGCTTTTTCTGAAATACTCGGAGTTAATTTGGTCGAGTCTTTTTCAGAGTAAGCTTTCTCATTAGCTTTGTTTAAATAATCACCTGAATTCAAAATTTTAAAAATCAAACGATCACCTTCTTCTCCGTATTTTCCCATTAAGGTATCGGAGTTTTCAAAGCTTGGAGTTTCTATAGGTTGAAATCCGAAGGTTTGAAAAGCGCCACGAATACAATTAAAAATATAGTTTCGTTTTGCGACTTGTTCTGGGTTAAAATCTCTAGTTCCTTTTGGAATACTTGGTTTTTGAGCCATATATATGCCTGCAGATGCAGGTATCTTTTTAATAATTACTAAATGCTACGCTCCGCATCTCACAATCACCAATGTAATTGTATGATGTGGAATGACAAAAATAAGAGTTTAAATTGAAAACAGATTCTTGTCTTAGAAGCAATAATTAAATTAATTAATCAACTTATAAAAATATTGATACAATTCACCTTTAGTAATAGAAGCGCCTTGTTCAATCATTTTAAACTTATCTAAGTTTTTAGAATCAGAATACGCTTTATCTGCTTGTAAAAACTCAACGTTTTCGTCCATTAAGTTTTCACGAAGCCAATCGTAACCTTCTTGGGTTGTAATATCAACATCATTTTTAATGTTAACTACGATGGCATGCATTTGATCTTCCTTTAAATGAAATAAATACATGTGTTTTGGAGCAAAATGCTCAAGATACTCTGCTTTATTTAAGGCGCCTTCCCAAATTAAATCGCTAAACACATCCAATTCCATTTCAGCTAAATCGGGTTTATTAGCTTTTAAGTTGGTCCACTCATCGGCAGTTATAGATTGGGTTGCCAAAAAGTTTATAAATTCTTGGTGTAATTCTTCGAATTGTTCTTTTGTTAATCTTGAATACTTCATTCTTATATGTTTTTCTCGAAATTAAGAGAATTGTATATTTTATTTTTTAATATTTAAACTTGCAGCCGCTGCAAAAGGCCTATCGGTTGCAATAACATCAACACCTAAATCTACCCATTTCTGATAAAGATGGTCACCTTTAGCTTGTGCTTGCTTATCTAAGTTACCTAAAGTACCGAGCATACAGGTAATTCCTAAATCGTGTAATTTTTTATAAAATGCTTCAGGAGATAATCTAGTTCCAGTAAAAGCAATCATGTTTTCCGTAGGAATTTCAGAATGTAACAACCAATCTAATTCTTTGTCGTTTCTTGCAGATACGGATAACAATAATTCTGGAGCTGCTTTGTAGGCTGCGCTGGCTTGTTTCATATCATAAGTAATAATCACCGAAATATCTTCAGCACCAGTTTCTTTAACCAAAGCGACTACTTGTTCTACAGAGACACTCTTTTTTATATCGATAGTTAATATCACATTATTTGCTTTTGCCCAAAGAAGAACATCTTTAAATAATGGAATTTTAAAAGTAGTTTCGTTACCAAAATCGTCTTCTAAATTATACTGTAATAATTCTTGATAGGTATAATTTGTAATATCACCTTCGCCTGTGGAGGTTCTACCTAAGCTATTATCGTGCATTAAAACAAGTACATTATCCTTGGTTTTAGCGATATCAATTTCATAAACAGCAGGAATACTATCGTTTATGTACTTTAAGGTTTCCAAACAATTTTCTGGGTAGTTCTCTATAGATTTACCTCCTCTGTGCACACTAATAACAGGAGTTTTATTAGCCTGATAAGCCAAACGCTCAATTAAAACTGATTTTGCAGATGCTTCTTGTTTTTTAGGTTCTTCTTTACAAGAAAAACTGACTACAAAAAGACAAAGTATAACTATATATTTCATATTATTCATAAAAAAAGCGCCCCTTAGTTAAGGAGCGCCAAATTTAAGAATATATCTGTTATTATCTTAGAAAATATAGCGTAAACCTACTTGAGCTTGCCATCTAGAAGCTAAACTAGAATCGAAACCAAAGGTTTTAGTTTGATTTTCGTTAAAAGAATAGATGGGTTGCTGCGTTCTGTCTGCAACATAAACATTAGGATCAGGATCGGCATCAGGAAAACTTACTCCAATTGGAATTACATTATTAGGTTGTTGTATAATTCCCCAGTCTGAATTTAATAAGTTACCAAAGTTTAAAATATCTAAACTAAACTGAATTGTGTTTGTTTTATCTTCAGATACTTTAATTCTGTAATCTTGCATGAACTTTACATCCCATTTACCTCTCCAAGGTGCTAATGCTCCGTAACGTTCTGCATATTGACCTCTGTTATCACTTAAGTAATCGTCTTGACCTATGTAAGATTCTAAAGCAGCAGCATCTCCCGTTCCAGCAAATTGCATAGAACTTATTTCTCCAGCAGTAGGAATATAAATTAAATCGTTAATAGACGAACCATCATTGTTTATATCTCCACCATACACGTAGTTAAAACGAGCACCTTGTGCATATTCGAAAAATGTAGATATTGTGGTAGACCATTTATCGTTTCCGTAATCCCATTTTTTACTAGCTACACCAATAAAACGATGCTTATCTCCGTATTTAGAATGTGAAAGCACATCGTTATTTACATTACCTAATGCAGGGTTACCATTAAAAGCATCTCCTGTAATTTCAGCTTCAATAGAATTTACATCTCTAGCATCTAAATAACTATAAGCTAACATAGAATAAAGACCATTTGAGAATGTTTTTTGAGCTTTTAATGAAGCATTCCATATACGACCTTCATTAGAGTTCGTCATCACGTAAGCATTACCGGTAACAACTTCACCCCAAGGTAATGTGGCTTTCGCACGATCACTATCACCATAAATAGCTCTATTATCTACACCTTGTAACTGACTTGTTGGTTTATTTAAACCCCAGTTTTGAACGTGAATCCCGTTTACATCTTTAGTATATGATAAATCTGCTGTTAAAATAATACCGTTTTCAAGTTTTCTATCTAAACCTAAGTTTGTTCTCCAAACTTGTGGAAATTTAAAATCTGGATCTACAGCTTGGTAGAAAAATGCATCTACACCACTAACTTGGTTTCCTACCCAAACAAAAGGAAAACGCCCTGTAAATAAGCCAGTACCACCTCTTAACTGAAAAGAACTATCACCATTAGCATCATAATTAAAACCAACTCTAGGCGACACTAACCAATCATCATTAGGCATTTTTGTAGAATCTATTAATAAAGGCTCTCCTGTATTAGGATCTATATATTCTACATCTGGTAAATAGATTTCTCCGTTTTCCGTATCTATAAACTCTTGCGCATTATCTGCTGTATCAAAAAACAAAGGCTTATCGAAACGAACACCATATGTTAATTTTAGTTTTTCTGAAACATTCCATTCATCTTGTGCATAAAAAGCTAATTGTCCAACGTTTGTTTCTGCTAATAACCAACCATTATCTACTCCATCAGCCAAACTATTTCTAGAGTTAAATGTTGCTTGTGCTGCTGCAAAATCATAATTAGCAGCATTAAAATCGGCAATATCAACATTACCAAAAACATCAAAACCATATCCTTTTAAGTTGAAAGAATTATCGAATTCAAATTTCTCGAAAGATGTTCCAATAGTAAAGGTGTGATCGCCTTGAAAGAAGTTTAAGTTATCTGTAAATTGAAATACTTTTTGATCTAACTTGTTATTAATTGAAAACGGCTCGTGACCAGCAATAATATATGGTGAACCGTCTTTATAAATATTGATAACTGGAGCAGGCGTAGAAAACGGTGTTCTAAAATCATCAAAATGAGTATAACCAATTTGTAATTTATTAGTTGATGTTTCTGATAAAGTAGAATTTAACTCAACCTGTATAGATTTTAAATTATTATTAATTTCGTAACCTGAATTTTGAAATTGTAACGTTGTTGCATCTGGACCACGTGGATTAATAGCCGAAGGATGCGCTGGTTTTTCTTGAGAAGCATTTAAAAAATTATAAACAACAGCTAAACGGTTATTATCATTAATATTCCAATCGATTTTAAAAATACCTTTTGTAGATTCTGAAGCATGTGTAAATCCTTGGTAAGCTCCCGGATCGTAACCTTGAGCTCTTAAAGCTGTTTGCACAGCTATTAAATCACTTTCTAAAACTCTAGACTCGGTAATACCACCTGTACCTGTATTTGGTGTCCAGCCGTTAGTACCTAAATCGTCACGTTCATCCTTTTCAAAGTTTGCAAAAAAGAATAATTTATCTTTAATAATTGGTCCTCCAATACTTACACCATACTGTGTTTGGTTTAAGTCTGGTCTTGCCACATCTTCTCCTTTAATTTTTTTCCCAGTCATGGTTTCATCTCTATAAAAACCATAAACTGTACCATGAAATTGGTTTGTTCCACTTTTAGTAACAGCATTTACTGAAGCTCCAGTAAATCCCGATTGTGTAACATCATAAGGTGCAGTAGATACTTGAATTTGCTCTATAGCATCTAAAGAAACGGGTTGAGAACCTGTTTGACCTCCTGGAGTTGCTGCATCTAATCCAAAAGGATTATTAAAAATAGCACCATCTAAAGAGAAGTTGTTAAATTGATCGTTTCTACCTCCAAAAGACCCACCACTAGCAGTTGGCTCTAATCTTGTAAAATCAGATTGCGATCTAGAAATAGTTGGCAAACGTGTTAACTCTCTACGACCAACACTAGTTTCTGCACCAGTTCTGTCGCTACCAAAAGTACCTGTACCACCAGTACCTTGTATAACTACAGCATCTAGTTGTTCGCTATCTTCAGATAAGGTGACGTCAACATTTTGAGTTTTCCCTAATGTTAAGTAAACATTATTAAAGGTTTGCTCTTTGTAACCTACATAGCTCACTGTAATAGTGTATGGCCCACCTACTCTTAAATTTAGTAAATTAAAACGGCCATCAAAATTAGTTGCCGCTCCATACTTTGTACCTGTTGGTGTATGGATAGCCAAAACATTGGCTCCAGGTAAAGGAACCGAACCTTGATCTAAAACGAGTCCTTTAATATTAGAAGTCGTGACTTGTGCAAAAGCCATTGCTCCAATAAACATAAAGAAAAATAATAATGTAATTTTTTTCATTGTTTGAAGATTGAGTTAAAGTTTTAAGTTTGAAAATTATGCATGCATAACGCTAGTAAAAATAGACCAAAAAAAAACCACTCCAAAGGAGTGGTTAATTATATTTAAAACTTTTATTAACTTTATGTTAACAAATTAGTTTGCTTGAGCAATAACGTCGAATTCTAAATCAACATTTACATCTCTGTGTAAACGAATTGCGGCAGTATATTTACCTAAACGTTTAACAGTTGTAAGCGTGATATATTTCTTATCAATTGCTTGACCTTCTTTTTCTAAAGCCGCTGCTAAATCGATGTTGTTTACAGAACCAAATAATTTGTCTCCTGTTCCAACTTTAGCTTGGATTTTAATTTCTAATGCTTTTAAAGCTTCTGCAACTACATTAGCTTCATCAACTATTCTCTTTTCTTTAAAGGCACGTTGCTTTAAATTTTCTGCTAATACTTTTTTAGCTGAAACAGTTGCGATAATAGCTTGTTTCTGAGGAATTAAAAAATTTCTACCATAACCGTTCTTAACTGTTACAACATCGTCTTTAAATCCTAAATTTTCAACGTCTTGTTTTAATATAAGTTCCATTGTTATCAGTATTTTATTTTAATAAATCAGCTACATAAGGCATTAAAGCTAAGTGACGTGCTCTTTTTACAGCAACAGACACTTTTCTTTGATACTTTAATGAAGTTCCTGTTAAACGACGAGGTAAAATTTTACCTTGCTCATTTACAAATCTTAGTAACCAGTCTGCATCTTTATAATCTACATACTTGATACCTGATTTTTTGAAACGACAATATTTCTTTTGCTTATTAGTTTCAATATTTAGAGGCGTTAAATATCTAATTTCGCCGTCTTTTTTTCCTTTAGATTGTTGTTCTATTGATGACATAATTAAGCTTTTTGTTTAAGTTTCTCTCTTCTTCTCTCTGCCCAAGAAATAGCATGTTTATCTAACGCTACTGTTAAATAACGCATAAAACGCTCGTCACGTCTAAACTCTACTTCTAAAGGATTGATAACCTCTCCGGCTACTTGATACTCAAATAAGTGATAAAATCCACTTTTTTTGTTTTGAATAGGGTAAGCTAATTTCTTAAGCCCCCAGTTTTCTTTTGATACCATCTTAGCGCCGTTAGAAACAAGAAAATCTTCGTATTTCTTTACTGTCTCCTTTATCTGATCTTCAGATAAAACGGGATTTAAGATGAAAACAGTTTCATAATGATTCATAAAAATCTATTTTTATTGTTAAAAATTGGCTGCAAAAGTAATTAATATTTATATCTTACACAACTTAATTGTATTTATTTTAAGTGAAACACGCATTATTCGCGTGTTAAAAAAATGTTAAAATCTACAGTTTGCCGATGATTTTTGGTTTTTAGCCGAATTTTTCGTACTATTGTCGATATCTTAACCGAAATAAAAGAAATGTTATGACATTAAACTGTGTAGTAGTAGACGATTCAGCCATACAACGCCTCTCTATCGTGAAATTAGTAGAGAACCATCCCTCATTAAATTTAATAGCAGAGTACAGTAGTGCGTTGGAAACCAAAAATGGTTTAAACACACATCAAGTAGACTTAATCTTTTTAGATATTGAAATGCCAGTACTAAACGGATTTGAGCTTTTAGATGTATTAAACAACAAACCTCAAATTATATTTGTAACAGGTAAAACTGAATATGCGTTTAAAGCGTTTAATTATGATGCTACCGATTATTTACATAAACCAATTACAAGAGAGCGCTTTAACACCTCTGTAGATAAAGCTTTAGAACAACATAGATTGACTCTAGACTTTAACGAAGAAGATGGCGAACATATATTTGTAAAAAGTAACCTTAAAAAACGTAAAGTTTATATTAAAGACATTAAGTGGATTGAAGCCCTTGGTGATTACGTTAAACTAGTAACTGAAGAAAACAGTTTAGTGGTTTTATCGACCATGAAATCTTTTGAAGCAGAATTACCAGAAGGTAAATTTTTAAGAATTCATAAATCTTACATCGTTAATTTGGATAAAATTGACAGATTTAATAGCAAGAACGTTGAAGTTGGTGCTTATGAAATTCCTTTAAGTAGAAATAAGAAAACGCAACTTGTTGATGCGTTAAATAATATTTAATAAAAACGCTCTCCTTTTAAAAAAGAAAAGTTCGATTAAAAGAAATATTACCCCGTATTTATTTTAGCAGAACTAGTAGTTATCCACATTAAGAATAACACGAACCGAGCGAAAATCTTTTACATTCAAGAAGCTATTGTTAATTTTAACAATAGCTTCTTTTGTTTTTGCTAACGAGTGTTCCTTCGGAATTTTTACTAAAATATTTTTATGATATTGATTTCTAATTCGTGATACAGGTGGGAATTCTGGCCCTAAAACATGTTCTTTAAACACTTGCCTTAACGACGTAGCGTACCAATCTGCTGCGATTTCCACACGATTATAATCTTTATGTTTTAGCGTAATTTTAATTTGCTTATAAATTGGCGGGTATTTAAAATTATACCGCTCGTTCATTTGTTCTTTAAACATATCGATATAATTATTGGTAGACACCTGCTGTAAAATATTGTGGTACGGATTGTAAGTCTGTATTAAAACCTTACCGCGCTCCTCGGTCCGCCCTGCCCTACCGGACACTTGCAACATAAGTTGGAAACTACGCTCGTGCGCTCTAAAGTCAGGAAAATTAAGCATATTATCAGCATTCATAATACCAACTAGCTTTACATTTCTAAAATCTAAACCCTTAGTAAGCATTTGTGTACCAACCAAAATATCGATTTCTTGCTGTTCTAATGCCGTTATAATCTTCTCGTAACCATATTTACCACGCGTAGTATCCAAATCCATACGCGCCACCTTATGCTCCGGAAACAATACCTTTACCTCAGCTTCAATCTGTTCTGTTCCAAAACCTTTGTTATCAAGCTCTGGACTACCACAAGCCGCACATTTTCTAAGCATAGCAACAACATATCCACAATAATGACAACGTAATTGGTCTCGATATTGATGGTACGTTAAACTCACATCACAATTAGGACATTGCGGTGCCTCGCCACAAGTACTACACTCTACAATCGGCGAAAAGCCTCGACGGTTTTGAAACAAAATAATTTGATGCCCTTCCGCTAAGGTTTCTGTCATTTCAGCAATAAGTCTATCGCTAAAATGGCCTTTCATGCGCTTTTTCTTCTGCTTTTCTTTAATATCAACCAACTCCACTTCTGGCATCAATACATCATTAAAGCGATGCATAAGCTCTACAAAGCCATATTTGTTTTGCTGTGCATTAAAATAACTTTCTAAACTTGGTGTTGCCGAGCCTAAAAGTACTTTAGCTTTATGTAAATGCGCCAAAACTACAGCTGTGTCTCTTGCATGGTATCGTGGTGCCGGATCAAATTGTTTAAACGATTGCTCATGCTCTTCATCAACAATTATTAATCCTAAATTATCAAAAGGTAAAAATATCGACGAACGCGCACCTAACACTATTTTCGCTTTCGCGGAAAGTTCTAAAACCTGATTCCAAACCTCAACACGTTCATGAGATGAATATTTAGAATGAAATACCGCGACTTGATCTCCAAAATAATTCTGAAGTCTATTAACCAGTTGTGTGGTTAAAGCTATTTCTGGTAACAAATACAATACTTGCTGCCCAGAATTCAACATATCTTCAATTAACTTAACATACACTTCCGTTTTTCCTGAAGAAGTAACGCCATGCAATAAAGTAACCTGATGCTTCTCGAAAGTCTCTTTTATTTCTGATAAAGCCGTCTCTTGATAACTATTTAGTTTTTTAGAATTTTCATTTTCTTCACCAGAATACTGAACACGGTCTGTTTGAATAAAATATTCTTCTAAAACACTTTTATCAATTAAAGATTTTATAATTGAAGTTGAAGCACCACTCTCTTCCGATAATTCAGAAACTTTTACAGGTTTTCTCGTTTTTGCAGAAATAGAAAACAAAGTCATCACAACATCACGCTGTTTAGGTGCGCGACTTAAATCGTTCATTAACTCATGAAATTCTTTTTCTGTAGAATAAAAAGTATGCAACTTAACATAGCGTACTAATTTTGGCTTATACTTTTCGTAAACCTCTTCTTCAACCGAAATAGCTTCTTTTTCTATTAAACGCTTAATAACAGATAGCACATTCTTTTTACTAAGAATGTTAGAAATATCTTGAATCTTTAAAGACGATTGATGATTTAAAGCTTCGTAAACCAAAAACTCATCATCTTTTAAAATAGATTCGTCTATAGTGGTTTTATTATTCTTAGAAATTACAGTTTCACTTTCTAAAATAAATGCATTTGGCAATGAGGCGCGCATAACATCACCCATAGTGCACATATAATAACTAGAAATCCATTCCCAAAGCTTTAATTGTTTTTGATTAACAACAGGTGATTCATCTAAAATTTGCTGAATTTCTTTAGCTTCATAAGCCGTTGGCGCATCGTGATGCACGCGATAAACAATACCTGTATAAATTTTAGATTTCCCAAAAGGAACAGCAACACGCATACCTGGTTCTATAAAATCGAACTCCGAAGCTGTAATGCTATAGGTGAATAATTTTTGAAGCGGAATGGGTATTATAACGTCTATATAGTACAAAGTAATAATCCTTAAATTGAATAATTATTTATGTCGAATCCAGTATTGCGTAAGGTATAGAAATGCAATATAGCCTCGAACTTGTAGCTTACCTGTTTCTTTATCTAACACAATTCTACATTTGTATTCTTTACCATTTTCAGCATCGAAAATAGTTCCGTTTTTATAATGCTCTCCATGTTTTTCGAGTTCATTAATAATAACCATACCAAGAATAGGCTTGTCTTTTTTATCACCTTCGCAATCTTGACACAAAGTATTTTTATCAAACGGTTCAAGAATCTCTATAACTTTACCGTACACTTTACCATTTTCTTCATAAATATCGATAATACATTTGTGCGCTCCTGTTTCATCATCAACTGTTTTCCATTGTCCTAAAATATCTTGAGATTGAACTGATATCGATAGCATGCAAATTGTAATTAACCAAATGTATTTCTTCATAATTAAAAGCTTTTTCTAAGTTTATTTAATGAGGCGTTCAACTCATAACCAAGCAACAAAATATTTGAGTTGAGCCACAAGTAAAACATTAATATTAATAACGCGCCAATAGACCCGTATAGTTTATTGTATTGTCCGAAGTTTTCGATATACAAACCGAAAAAATAAGACGTTAATATAATAAGTAAGGTTGTAAAAAGAGCTCCTATTGAGAAAAAATTAGAATATTTCCCTTCTTTAGTACCGAAATAATATAAAGTTGCTGTTGCTAAATACACCATAAGTACAAAAAACAAATACTTTACAACATCGGTCCAAAACAAGCCTTGACTTGCTACCTCGTAACCACGATGCTCTAAAGCATTAAACAGCCCTTGTACCACGTATAACTGAAAATACCCTAACACTACAATAGTAATGATAAGTAAAAAAGCCAATATTAACGCAATACCTAGCGCGTACAAATATTGCTTAAAAACATTACGGGTAAGTTGCTCGTGATACGAATTCTCGAAACCGGAAAACACTGCATTTACGCCATTTGCCATTAAACCAATGGATAAAACAAACACAGAAGATAATAAACCACCGCGTTGCGATTGGTCGATGTTTTCAAAAATATTTTCAAAGAAAAAATCTGATGTATTTGGTGGTAAAAACGATTCTAGAAACACTAAAAATTCTATTTTAAAATCATCTATAGGTACATATGGAATAATGATAAGCACAAATAATAGAAACGGAAAAATAGCCATAAAAAAACTAAAAGCGATGGCACTAGCTCGTGTAGCTAAAGCACCTTTTGCAATCCCGATAACATAAAGCTCTACCAAATCGTAAAATGAAAGACCTTCTAACCCTGGTAATTTTAATTTTTTTAAAAACCGAACCAAGATATTAATTACAGGAATTTTATCTAGCTTGTCTTCAATGGGTTTTGTCATTAATAAAAAATTAAACAGAATAAATACAAAGTTAATAAAGTAATTACTGAAAGCAAGGTATAAAAAAAGAGTGTCTATATAGACACTCTTTTATATATTTTATGAAATTAAAAACTATTTCATCGCTTTTAAACTTAAATCCATATTATGTACAGAATGTGTTAACGCTCCACAAGAAATAAAATTAACTCCACATTCGGCATAATGACGAATTGTTGCTTCATTTATATTTCCAGAAGATTCTGTTAGACACTTATTACCAATTAATTTTACCGCTTTTCGAGTATCTTCATAATCGAAGTTATCTATCAAAATACGATAAACACCATCTGATTGTAAAATCTCTTCAACTTCACTTAAATCGCGAGCTTCTACCATAATTTGTAGATCTCTACCCGTTTCTGTTAAATATTCTTTAGCCATAGTAATAGCCTTAGTAATACCTCCAGCGAAATCGATATGATTATCTTTAAGCATAATCATGTCGTAAAGCGCAAATCTATGGTTTTCTCCACCACCAATTTTTACAGCCCATTTTTCTAACACACGAATTCCTGGTGTAGTTTTTCTAGTATCTAAAATTTTAGTTTTAGTACCTTCTACCAAATCTACAAACATTCTAGTTTTAGTAGCAATAGCACTCATACGTTGCATTGCGTTTAAAACCGTACGCTCTGCTTTTAAAATAGATTGAGAAGAACCTTCTACATACATAACAATATCTCCGTATGTTACCTCTGTTCCATCTTCAATACGTACATCTAACTTTAGATTTTTATCTACGTATGCAAAAACTTTTTTAGCAAAATTAACACCACCAATAATACCTTTATCTTTTACTAAAAGTTTAGCTTTACCTCTTGCATTCTCAGGGATACAGGCTAAAGAACTATGATCACCATCACCAACATCTTCACGTATAGCGTTAGAAATTATCATTTTCACTTCTGTATCAAATTGCTCCTGTGTAATCATAATTTGTTTTTGGTTTGCAACAAAAGTAAGAAATTGATTTACGAAAATAAATTTTACTTTTACGAAATTTAAGAATTTTTCTTATTTAAATACATTATTCATAAATACTAAATAGTAATTTTGCTTATATGACTATCAAACTTATTGCCATAGGAAAAACAGACAACAAACAACTTTTAGCGTTAATAGCTGATTATCAGAAGCGTTTAGGGTTTTACATTAAGTTCTCGTTAGAAATTATTCCGGATATAAAAAATTCTAAAAATTTAAGTGAAGACTTACAAAAGCAAAAAGAGGGTGAACTTATTTTGAAGAAATTAAACAATACTGATACCTTAATTTTGCTAGATGAGAATGGAAAACAGTTTGATTCTGTAGGTTTTTCTGACTATTTACAGAAACACATGAACTCTGGAATTAAACAATTGGTTTTTGTTATTGGTGGTCCTTACGGATTTTCGGATGAAATTTATGCCGAAGCAAAAGGTAAAATATCTTTATCTAAAATGACATTTTCGCACCAAATGATTCGTTTGTTTTTTATTGAACAACTTTATCGTGGTTTTACTATTTTACGAAATGAGCCTTACCATCATCGATAAACGAATAACCTAACTCTTTGTTAAGCACATAATATCTACAGTTTGAATTTAACCGATTTTAATCTAAAGCGTTTACTTTTCTAAGCGATTAAAAGCAAAAAAAAAAAAGATGACTAAATTTAATTTCAGTCATCTTTCTAAGTTGTATATGATACCCTTAAATTACTCTAGTGTGTTTTATAAACTTCTTTGCGTTTTTTAAGTTGTTTTTCTAAATCGCTAACTGTTTCCCGAACTGATACTTCAAAATTACGCTCGTTTGATGTAGCAAATATTCTTGGTCCTGGTAAGCTTAATTCAATATTACATATTCTACCAGCATCGTGAGCCTTTTCATCTTGTTTAAAATGAACCGTTGCGCTTATTAAAAACTCATAACGATTAAATAATTTCTCTAATTTTTCTTCTGTGAAAGCTGTTAATGTTTCGCTTGCATCTACTCCTACGTATTCAAAATTTACTATCATAACTTATGTTTTATATTATCAAATATAGCTTTGGGAATTCTGATTTTAAATGATTTTCGTCATATATAAAAATGTTTTAGCCCAACCAACTCATAATCAATAGCTCTTTAATTACTTCCTTTTATTAATTCTTCCATTATGCTTTTAAGCTTCCCTGGCTCAATAGGCTTAATGATATAATCTGATATATCACTAATTCTCTTAGCCTTTTCTATATCTACAGGGTCTACAGAAGAAGACACCATATATATTACGGTTTTCTTACCTAGCTTAGATTTAATTTTAACATACTCTTCCATGAATTGATAACCATCCATGATAGGCATATTAATATCTAGAAAAATAACATCTGGAAGCTCATCATTCTGGTTTAGGTTGCTTAACAGAAACTCTAAGGCTTCTTCTCCATCAGAAAAAACTTTTATATTTTTTTCAAACTCTAATAACTCCAATGTTTTTACTACAGTAAATTGATAAATATCATCATCATCAACTATGCAAATATTAACAGGTGTATTCATCATAACTCAATTAATTAAAATTAATATAAAACGTAGTACCTTCGTTTACCTTGCTCGTTGCATATATTGTACCATTTAATGCTTCTACTTGTGTTTTAACCATAAATAAACCAACACCCTTTGCTTCTGGATGCCTATGAAATACTTTGTTAAGGCCAAATAATTTATGACCGTGCTTTTCTAAATCAATTCCTAAGCCATTATCTTGAAAGAACAATCTAACTTTTCCATCGATAATCTCAGATTTAATAAATATTTCTGGAACACGATTTTTAGAGCGATACTTAATAGAATTCCCTACTAAGTTAAGAAAAATACTTTCTAAATAAATTCTATCGTATTTTATTTTTGATATTTCGGAGAAATCGCTAGTAATAATAGCCTCATTCTTCATGATTTGCCCTGTTAAAATTTCTTTTGTTTTATTTAAAACATCATTAAATTTAAGTTTTTCAAATTCTTTAGGTGTGTTGTTTTTAATTTTAACAGCATCTACTAAAGTATTTAATGTCACCGTAAGGTGATTTATTACTTTTTCAAATTTCTCGAACAAAAATGCTTTATCATCTTCACTAACTGAAGCGTTATACAGACCTAGAAGCGAATTAAGATTACTCACTGGAGCTCTTAAATTATGCGATGTAATGTGTGCAAAATCGGCTAATTGATTATTATTTTTAATTAATTTTTGAGCTAAAATTTCTAAATCGTTTTTAGATTTAATTATTTTATTTTGAGCAGATTTTTGCTCGGTAACATCTCGTATTACAGCAGAAATAAGCATACCCTCTTCCGTTTTCAATGGGCTTAAACTCATTTGTATAGGGAATTCTCGGCCATTTTTATTAATGGCAAACATATCTCGACCTTCGGATAATTCGGTAGTTTTTGGTTTATTAAGAAACGATTTTCTTTGAAACTCATGATCTTCTAAAGATCGAATTGGTAAGAGTAAATCTATAGGTTTATTATAAATTTCGTCTATTGTATACCCAAAAAGCAGTTCTGCTTGCTTATTTATTATCTGAATTAAAGAATCTTCGTTAGTAATTACCATGGCATCTGGTGCAGATTCCAACAAACCTCTAAACTTATTCTCAGCCATTTTTTGAGCTGTTACATCTTGGCAAGTCCCTGTCATCTCAACAACTTCACCTTTTGCATCTAGAACCACTTCTGCTAAGAGCTGAATTGTTTTCACAGAACCATCTGGCAACCAAATACGATGCGTTAAATCCATAAATTCTTTATCCTCAATAGCTTGCTCTACATGTTTCGACACCAGTTCTTTTTCATCATTATGAACGGAATTAAAATATGTATCATAAGCCAACTCGGTATCTTTATCAATGCCAAAAATTTCAAAAAGATTGGTAGACCATTTCACCTCATTTGTAATAAGATTCCATTGCCAGTTCCCCATCATGGTGATTTTCTCAGCAAATGTTAAGAGTTGATTTTTACGTAAAAGTTCGGCTTTTGCTAATTTTTGCGCAGTAATATCACGTATTGCTGCCGAAACTAAAATACCATCTTCGGTCTCTAATGGACTTAAAGTTATCTGAACAGGGAATTCTTTCCCATCTTTATTCATAGCAGCTAAATCTTCTTCCCCAGACGATTCGGTTCCTACTAGATCTCCTAATAATTTATCCACTTTAGATTCACACCCAGATAAAAAACGTTTTGGCAAGAGTAAATCGACAGATTTATTAAATAACTCTTCAATTTTATAACCAAACATTTTTTCTGCTTGCTTATTAATCATTTGAATTTTAGAGGCCTCATTTGTAATTACCATAGCATCTGGCGCCGATTCTAATAAGCCTCTAAACTTATTTTCTGCCATTTTCTGTTCGGTAATATCTTGACAAGTACCTATCATTTCAATAATATCGCCAGCAGTATTCTTAACCACTTCTCCTAAAAGCTGTACTGTTTTTACTTTTCCATTTGTTATTATACGATGCGAAAAACTTGTAAAGCCTTTATCGATAGCAGCATTATCAAAATGCGCACTTACCAAATCTTCATCATCAGGATGCACAAAACTGAAATATGTATTAAACCTTAGGTCGGTTTTTTCTTCATTAAGTTCAAAAATATTATAAAGATTGCTAGACCACTCTACCTTATCCTCAGGGATATTCCATATCCAATGCCCCATAAGCGTAATTTCCTCTGCAAAATTAAGCAGTTGATTTTTACGTAAAAGTTCATTTTTAGCTAATTTTTGTGCTGTAATATCTTGGGTAGTACCAATCATTTCGATAATTTCACCTTGATCATCAAGAATTACTTCACCTAAAGTATGTATTGTTTTCAATTCACCGTTACTAGCTACAATGCGATGTATAAAATTATTAGGAAACGTTTTCTCCACAATGGCATCCGCTACAAATTTAGCTACCATAGCTTCGTCTTCTGGGTGAACAAAACTTATAAATGTTTCGTAACTTAAGTCGATTTGGTTTTTATCACTAGCATAAATCTCATGCATATTATCCGACCATTGTAAAGCACCGGTAACCAAATTCCACTGCCAATTCCCCATCTTGGTTATTCTTTCAGCAAAACTCAAAAATTTATTTTTCAGCAACAGTTCGGTTTCTGCTATTTTTTGTTCTGTAATATCTTGGGTAGTACCAATGACTTCTATAACTTCTCCTAAATTATTGGTTTTAACTTCACCCAAAAGTCGAAGTATTTTAGTTTCGCCTTTAGCCGTTACAATACGGCTTATAAAATCATTTTCAAAAACTTTATTTTCTATAGTCGCTTTAACGTGTTCTTCAACATTTTCCTTATCCTCCGGATGCACAAAATGAACTAAATTATCAAAACTTATAACCCCTTCTTTATCGTCTATCTCATAAATTTCATACATTCCATCAGATAGCCATACTGTATTTCTAAGAACATCCCAACGCCAATTACCCATTAGGGTAATTTTCTCTGCATAATTTAATAATTGATTTTTACGAATCAATTCCTTTTCTGCTATTTTTCGTCCAGAAATATCTGTTGAAACCCCTAAAAAACCAACATTATTACCTTGCTCATCTTTAATAGTCGTTAAAGTTGATTCTACAGGAAAAGTTGTGCCATCTTTTCTAACAAAGGTCCATTCTCTAATATCGAAAGTATCTTCTTTTCCTAAGTCTCGATAAGGATCGTAATTTTCAAATTCCCTCTCGTACTTATTTGCCATATCCCTTCTAAAGTTAACCAACTCTTCTTCTAAGTAAAATACGTTAGGTTGAACTCTACCAATCATTTCAGCTGCGGAATACCCTAAAAAATCCTCTGCACCACGATTAAAATGAGTAATTAAACCTTCATTATCTGTTGAAACTATTGCTAAAGCTTTTGAATTGAATATAGCCTTCAATTCCGTATGAGCCTTATGTAGTGCTAGTTCTGCCGATTTTATTTTATTAATATCTTGAAAAACACCAAAAACACGAGTACATTCACCTCTTATAAATTCTGCTTGCCCGATAGCGCGCGTCCAAATAGCTTTACCTTTAGCCGTTATAAGCTCTAATTCTAAATCGAAAGGTGTTCCTTGCTCCTTACTATCATTAATAGCTTTTTCAATAGCATTTCTACTTATCCCTTCTTTAAAAAACTCAATAGCACTTTCTAAATTTGGCTCATAATCTTCTGGCACTTCATGTATTTCATGAAGTACTTTACTCCAAAAAACATTATTTTTTATTAAATCAATTTCCCAAGTTCCAATGCGGGCTATTTGACTTGTTTTATCTAAAATATTTTCTATAAGCTCTTTTTCGTCTTCTTTCTCCTTTATATGGGTAATATCTCCAGTATGCATAATTAAACCACCAACTTCACCTTCGGAAATGTACCAAGGTCTAACATCCCAAAAAATCCATTGTACTGTGCCATCTAAACGAACAAAAGGAGCTTCGTCACAAACATCTATCGCTCCATTTAAGCATTTTTGATGGTTGGCTTTCCAATCATCCCCAATTTCAGGAAAAAGATCATAATGGCAACGACCAATAATTTCTTCATCTTCCATTTTATAATCTGAAATCCATTTTTTAGAAGCTGCTAGATAGCACATATTAGTATCCAGCATAGCAATAGCTGTTGGTGCCTGCTCTATAAAAATTCTATTATTGGCATCTTTAAGTTCTAAATCTGTTTTTAGCTTTGTAAGTTCAGAAAGGTTCGATTTTATTTCAGTTCTTGATGTTTCTAATTTATCATTAGAAGATTTTATTTCTTTTAAATTGAACAAAAACTTCTTGAATACCGGTCGTATCACCATCAAAAAACCACCTAGCAGTAATAAAAATGTTCCAATAGCAAGAAAATAAATAACGGTTTTTAAAGTCTTTAGATTTTTCTCTCCCTCTTTTTGATATTCAGAAATTAAACTATCTATATTTTCAAAATAAGGCTTCTCTACTTCTGCAATATTTTTAAATTCTGCTTTTAACACCTCAAAATCAGATTGACCGATAAGATTTTTACCTGAGGTTGTTAATTCATTTAAATAGTTTTTGTTTTTTTCTAGAAGTACAGTTACTGTTTCGTTATTTTCTTTTTTATTGTTAATAGCCTGTTGATACCCCTGCAAGCTATCCCATTGTTTTGTAAGTTCTTTTAAAGTATTTAGTGTTATATCAGTCTCCTGCTTTTCGGCATATCCAATACTAAAAGCCAGCTTAGATATGCGTTGCCCTAAAACACGTTGTTTTCCTGCAAGACTAATTAAATTAGAATCTAAAATCTGCGAGCTTATACTGTTTTGAACAATGAACAAAGCAGTTAAAGTTATAATTATAATAGAAGAGACAAATAGTAGATATCTTTTCTTTATAGATTTTTCTAGTTTTTCCATTAATAGCTTATACTCATCAATATTAATTGACTTTACTTAAACAAAAATTATTTTTATTTTAATTCTAATATTTAAAAATAGAATGCTATTATTACACTTAGCCCACAATTGGAATAAGAAAAACACGAAACAGAGGGATATGTATTATTATTCGGGGCTACAAATATTAACAAAACTATGCCAAAATATGAAATTATATATAATTACGTACGTTTTTTTTTCAATAAGTTAAATCAAATAAGACTTTTACAGTCATAAAAACCCCACATTACGAATGAGACTAGTTTTTGCTACAAATAATATGAATAAAATAAAAGAAGTACAATCTTTAATTCCGAGTGAAATTGAACTTCTTAGTTTAAAAGATATTGGCTGCTTTGAAGATGTACCCGAAACTCAAAATACAATTGAAGGTAATGCCAAGCAAAAAGCCGAATACATAAAAACAAATTATAATTACGATTGCTTTGCTGATGATACAGGCTTAGAAGTTAATGTATTAAACGGTGAACCAGGAGTTTACTCGGCACGTTACGCAGGAGAACAGCGTAATGCAGAAGACAATACCAACAAGCTTTTAACAGAATTACACAATAAAACCGATAGATCTGCCCAATTTAAAACCGTAATTGCATTACACCTAAACGGAGAGCTACATACATTTACAGGTATTTGTAAAGGTGAAATTACTACCGAAAAACATGGTGAAAAAGGTTTTGGTTACGATCCCGTTTTTAAACCTAACAACTACAACAATACCTTTGCGGAAATGGACTTAAGTTTAAAAAACAGTATTGGTCATCGAGGCAAAGCTGTTACGGAGTTAGTCGAGTTTTTAAATGAAAAAAATTAAGCATAACGCATCAAAAAAAAATCTTTTTGAGGTTGGCTATTAAAATTGTTTTATTACATTTAGTCTATGACAGAGGAATACTTAGAAAAAGAGAATGCGGCCATAAAAAAAGCGTATAAAGAACTGCTGAAGGTTAGTTATACTACGCTTTCTGATGATGATAAAAAACTAATTCGTAGGGCTTTTGAAGTTGCCGTAGACGGACATAAAGACCAACGCCGTAAATCTGGAGAAGCCTATATTTTCCATCCCATTGCTGTGGCTAAAATTGTAGCTCAGGAAATTGGTTTGGACGGCACCTCTATTGCTGCTGCTTTGTTGCATGATGTTGTTGAAGATAGCCCTGATTACACCATAGAAGATATTGAAAAACAATTTGGAAAAACCATTGCAACCATTGTTGCTGGATTAACTAAAATTTCTTCTTTAAGTAAAGATCAAGATATGGATGTTTCGCTTCAGGCGGAAAACTTTCGTAAAATGTTATTGACCTTAAATGATGATGTTCGCGTTATTATTATAAAAATTGCAGATAGGTTGCACAACATGCAAACCATGGATTCCATGCGGCCTGATAAGCAAATTAAAATAGCCTCGGAAACGCTTTATATTTATGCGCCTTTAGCACACCGTATTGGACTTTATAACATAAAAACCGATCTAGAAGATTTAGGTTTAAAATATCTTGAACCAGTAGATTACAACGATATTTTAAACAAAACTAAGGAAAGCAAAAAAGATCAAGACCTTTATATAGAACAATTTAGTGAAGTTATAAAACACTCATTAGATAAAGAAAAACTAAACTATACTATAAAAGGACGACCAAAGTCTATTTTTTCTATTAGGAAGAAGATGATTAACCAAGGTGTATCTTTCGATGAAGTTTACGATAAGTTTGCGATTAGAATTATATATAAATGTGATGCCGATCCGCAGAACGAAAAGTTCCTTGCTTGGAAAATATATTCTATAGTTACCGATCACTTTAGGCCAAACCCTATACGTCTTCGCGATTGGATATCTTCTCCTAAAAGTACAGGTTACGAAGCGCTTCACATTACAGTAATGGGGCCAAAAGGCCGCTGGGTAGAAGTACAAATACGTAGTGAGCGTATGAATGAAATAGCCGAAAAAGGTTATGCAGCACACTATAAATATAAACAAGGAAGCGAAAAAGAAGATAACTTAGAAAGTTGGATAAATAGATTGCAAGAAGCTTTAGAAAATCCGCATACCAATGCTGTAGATTTTGTAGAGCAATTCAAACTAAACTTATATTCAAAAGAAATATTTGTCTTCACTCCTAAAGGTGATTTAAAATCGTTACCAAAAGGAGCCACAACTCTCGATTTTGCTTTTAGCATACATACCGAAGTTGGTATGAAAACGCGAGGCGCCAAAGTTAACGGCAAACTCGTACCGCTTAGTTACGAGCTAAAAAGTGGAGACCAAGTAGATATTTTAACTTCAGAAAATGCAAAACCTAATCCAAACTGGTTAGATTATTCTACCACAGCACGCTCACGAAGTAAAATTAAATCGGCATTAAAAGAAGATAGAAAACTTGTAGGTGAAGATGGTAAAGAGATTTTACGCAGAAAATTAAAGCAGCTTAAAATTAACCTTAATGAAGCTTCTGTTAACGAAATGGTTAACTATTTTAAGCTTAAAACAAGTTTAGATTTATTTTACAGAGTTGGTCTTGGTACTATAGATAACACAATGCTTAAGGCATATGCGGCATCAAGAAGTAATGCTTTAATGAGCTTTCTGAAAAGTAAAATAACTCGTAAAGCTAATATTAACACCGACGAATTAGAAAAAGATGAAATTACAGCAAAATACGATGCTGTTGTTTTTAATAAAGAAGAAGAAAAGCTAGATTATAAGTTAGCAACCTGCTGCCACCCGATACCAGGTGATGATGTTTTTGGATTTTTAACCGTTTCCGATGGTTTAAAAGTTCATAAAATGAATTGCCCCAATGCATTGAGTTTACAATCTAATTACGCCTACCGGATCATGCCTGCCAAATGGATCGATTCTTCTCAACAAGAATTCTTGGCACATATTTCTTTAACCGGAATTGATCATATTGGGTTAGTTAATGATATTACCACCATAATTTCTGAGAACATGAGTGTTAATATGAAAAGTATTAGTTTTCAAAGTGACGACGGGCTTTTCTCAGGAAAAATTGATGTTGTAGTGAAGAATAAAACCCTTTTGAAAAAACTTTTAGACCGTCTTAAAAAAATTAATGGTATAGATAAGGTTACTAGAGTGTAAAAAAAGTGTAAATTTGCGATGAAATTATGGATACAAAAGTAGATACAAAAAATCAAGACATAGTTAAAAGCGTTTTTACAAGCTTTTTAGAGAATAAGGGACACCGTAAAACCCCCGAACGCTATGCTATACTTCAAGAAATTTATAATAACAACGAACATTTCGATATAGAATCTCTATATCTTAATATGAAAAATAAAAAGTATCGTGTTTCGAGAGCTACACTTTACAATACTATAGAACTACTTCTAGAGTGCGGTTTGGTTAGAAAACACCAATTTGGCCAAAATCAAGCACATTACGAAAAA
The DNA here is from genome assembly GCF_009796825.1 of Algibacter sp. L3A6. Classification (GTDB taxonomy): domain Bacteria; phylum Bacteroidota; class Bacteroidia; order Flavobacteriales; family Flavobacteriaceae; genus Algibacter. Next base: position 52,235 of record NZ_CP047030.1, read on the forward strand.
TCTTATTTTGACAGGCAACACGACCATGTTATCTTAACAGATACAGGAGAAGTTATCGAGTTTTGCGACCCTCGAATTCAATCTATTAAAAAAACTATCGAAGAAGTTTTCGATATTGAGATAAATAATCATTCACTCTATTTCTACGGGAAAAAAAAATCTCCCGATAGCAAAAAGGACAACTAACTAATTTTACAATGGCAGTAGATTTACTACTTGGATTACAATGGGGAGACGAAGGCAAAGGGAAAATTGTTGACGTACTAACCTCTAACTACAACATTATCGCACGTTTTCAAGGTGGACCAAACGCAGGACACACTTTGGTTTTCAACGGAAAAAAACACGTTTTACACACTATTCCGTCAGGTATTTTTCATGATGACGCTACCAATTTAGTTGGAAACGGTGTTGTTATAGACCCTGTAATTTTTAAAGGTGAACTTGACAAACTTGAAGCACAAGGCGTAGATTACAGAAAATCGCTAGTTATTTCAAGAAAAGCACACATTATTTTACCAACACATAGATTACTAGATGCAGCTAGCGAAACCTCTAAAGGAAAAGCTAAAATTGGATCTACATTAAAAGGTATTGGCCCAACTTACATGGACAAAACTGGTAGAAATGGTTTACGTGTTGGCGATTTAGAATTAAGCGATTGGAAAGAAAAATATAGAGCTTTAGCTAATAAGCATCAGTCTATGATTTCTTTTTACAACGTTGAAATTGAATACGATTTAGCCGAACTTGAAAAAGAATTTTTTGAAGCTGTTGAAGTTTTAAAATCTCTTAAGTTTATAGATTCTGAAGAATATGTTTACCAAGCACAAAAAGCAGGTAAAACTATTTTAGCTGAAGGCGCACAAGGGTCTTTATTAGATATTGACTTTGGAACATATCCATTTGTAACATCTAGTAACACGACTGCAGCCGGTGCTTGTACTGGTTTAGGTGTTGCTCCAGGACAAATTGGTGAGGTATTCGGGATTTTCAAAGCTTACACAACACGTGTTGGTTCTGGCCCATTCCCTACTGAATTATTTGACGAAGATGGTTCTCAAATGGCCAAAATTGGTAACGAATTTGGTGCAACTACAGGTCGTCCACGTCGTTGTGGATGGTTAGATTTAATTGCACTTAAATATGCTTGCCAAGTAAATGGTGTTACGCAATTAATGATGATGAAAGGTGATGTACTTTCTGGTTTCAAAACCTTAAAAGTATGTACAGCTTACAAATATAAAGGAGAAGTTATCGAGCATTTCCCTTACAACATAGAACCAGAAAATGTAGAACCAGTTTATACAGATTTTAGCGGTTGGGAAGAAGATTTAACAGAAATGTCTGAAGCATCTCAACTTCCAAAAGCTTTAAACGAATATATTGAATTTTTAGAAAAAGAATTAGAAATTCCTATTACTATAGTTTCTGTTGGACCAGATAGAAAACAAACAATTTTTAGAAATAAATAAAAATATTTCAAAATAATATTTAAGACCTGATGTGTTTCTCAAAACTGTCAGGTCTTTTTTATTAAAAAAAACATAACACATAATTAAACATCATTATTATCGTTATTTTTGCCACAAACATTTTCATTTTGATAAGAACAAAATTTATATACACTTTCATCATTTTCTTTCTTGGAATTTCGACAATTATAACCGCACAAGACAAAAAGAAAATAAGCATTGAATATGCTGGACGATTAAATGTAGATGAAGAAAATTATCCCGGAGCAAAAGTACTAACACGTAACAGTATGCAACAGGTACATATTGCCCATGCAGGTAGTAATATGTGGTGCGATAAAGCGATTTACTACAGTGGTGAGAATTTTGTTGAGGCCTATGGAAATGTTATTGTAAAACAAGGAGACACCATTACAATGACCTCTAAATATGTCGAGTATAGTGGCTCCTCACAACTCGCATTTGCTAGTGGTGAAGTTGTTTTAAAAAGTCCTAATTCAACTATTTCTTCAGATACATTATATTTTGATAGAGTAAAACAGCAATCCTTTTATAAAAGCGGTGGTAATGTCGTAAAAGATTCTTCAGGTACTATTACAAGTAAAATTGGTCGTTATTACATGAAAGACAAAAAATTTCAATTTGTTGACGATGTTGTTTTAACAGGTGACGGCACTGTTGTAAATTCAAATTATTTCGATTTTTATGAAGATACGGGGCTTGCTTATTTATTCGGCCCATCAACCATAACAACAGAAGATAGCAAAACCTATTGCGAGAAGGGTTTTTATGATACAAAAAACAAAACTGGGTATGCACTGAAAGATTCTAAGATATATTATGATGATCGTATTATCGAAGGTGATAGTCTATATTTTGATAACACAAAAAGTTTTGCTTCTGCAACCAACAATATTAAAATTACTGATACTATAAATAAGAGTATTGTAACGGGGCATTACGCCGAAGTTTTTAGAGCTAAAGATTCACTTTTTATAACTAAACGTGCTTTAGTCACCACAGTTCAAGAAAAAGATTCTGTATACCTTCATGCTGATAAAATAATGGTTACCGGTAAACCGGAAAATAGGATTACTCGAGCCTATTACAATGCTAAACTCTTCAAGACAGACATTAGTGCCAAAGCCGATTCTATTCACGCTAATCAAAATACAGGTATTACCGAATTAATAAATCTAGACCGCTTTGCTCCTACCGATGCTTTTTCAACAAAGCGACGCCCTATCCTTTGGAATAACGCAAACCAAATGACGGGAGATACTATTCATTTAATCTCTAATTCAAAAACAGAAAAATTAGATTCACTTCGTGTGTTTAATAACGCTTTTATAATTAGTAAAGACACTATTAGTGAAAATGGATATAATCAAATTTTTGGAATAACCTTAGTTGGTTTATTCAATGATGCCAATGAATTAAGAGAAGTGAACATTAATAAAAATGCAGAATCTATATTCTATACACGTGATGAAAATCAAGAATTAATAGGTATCGACAAAGCTAAATCTGGTAGTATAAAGATGTTATTTGCCAATAGTGACATTGAAGAGTATACGCGATTAAATACTGTTGATGGCACACTATTCCCTGAAAAAGATTATCAAGAAAAAGATAAATTCCTAAAAGGTTTTGATTGGAGGGAAGATGAGCGCCCTCTAAGTGTTGACGATTTATTTAAAGAAGACAAGCCTTTTAAATTAACTGTTATTAAAGGCTTGGAAGATTATGTGCCACAAGAGAACTTTTTTGATGAGGAGTTATTGGAGCGGATAAATCAAGAAAATAGAAACAATAAAATAAAAAGAACCATACTAAACATATCGAAATCTGATAATGGTTTTAAAAACCTACTTAAATTTGAAAACACCTTTACAAATGCCATTTGGAGAAAAAGAGCTTTAAAAATTAAAAATACAGATGAATTATCGCCGGATAAACGTAATAACACAATATTAATTAAAGGTACTAATGCAGGTACCCCAGATGGCTATCTTATTCAATCTATCAATAATACTTCTGGTACTTTCAAATTTTCCGTTTGGCTCAAAGGCGTAGGAAAAATACTTGTATCACTTCAAGAGCAAGGAGGTAACTATACCAAATACAAAACATTATCCATAAATTTAACAAACGAATGGAATCAATATGAAGTAACAGGGACAAAAGAAAATGATGGAAATAAACTTAGATGTGCCATATATAATATTCATGTAAACGAAGCATTCAATATTTGGCAGGCTTCATTAATTGAAATTAAACAGAAATAGTATACTGCATGAAACCAGACTTCCTCCTACACCAAGCCCAAACATCACCTCATCCATTGTCAATGGAAATTTCTCATGCCAATGGATCATATATTTATGATACAAACAATAAAGCTTATCTCGATTTTGTTGCAGGTGTTTCAGCATGTCCATTAGGTCATCAACATCCTAAAGTTAATTCTGCCATAAAAAACCAACTCGATCAATATTCACATGTTATGGTTTATGGTGAATACATACAAAAACCTGCAGTAGAGCTCACTAAACTTTTAGCAAAACATTTACCAACATCATTACAATCCACATATTTAACTAATTCAGGAACTGAAGCTATAGAAGGCGCACTAAAGTTAGCAAAACGTGCTACTGGGAGAAGTGAAATGATAGCAGCAAATCACGCATACCACGGTAACACCATGGGAGCTTTGAGCGTAATGGGCTATGAAGAAAGAAAACAAGCCTTCAGACCATTACTTCCTGATGTTAAATTTATAGAATTTAATAACGGGGATGATCTCACCAAAATAACAACAAAAACTGCTTGTGTTATTTTAGAAACTATACAAGGTGGAGCTGGCTTTATAGAACCGAGAAACCAATATTTAGAAAAAGTAAGAAAACAATGTGATGCCGTTGGAGCTCTTTTAATTCTAGATGAAATTCAACCAGGTATTGGAAGAACAGGTAAACTTTTTGGGTTTGAACATTACAATTGTATTCCTGATATTTTAGTTACCGGCAAAGGGCTTGGAGGCGGTATGCCTATTGGTGCATTTACAGCATCTCTTGAATTGATGAATCTTTTACAAGATAACCCCAAGCTTGGTCATATTACTACTTTTGGAGGCCATCCCGTAATTGCCGCCTCTGCATTAGCAACTCTAACTGAAATTACTGAAAGTAATTTGATAGAACAAACCCTTCAAAAAGAACAACTCTTTAGAAAACTATTAGTTCACCCTTTAATAAAAGAAATTCGTGGTAGAGGTTTAATGTTAGCCATAATAACACCTTCTGCAGATATAACAAATGCACTAATTTTAAAATGTCAAGATGCCGGATTAATACTATTTTGGCTACTTTTTGAGCCAAAAGCAGTTAGAATTACTCCTCCATTAACTATTTCTAACATCGAAATTAAGGAAGGTTGTTCTAAAATATTGAATATTTTAGATAAAATAAAAAACACATAAAACACTAAATAACAGGTTTTTATGTTTTTATTTTTCAAAATAAAATAAAAATGTTCATTACTTTGTTAAAAACATTTACCTCAGTTTTGGTGTAAACCATAAATAGAATACTAACTTTAATAAAGTAGAAAACATACAAAAGTGCTTATGGAGTACGGTCACGACCACAATAATAGCTTACCTCTAACTAAATTTGAATCGATGCTTAAAACAAATCATGTTTTATTTTTCGATTCAGAAGAGTTCGAAAATATCATTCACCATTATCTTAACTTAGGAAAAATTGCTTTAGCGAAAAAAGCAATTAAGCTAGGTTTGGACCAGCACCCTACATCCATCAATTTAAAATTATTTAGAGTTGAAGTTTTCGTTTTTGAAGACAAACTTGAAGAAGCCGATCTTTTATTAGATCAGCTTTATAGTCTTGATCCACAAAACGAAGAAATATACATTCAAAAAGCCAATATTTTTTCTAAAAAAGATAATCACGAAAAAGCAATAGAGGTCTTAAAACAAGCTCTAAAATTAGCTGACGATGTAGTTGATCTATACTCGTTAATAGGAATGGAATACTTGTTTTTGGATAAATTTGAAGAGGCAAAAATTAATTTCATGAAATGCTTAGAAAGTGATATTGAAGACTATTCATCACTTTACAATATTATATATTGCTTCGAATATTTAAATCAAAATGAAGAGGCTATCACTTACTTAAACACCTTTTTAGATAAAAACCCGTATTGCGAAGTCGCATGGCACCAATTAGGTATTCAATATTTTGCACTAAAAAAACTAAAAAAAGCATTAGCAGCATTTGATTTTGCAATTATTTCCGACGATACTTTTATTGGAGCATACATTGAACGTGGTAAAGTATTAGAAAAACTAGGACGATACGAAGATGCCATCGAAAATTACTCAATCACTTTAAAATTAGATGACCCTACATCTTTCGCTCTCTTACATATTGGTAACTGCTACGAGAAGCTTAAAAAAGATGATTTAGCACTCCAATATTATGATAGAACCGTACATGAAGACCCTTTATTAGATAAAGGCTGGATTGCTATTACAAAGTTTTATAATAAACGAAAAAACTATCAACGTGCTCTTTATTTTATAAATAAAGCCATCAATATTGATTCGGAGAACGTGATGTATTGGAAACTTTATGCACAAATAAACCAACGTTTAAATTTTTATGAAGAAGCAGAACGTGGTTACAAAAAAACGCTAGAGCTTGGTAATTACGAACTAAACACTTGGTTAACCCGAGGCGATTTACTTATTAAATTAGGTGAAACAGAAGCAGCTATTGATAATTTTGAACAAGCTGTAGAGTTTTACTCAGATAGCGCAGAATTAGAGTACCGCTTAGCTGGATTGTATTTAGCACTTCACGAAACGGATAAAGGGACATTTCATTTAAAGAATGCTATAAATATCAATGAAGAATATAGCTTTATTATTGAAGAACTTTTTCCTGAAATCTACAAGAAAGTTGCAGTACAAAGCTTACTAAAACAAAATTCGAAGTAAGTTTTATATTCTGTATAAACGTTTTCATTAAAATACATACCTTTGGTTTTTTACGTAAAAAATCAAAACATGCAAAGACAATTAAAAGACTATTTAATTATTTCGCTTAAAGGCCTTGCTATGGGAGCAGCCGATGCCGTTCCAGGCGTTTCAGGTGGTACTATTGCTTTTATTTCAGGTATTTACGAAGAATTAATAAATTCCATAAGCAATATAAATGCCGATTTGATTAAGTCACTTTTCACTAAAGGTATAAAGCCTTTTTGGCAACAACTAAACGGTAATTTTTTAATAGCGCTATTAGCTGGTATTATGGTCAGTTTCGTATCTGTAATGCGCTTAGCAAAATACTTATTAGAAAATCATCCTGTGCTTATTTGGTCTTTCTTTTTCGGCCTTATTGTGGCGAGTATTTTTTTTGTTGGAAAACAAATTCAAAAATGGAGCTTAGCCGTAATAATTAGTTTAGTTGTTGGTGCGTTTATAGCCTTTTACATTACAACACTTCCTGCTTCATCTAATAATGAAAACCCTTGGTTTCTATTTATCGCCGGAGCTATCGCCATTTGCGCTATGATTTTACCAGGAATTTCTGGAGCATTCATTTTAATAATTTTAGGCGCATACAAAGCTTTAAGTGATGCTTTCCATGATTTTGATATCAAGAAAATATTAATTTTTGCAAGTGGAGCTCTTGTTGGTCTTTTAAGTTTTAGTCATTTATTAAAATGGTTGTTCAAACATTATCATAACATCACCTTAGCAGTACTTACAGGTTTTATTTTTGGATCTCTAAACAAAGTTTGGCCTTGGAAAAAAACATTAACATGGCACACTAATTCTGAAGGAATTAAATCTGCCGTTTTACAAGAAAGTGTTTCACCTTTTTCTTTCGATGGAAATAACCAATTACTTTTTGCTATTATCTTAATGATTCTAGGATTTTTAACTATTTTTATTCTTGAAAAAGTGGGCAATAAAAAACAATAATGGAAAGCACCAGAACACTTACCGATAAAATTTTTCTAATCCTAAAAGGATTAGGGATGGGTGCTGCCAATAAGGTACCCGGAATTTCTGGTGGTGTTGTCGCTTTTGTTGCTGGTTTTTATGAAGAATTTATTTACTCCTTAAAAAAAGTAAATGGAAAAGCTTTTAAACTCTTAATTAATGGGCGCTTTAAAAGCTTCTATAATTACATAAATGGGCGTTTTTTAAGTTTGCTTTTCTTTGGGATGATTGTTAGCTATTTTAGTATTTCCAAAATCCTGGATTATCTTATAAAACAATATGAACTCTTTGTTTGGAGTGTGTTCTTCGGAATGATAATTGGCTCAATTTACTATATAAATAAAGATTTTAAAGACCGTAATTATCAAACCTATCTATCACTAGCTATTGGTATTTTACTAGGTGTTGGTATTAGCTTTTTAAATCCTGCTAAGGAAAACGATAATCTTTGGTTTGTATTTTTCTGTGGCATTATAAGTGTTTCAGGCATGACCTTACCTGGGTTTTCAGGTTCATTTATTCTCATTTTACTTGGTAACTATGTACTCCTTTTAGTCGATTCTGTAAATGCCCTTTACGATACTTTTTCCGAAATAATTAGAAGTGATTTTGGTTTTACCACAAATCCGGAACGTTTAAGAATGCTACAAGTACTCGCTGTCTTTACTTTAGGCTCAGTAGCAGGTTTAGTAACTTTTTCGCATTTATTAAGCTATATTTTAAAACGTTACAAAAGCATTACCACTTCATCAATATTAGGTTTCATTATAGGTTCTTTAGGCGTTGTTTGGCCTTGGAAAAAAACAATCTACAAACTAGATCAAAATGGTGGTTTTCTATTCGATTCTACAGGATCTAAAGTGGTTCATAATTATCAACGCTTTTTCCCTGAATTAAACACCGATACTTATTTAGCTATTGGCTTTATATTACTAGGCATAGCATTTGTTTTAGGCTTAGAGTGGTACGGACAAAAAACAAGACATATACAAGAATAATATAAAAAATTATCAAGTGAAAAAATTAGGACTTTTAGGCAAAGATATATCATATTCATTTTCAAGAAATTATTTCAAAAACAAATTTGAAAATGAAAAAATAACAGATACGAGCTACGAAAATTTCGATTTAGAAAACATAGATTTATTTCCTTCAATTATAAAAAACACAGAAAACATAAAGGGTTTAAACGTGACTATTCCTTATAAAGAAGCGGTTATGCCTTTTCTTGATAAAATAAATAAAAAAGCGAAAGCTATTGGAGCGGTTAACACCATAAAAATTACAAAAAAAGGGAAACTTGTTGGCTATAATACAGACTGTTATGGTTTTAAAAACACACTTAAACCTTTCGTAAAACCATATCATAAAAAAGCTTTAATTCTAGGTACAGGTGGTGCAAGTAAAGCAGTCGCTTTCAGTTTAAAAGAATTAGGAATAGATTATAAATATGTTTCTAGAAAACACTCTAAAGGAGTAACTTTTACTTATGAAGATTTAACAGAAACCATTGTAGCAGAACACGAAGTGATTGTAAACTGTACGCCATTAGGGACATTTCCGAACATTGAAGTTTGCGCAAATATTCCATACAACGGTATAACGAATAAACATATTCTATTCGATTTAATATACAATCCAGATCAAACTAAATTCCTGAAACAAGGTAAGGATAATGGCGCAACAACTATTAACGGATTAAATATGCTTAAATTACAAGCAGAAAAATCGTGGGCCATTTGGGATTTATAAAAAATATCCACACCTAAGCCTTTGTTAATAATAGACTTGTTAGTATCTTTAAAGTCTATAGTAAAAACTACGAACCTAAACATTTTATAATGTCTGACTTAAATAACCCTAACGCAGAAAACGCAGATCATGCTAATCCTGTAAAAAGTGAATCTATTACACCAGAAACAACGGCTCCTGAAGCTATAACTCCTGATGATTCACAAACTTCTGAAACACCAATTACTGAAGTACAAACAGAAGATACTGTAGCCGCTACACCTGCCCCTGTAAAAGGAGACAGTGAAGATGATGAAGTTCTAAATGAAATTGAAGAATCTAACGCAGAAGATGCCGAAGATGAAGGAAACAAAGATAGACACACCATTGAAGTTAAGGAATACGATAGCATGTCGCTTGAAGCTTTAGCCATTGAGTTAGAAAAACTTGTTCAAGGACAAAAAGTACAGGCTATAAAATCTCATGTAGATGGTATTAATGCCGAGTTTAAAACAAAGCACCAAGCCTTAGTTGAAGAGAAAAAAGAAGAGTTTTTAAATGAAGGAGGAAATGAAATTGATTTCTACTACGCCTCTCCTATTGAAAAACGATACAAGGCAGCTTACAAAGAATACCGAAATAAACTTAACGATCACTACAAAAGTTTAGAGAAAAACTTAAAGCAAAACTTAACCGATAAGCTAGAAATAATTGAAGAGCTTAAAGGTTTAATTAATGTTGAAGAGAATATAAATACAACTTACAAACACTTTAAAGAATTACAAGAACGTTGGAGAACAACCGGACCAATTCCGAGAGATAAATACAATAACGCTTGGAATAGCTACCACCACCATGTGGAGTTATTTTACGATTTTTTACACCTTAACAGAGATTTACGCGATTTAGATTTTAAGCATAATTTAGAAAAGAAATTATTAATTATTGAGCGCGCTGAAGAGTTAGCGCAAGATGATAATGTAATGCGATCGTTTAGAGAACTTCAAGAATTACACAAAATGTGGAAAGAAGAGCTCGGCCCTGTTGGTAAAGAACATCGTGAAGAAATTTGGGATCGTTTTAAAGCTGCAACAAAAATTATAAACGATAAACGCCAAGTTTATTACAAAGAAATTGATAAGGTTTACGATAAAAACCTAGAAACTAAATTAGAAATAATTGCTAATATAGAATTTGTTGCTGCACAACCTGCAGGCTCGCATAGTGAATGGCAAAAGCGTATTAAAATTATTGAGGATTTAAGAAACCAATTTTTTAATGCCGGAAAAGTACCTTTAAAAGTTAACGAAGATACTTGGGCTAAGTTTAAAGATGCTGTTAGAACTTTTAACAGAAACAAAAACGCTTATTACAAAGATTTAAAAAAGGAGCAATATACTAATTTACAGAAAAAATTAGAGTTAATAAAAATTGCTGAAGACAACAAAGAAAGCGAAGATACTGCGGTAACGACGCCTTTAATGAAAAAAATTCAGAACGATTGGAAAAAAATTGGGCATGTTCCAAGAAAAGACAGCGACAAAATTTGGAAACAATTTAAAGCTGCCTGTAATCACTATTTCGATAAAGTACATGCGAAAAGAAATGCAGTAAGTCAAGAACACGTTGATGCTTTCAATAAAAAATCTGAATTACTAGAAACTCTTAAAGCTGTGACTCCTACAGATGATAAAGACAAGGATGTGGAAATCATTAAAGGACATATTAATACTTGGAAAGATTTAGGACGTGTGCCAAACGACAAACGTTTTATTGAAGATAAATTCCAAAAAACCATTGACGATTTATTATCTAGTTTAAAAATGGATAAAACAGAAATCGAAATGATTAAGTACGAGAACAAACTTGATAGCTTAACATCTTCTGATGGTGATACAAGAAATTTAGATAACGAACGCTTATTTATCCGTAAGAAAATGGATGAAGTAAAAGCGCAAATTAATCAGTTAGAAAATAATTTACAGTTTTTCACGAATGTAGATGAAGATAACCCGTTGGTTAAAGATGTGCACAACAACATTAAAGGCCACAAAGATTCTCTTGTTCTTTTAAAAGAAAAACTAAGAAAAATAAAAGAGCGTTATTAATTTGTAACACTTGTTTATTACAATAGAAAAAAGGCAGCTTAGAAAAATTCTAAGCTGCCTTTTTAGTTTCATGTCGTGTTTTCTAAAACACTAAAATATTAAACACGAACATGGCCGTCTCCAAAAACATAATATTTATTGGTAACGAGTTCTTTTAAACCTAATGGTCCGCGATGGTGTAATTTATCTGTACTTATAGCAAGCTCTGCTCCTACACCTATTTGTCCGCCATCGGTAAAACGTGTTGATGCGTTTTGATATACCACAGCACAATCTACTTGTTCCATGAATTTCTTAGCAATATCTGTATTAGTCGTCATGACTGTAGCAGAATGTCCACCAGAATATTCGTTTATCTTTTCTATAGCATCAAAAACAGAATTTACTGTGCCAATACAACATTTCATTTCAAGAAATTCTTGATACCAAATAGAATCATCTGTTATAAGTTTTTCATCACTTAAAATAGATTTTGTTTCTTCATCAACTAAAACCTCTACACCACTGTCTTTTAAAATTTCATTTAAATTTAAAATTCTACCGGCATAATCAGGAAGTTTTTTACTGACTAAAATTTTATCTAAAGCATTACATGCCGAAATTTTTTGAGTTTTAGCATTTAAAATCACTTCTATCGTTTGTTTCCAATCGGCAGCCTCATCAATGTATAAAAAGTTATTACCACGTCCGCTTACTAAAACAGCGCACTTAGCATGCTCTTTTACAAACTTTATAAGTTGCTCGCCACCTCTAGGTACAATTAAATCGAGTTGCTCGGTAGGGTTTCTTAAAAAGGCCTGAGTTTCCGTTCTATTCATGGTTAACATTTGAATATAATCGGTGCTCAGATTATGCTCTTCTAATGCCATATGCCAAAGTTTTACAATGGCGGTATTACTATGTACAGCTTCTTTACCTCCTTTAAGCAGTATTTTATTATTAGCTTTAAAAGCAAGCACTGTAGCCTCTACAGTTACATCTGGTCTAGATTCATAAATAATCATAATAGTTCCAAATGGTGCTGTTTTATTCACAACATCCAAACCGTTATCAAACTGTTTTCTGCTAATTATTTTATTCACGGGATCCTCTTGCTCACGCACCACCTGTATTGCGGTAATCATACCATCGACCTTATCTTTATTCAGAATTAAGCGATCGTACATGGCTTGATCTTCTTGATTAAAAGCCGCTATATCTTTTTTGTTTGCATTTAATAAAGTATCATCATGTTCCTTTAAAAGAACCTCCATACTTTGTAAAACACTATTTTTTATTTCTTCTGATAATAATTCCATTTTCTCTCTTTTTTTTTAAAGTGACACCTTAGTTCCTACAGCTTTTCCGTCTATAATATCGATAATAGTGTTATCACTTTTTCCATTAGCAATAAAAGTTGGAATGTTGTTGGCTGCAGTTTGTTGCGCATAATCTAATTTAGATCCCATACCACCACGGCCTTCTCCTTCACCTTTATTATTGTCCTGAATATATTTATTAAGATCGTCTCCCGGATCTACATTTCTTATTAAATCACTGCTTTCCGCTTCTGGATGTCCTGTATACAGACCATCTATATCTGTTAGAATAATAAGCTTATCTGCATTAATTAGCTGAGCAATTAAACTCGCTAACTCATCATTATCGGAAAACATAGACATGGTTACCGATACGGCATCATCTTCATTAGCAATAGGAATAACGCCTTCTGAAAGCAAACCTTCACAACAGTTAATCATATTTTGCCTGTGTACTCCTGGGCTAAAATCTCGCTTTGTAGGTAGTACTTGCGCACACTTCATTCCATAATCATGAAAAATATCATAATAAAGACGCATCATTCTTGGTTGCCCAATGGACGAATATACTTGGCGTCGTACTGTTTTATCTTTGATTTTAGATTTCCCTAAAACCTCTTTTCCTGCAATGGCAGAACCAGAGGAGACTAATATCGTCATGATATCACGCTCGTAAAGCTCTGCTATTTGTTTCACCAATCGTCTTAAAACTGGTCTTACAATTCTATTATCTTTGTTGGTCATTACATTAGTACCAACCTTAATCACTATTCTTTGTTTACACATTTTAGTGTTCTTTTCCCATTTCTACTGCACGACTAAATGCAGCAAAAGCGGCTTCTTTAATTAATTCATTAACATTATTATCTTCCATAGAATCTAGTGCGGCACGTGTAGTTCCACCTTTAGAAGCTACTCGATCCATCCATGAATTTGGAGATAGATTAGACTGATTAAAAAGCTCTACAGCTCCTGTAAAAGTTTGACTTACCAATACCGTAGAGTCGTTTTTAGAAAACCCCATTTGTAAGGCCGCTTCCATCATACTTTGCATAAAATAGAATACATAAGCTGGTCCACTTCCCGAAATACCTGTAGAGGCATCTATAAAGTTTTCGTTAGAAACTCGCATTGATTTACCTGTGGTATCCAATAAACTTTCTACCGTTAGCATTTCTATTCTAGAAATTTCTGGTGATGTTACGTAAGATGTTAAACCTTTACCTATTTGTGCTGGTAAATTAGGCATAGCACGTACTACTTTATCTAAACCTGTTAGTTCTTTTATGGAAGCTATAGTTACACCTGCCATAATAGAAACAATAATTTGTTGTAGGTTTACCAATTTGTTGATGGCTTTAAAAACGCCTTCTGCATGGTATGGTTTTACTGCAATAAAAATGATATCTGCTTTTGGCACGCAGTCTTCAAGCTCTTTAAATGCATCAAAATGTGATATTTGGTTTAGCTCCTCCAATTTCTCTTCAGATTTGTCCAAAACCATAATATTTCTCTTTTTTAGCAGTCTAGATTTAGACATGCCTTGTGCATAAGTAAGCCCCATGTTTCCTGCTCCAATTACCAGTACTTTCATTTAATATATATTTAAATTAATTATTAAAAATTCGGTTAAACAAAAAGAATACAATCTTTGTAATCTTTGACTTCACCGTAATATGTTTCACGATATTTATGAAGCGTTTTTATAGGTAAACCAAACAAGTATTTTCTAATGTGTGTTACTTTACTTGTAAGTTCGCCCATTTTTACGCTATGTATTTTCTCGTAAGATGTTTTTCTCTTTATTTGTATAATCTTCATGTTCTGTGTGTGTTTTTTTAAATGGATTATCGAACTAATCTCATTTCTATATTTCTTGCTTTAAACCCTTGTTTTTCGAATAATTCTATAACCGGGTTGTCTTTATTTACGTGTATAGCGATATCGCCATCACAATATTTTATGGTATGTTCTATTAACTTCTGAGCAATCCCTCTACCTCTATATTCGGTTTTAACAGCCATATATACCAATATGTTTTCTGCTAAATACTCGTTCATACCTGTTCTATTAACAACTATGGCTCCTAAAATTTCTTGTTTATTTTCCATAATAAAAACATAACCGCCAAGTCCTGGAACTTCTTTTGCAGCATACATAATCGATTTTTGAATGGCGCTTTTAGTGTCTGTAAACTCACCAGAATGCTCATGCAAAAACTTGGAAATACGTGATATATCATTAATTGATAACCTAGAAAAGGCATCAAAAGTTGTAATAGTCATTAAATGATTATTATTTGTGGTTACACCTAAATTTAGGTAAACAGAAAAAATAAGGTAAACGCAAAAAACTATTCACTTATAAACTAATAAGTAAATAATTAACGTTTAAAAATTGAGTAAGGAGATTGGCTGGATACTAGAATGCAGGAGGGATGAATTTATCCGACTGATTTCTAAAAACTAGAAAGTTGAAGTTAAAGATTCTGATATTTCTTTGCTCATGTATGCCTTTTACCATGGTGCGAATTTAAAAAAAATGAACCCCAATAGCAAATTAACCATGTTAAGATAAATACAATTCGTAAAAAACGCTTGTTTTATAATATTATAGTTTTTTGGCTTCTTCCCAAAATACATCCATTTCGGCAAGCGTCATGTCTCTCAATGGTTTATTTAAACCTTTAGCTTTCTCTTCTAGATATTGAAAGCGTTTGGTGAATTTTTTATTGGTGCGTTCTAGAGCATTTTCTGGATTAATATTTTTAAATCGGGCATAGTTTACTAGCGAAAACAAAACATCGCCAAATTCACTTTCCATGGAGTCTTGGTCGTTAGCTTCAACTTCTACTTTAAACTCATTAATCTCCTCTTCTACTTTTTCCCAAACCTGAGAAGGCTCTTCCCAATCGAAACCTACACCAGCCACTTTTTCTTGAATTCGTCCTGCTTTTACAAGTGCAGGTAAACTTTTTGGCACACCTTCTAAAACACTAGATTTTCCTTCTTTAAGCTTTAAGTTTTCCCAATTTCTTTTTACATCTTCTTCATTTTCAACTTTTACATCACTATAAATATGTGGATGCCTATGTATTAGTTTTTCGCAGATAGAATTGCAAACATCGGCTATATCAAAATCTTTGGTTTCGCTACCTATTTTGGCATAGAATACAATATGTAAAAATACATCGCCTAATTCCTTTTTTACTTCTTCCAAATCTTTATCCAAAATAGCATCACCCAACTCATACGTTTCCTCTATGGTTAAGTGCCGAAGCGTTTCCATGGTTTGCTTTTTATCCCACGGGCATTGCTCACGAAGCTCGTCCATAATAGTTAATAATCTATCGAATGCTTTTAGTTGATTTGCTCTAGAATTCATGGAAAATTGGAATTGTATTCTTTTTTGTAAAAATACAGTTTCTACTATTTATAATTTTAGTTTATAGGAAGAAAATAATGCTGTGCTATTTAATTACAACATAAGAATCATCTCCTAATGTATGTTATTATATGCTTACTGATATATAACTGATTTCTCTAAAACAGCTAAATCTATTTGCCTTTAAGTTGAAACTTCTCTCTACTATTTTCAAAACCTAGACGAACAACATTACTGTAGTAAAAAACCTCTTCAAATATCAGAATTTTATTTATTTTTTTTTTATTTTCATAAAATATTTCTCCTGAAAGCTAACCAAAACCAAATTATCATGAGTAAATTACATTTGACACTCAATTTGTTACTATTATTATTTTACACACTATCGTCAGCCCAAGTAGGAATTGGCACCACTAGCCCCGAAGCTATGCTAGATGTAAATGGTACATTTAAAGTAAGAAGTACTGTTAACGAAAACGATATAGAAGTTATACAAGATTCTATTTTAGTTATTTCTAAATCAGGCATTGTTAACACGGTACTTGCTAACGATATTATAGATGTTGCATTACCAACAATAGTTAAGGCTTCATTTTCTAGTGGAGGCCCACAAACATTATCCCTTACTCTTGGAAGCTCTAAAATAATATTTGATAGTGAAGAAGTAGACAATAACGATGAATTCGATTTAACTACAAATACATTTACAGCTAAGCAAGATGGTATTTACACTATAAGCGGACAAATAAAAATTAGCACTACAATAAGTGTTAGCACAAACTTTGGACTAAGCATTGAAAAAAATGGAGTTTTAATTGCTGAATAAAATTATCTTAGCGCAGTAATTTCAATATTAAATATATCTTCTCCTTATAGGCGAATTTCAACCACCGTAGATTTAGCAAAAGATGATACTATTACATTTGCAGTTACCTCCGGTTTATTAAATGTTGACATTTTAGGAGATAAAAAAGACAGTTTCTGTTCCATCTACCAAATAAGATAACCCACAACAATATTTAAGTTCTGCTTAAAGAAACTTTTTAAACCATTTTAATATAACTATCGGAGCCAGAACTAAATCTACAAATAAAGTTATAATCACAATAAGCCCTACCAGTAAACCGAGTATAAAAATTTCTAACGATCCTGAACTCATTAAAATAAAAAAGCCACCAACCAGAATAATACTCGTAGCCAAAATAGCTTTTCCGCATTCTAAAACCGCTGTTTTTATAGCATAGTCTACGGAGCCTCCTTTTTTACGTTCCCATTGAAATTTACTTAAAAGATGAATGGTATCATCTACTGCAATAACAAAACCAACAGTAAAAATAAGTGCAATTTCCGCTCTTAAATCTACTTTAAAAAACCCCATAATTCCAGCCGTTATAATCAACGGAATTAAATTAAGGAATACAGCTAAAATACCTAAAGCCATATTTTTGTAAACTATTCCTAAAGTGATAGACACAATTATTATGGCAATCAAAAGTCCGAAAAATGTATTTTCTATACTTTTCTCTTGAGATATATCGATAAGCATATCAATACCAGATAGCCTTGCCTCTATTGGTTTATTAGCAATTAAACTATTTACATGTGCCAAAATATCAGTATGGATGGCATCAATATCATGCTTTCCAAAATCTTTCATTTGGGCATTAAATTTAAAAATAGTTCGGTTTTTATTAGCTAAATAATCTTTCTTTAAAAGTGAAGCTAGTTCCTTTTCATATTTTTTGATAGTTTTAGAATCTAACGGTAACGGCCGTTCTTTATAGGTATTTGGATAATACGCCTGACTCATAATTTGATAATAATTTACAGGCGATTTTACATCGTTTAAATTAGGATGCTCGGCTAAGTAATTATCAATAGCATAAACCGTTTCTAAAAGTTCAGGCTCATTTAATTTTTTTTCATTTTTAGATGAAAGCACAAGCTCGAACGTACGTGAACCTCCAAAATTATTTTCGAAGAATTTATAACTGCTGTATAAATCTGTTTTTTCAGGAAATGAATAATGACTTCCATTAGTACTTATTAAAGTCATTCCGTAGCAACTTAAGGCAAGAGTCACGGTAAACCCAACAAGTACAGCATTCTGATATTTATAAATTAAATCTAGCTTTTTAAAAAGCTTCGCAGATAATGCCGTAAACGGTTTACTGATGGTAAATAGATTTCCCTTTTTTAGACCGCTAAAAAATATAGGTAAAAAGATAAGCGTTAAAACAAAGGTTAAAATCACTAAAACAGCCGACTCAACTCCAAAATTCCGCATTGCCTGCATGGGAGACATATACAATACTAAAAAACCAACTGCTGTTGTAAACGATGTGATTAAGGTTGTGAACCCAATTTCGCTTAACGCATTTTTAGTTGCTTGCTTAGATGATAATCCTTTTTTAGCTTCAATATCATATTTTATGCACAAATGAATAACATCGGAAACCGCTACAATTAAAATAATAGTCGGAAATAAATTAGACATGGTACTTATAGGTCGCCCCAAAGTAACCATACCACCTAAAAACAAAATAATAACCACCACAACCAACACTATGGGAAATAAAATAGCTGCTGGTCTTTTAAATATGAAAATTAAACTCAGACATAAAAAAATAGAAATCCAAAAACTAAACGTCAGTATCTCTTTAATAAGAATGTTTTTAAACGAAACATCAATAACTTCTCTTCCCCATAAAAACGTGGTAAGTTCGCCGTAATCGGTTCTTAACGCATTAATATCGCCTATTAATTTATCTAAGGGTTTAGTCTCTAAGTTTGGCTCGGTTTCTATCCATAAAAACAACGCGTCGCCTTGTCTATTAATAAAGCTTTTAGGTAACTCATCGCTTAAAATTTTCTTTTTATTATAGGCTAATTTACCGCTATCTTCAATTTTTAAATACGGTACACCAATAATACCAAACATACTTTTTATTGGATAAGACAACGTTCGCAAGCTATTTATCTTTTTTATATTCGGAATCTGTTTTAAGCTATCGGTTAACGCTTCTATTTTATTAAGAAATTCCAAATTGAAAACAGAATCTTGATATTTAACGCCTAATAGAATTAAATTATCCTGACTAGAAAACTCCGATTTCATGTCTTGATAAAAAGTGTAATCGGCATCATCTTCATGAAAAAACTGAGATATATCGGTATCTACCTCAATATTCGGCGCTTTTATTGCTGCAAACGCTACGAGTAAAATTAATATAACTATGTAGATATACCTGTATTTTAAGAGTTTTTCAATCATATGTAATTGCCTCTATTTAGCTTAGAGCATACAAGATACGAAGCACAATTTTACTTTAATAGCCTTTTACCCTATTCTACTTTAAATAGCGGGGTTTTTATTGAAAAGAAACCAATAGATTGTTCTAATTTTGAAGCTTGTTATTAAGCAAGTGGATGTTCTACTGTAATACGTTTGCATCAAATAAATAATAGTAAAATGATAGAATTATTATTCGTAATTAAATTACTAGTTGCTATAACCTTTGTTATCGGCTTATCTATACTTGCTGAAAATGTAAGCCCAAAAGTTGCCGGTATTTTATCGGGATATCCAACGGGATCTGCCATCACTTTATTTTTCTTTGGCTTAGAAGTTAGTCCTGATTTTGCAGCAAAAAGTGCTGTTTATAATATGATGGGCTTAACGGCTGCCCTAACCTTTGTTTATGTGTATTACATAGCCTCTAGGTACTTTAAAAGGTTTAATATTTTGCTATCTTCTTTATCGGCTATAGCGGCGTACTTTGGAGTAGTTTCGTTATTACACCTTATTGAAGTTAATAAATATATAGCAATATTAATCCCAATTACTTTCTCGCTTTTGTTTATTCGTCTTTTTAAAAGTATTGAAAATATTAACATTAAAACTAAGGCTAAACTTAATTATAAAATTCTTTTTGTGCGCGCCTTTTTTGCTGCTTTAATTATTTTAGTGATTACTAGCGTACCCAAGTTTGTTGGGCCAACTTGGGCAGGACTTTTCTCTGCCTTTCCGACAACATTATTTCCGCTTATGCTAATTATTCATTTTACATATTCTAAAGAACATGTGCATACCGTGATAAAAAATGTTCCTATTGGTATGTTTTCTTTAATAATTTATTCGCTTGTTATTTCTATAGTTTATCCACTTTTTGGTATTTATACTGGCACTCTTATTTCCTTTGGAGCAGCTACAGTTTATCTTCTTGTTTATAAGAAAATAAGAAGTCTTTTGGATAAGCGTGAATTGAAAAGACTATCTAAAATAGAAGAATAAAATGGAGACTATAATTAGATGCAAGAAGAGCTCATTTAATATATGGAGGACAAAAAATGTGTGATGTCTCCCATTGTCGACATGACTTTGAGAGCTGTTTTAGGATAAACAATTAATGTTTTTTTTGATATTAAATTAGAACTTCTAAACATATGCTTTAAAACAAGGTCTAAAAATACAAATTCACAGCGTTTAAAATTAGTTTGTCATTTCGACGAAAGGAGAAATCACATGGTAAATTAAGGATGAAAACATGTAATTTATCTTATGGTCGACGTGACTTCCGAACATTTTTATAAAACTCAAAATTATACAATCTAAAACTTCGACTAACAACTCCTTTTGGCTAATACGCCCGCGTTAGGGATTGCAGAGAAAAGCCCACAGCCTGACGAAGGAAGTGCGAGGACTTGCAACGGAAAGCCCGACCTAGGTCCTGATTTTTTTTTCAGGACCTAGGTAACGCCCAAATACCAATTCTAAAACAGGAAACCCTTTTAAAACAAAAAATCCAGCTCGAAAGCCGGATTTTTATTTTTTATGATTTTAGAAAACTATGCTCCGTTTTCTTTTTTAATTAGGTTTAAGGCAGAACCTTCGTTATACCAATCGATTTGTGCATCGTTATAAGTGTGATTCAATTTAATAACATCTTTACTACCATCAGCATGAACGACCTCTAAGGTTAATTGCTTGTCTGGTGCAAATGCGTTTAAATCTGTGAAGTTGAACGTATCATCTTCTTGAATTAAATCGTAATCGCTTTCGTTAGCAAATGTTAAACCTAGCATCCCTTGTTTTTTAAGGTTTGTTTCGTGAATACGTGCAAACGATTTTACAATTACAGCGGCAACACCTAAATGTCTTGGCTCCATGGCTGCATGCTCGCGAGATGATCCTTCACCATAATTATGGTCTCCTACAACAATAGTTTTAATTCCTGCTGCTTTGTAAGCACGCGCTGTATCTGGCACGCCTCCAAAATCGCCTGTTATTTGGTTTTTAACAAAGTTAGTTTTTTGACCAAATGCATTAACGGCTCCAATTAAGCAGTTGTTTGAAATATTATCCAAGTGCCCACGGAAACGTAACCATGGTCCTGCCATAGAAATATGGTCGGTGGTACATTTGCCAAAGGCTTTTATTAATAGTTTTGCTCCCGAGATATTGTTACCAAGCGGTGTAAATGGTGTTAATAATTGTAAACGCTCCGAATCTTCGGCTACTTTTACTTGTACGTGGCTACCATCGGCTTCTGGTGCTAGGTATCCATTATCTTTTACTTCGAATCCTTTTGGTGGTAATTCCCATCCTGTTGGCTCATCGAACATCACTTCTTCACCATTCTCATTAATCAACTTATCTGTCATTGGATTGAAGTCTAAACGACCTGCAATGGCAATGGCTGCAGTAATTTCTGGAGAAGCTACAAAGGCGTGTGTATTTGGATTTCCATCGGCACGTTTAGCAAAGTTTCGGTTAAACGAATGTACAATGCTGTTTTTTGGTGCGTTTTTTGGATCGCTATATCTTGCCCATTGTCCAATACATGGTCCGCAGGCATTTGTAAATATTTTTGCATCTAGATTTTCGAAAATCCCTAAAATACCATCACGATCTGCTGTGTAGCGTACTTGCTCTGATCCTGGATTAATACCTAGTTCCGATTTCATTTTTAAACCTTTATCTAAGGCTTGTTGTGCTATGGATGATGCACGAGATAAATCTTCGTAAGATGAGTTGGTACAAGAACCAATTAAACCCCATTCTACTTTTAAAGGCCACTCGTTAGCGGTTGCTTTCTCATTCATATCCTTACCAACTGGCGTAGATAAATCTGGCGTGAAAGGTCCGTTTAATAATGGACTTAATTCTGATAAATTAATTTCAATAAGTTCATCGAAATATTGTTCTGGGTTTGCGTATACTTCAGCATCTCCCGTTAAATGTTCTTTAACGGCGTTTGCAGCATCTGCAACATCGCTTCTATCGGTTGCACGTAAATAACGCTCCATAGACTCATCGTACCCAAAAGTAGAGGTTGTAGCGCCTATTTCGGCTCCCATATTACAAATGGTTCCTTTACCTGTACACGACATTGATGTTGCTCCAGGTCCAAAGTATTCTACAATAGCTCCAGTTCCTCCTTTTGCAGTAAGAATTCCGGCTACTTTTAAAATCACATCTTTTGGCGCTGTCCATCCTGATAATTTACCAGTTAACTTAACACCAATTAATTTAGGGAATTTAAGTTCCCAAGCCATTCCGGCCATAACGTCTACCGCATCGGCTCCACCAACACCAATTGCGACCATACCTAAACCACCAGCATTTACTGTGTGGGAATCGGTACCAATCATCATTCCTCCTGGGAATGCATAATTTTCTAAAACGACTTGATGAATAATACCGGCGCCTGGTTTCCAAAAACCAATACCATATTTATTTGATACAGATTCTAAGAAATTAAAAACTTCGCTACTCACAGAGTTGGCGTGTTTTAAATCGGTTGCTGCACCATCTTTAGCTTGTATTAAGTGATCGCAATGCACCGTTGTTGGTACAGCGACTTTAGTTTTTCCGGCTTGCATAAATTGCAAAAGAGCCATTTGTGCTGTTGCATCTTGGCAAGCAATTCTATCTGGCGCAAAATCTACATAATCCTTACCTCGCGAGAATGCTTTGGTAGGGTTTCCGTCCCACAAGTGAGAATATAAAATCTTTTCAGAAAGTGTTAATGGTTTACCTACAATGCTTCGTGCTTTGTCTACACGTTGAGCCATTTTGGTATAAACCTCCTTAATCATGTCGATGTCAAATGCCATAAAATATTTGTTTTTTTGTTATTTGAATTTTAATTACTACAATGTACAAAATATTGAATTATTACAATCATATTTTCACATTTTGATAACGTTTAATAATTTCTAAGACCATCATCGCTTTTCGAATACTTAACTTCAAGAATTAATAAATACAAGGTGATGTACGTCTTTTGATATAATTTCGAAATTACCACTTTTACACTTTTGAACTTAACTTAAAACAAAATATAATTAACTGTATTAAACAAAAAAATCCCGAGTCTAAAGACTCGGGATTTTAAGATATTATAATAAAACCTTTTAATTAGCTTACTAGTTGCTTTGTAGAAGGTTTAAACTTCGTTAATACAATACCGTCAACAGCAGCTTCATACTCTGCCATAGTTGGTGTTCTACCTAAAATTGTAGATAGTACTACAACAGGTGTAGATGATAATAAAGATTCACCTTTTTTCTCACCAGTATCTTTTACAACACGACCTTGGAATAAACGCGTAGATGTCGCCATTACCGTATCTCCTGGTTCTGCTTTTTCTTGGTTACCCATACAAAGGTTACAACCTGGACGCTCTAAATACAACATGTTTTCGTATTTAGTACGTGCTAAACCTTTTGGTGCGCTATCGTCAAACTCAAATCCTGAGTATTTAACTAAAACATCCCAATCGCCTTCAGCTTTCAACTCATCAACAATATTATATGTTGGAGGTGCCACTACTAAAGGTGCTTTAAATTCAACTTTACCGTGTTGTGCTTCAATGTTTTTCAACATTTGAGCTAATATTTTCATATCCCCTTTGTGTACCATACAAGACCCTACGAAACCTAAATCTACTTTTTTAGTTCCTCCGTAGAAAGATAATGGACGAATAGTATCGTGTGTATAACGTTTAGATACATCATCATTATTTACATCTGGATCGGCAATCATTGGTTCAGCAATTTCGTCTAAATCAATAACAACATCAGCATAATAGTTTGCATCAGCATCTGGTTTTAAAGCTGGTTTAATACCTGTCTTTAATTCCTGTATTCTAGCATTTGCTTTATCAACTAAACCTTGAAGTACTTTATTGTCATTATCCATACCCTTATCAATCATGATTTGGATACGACCTTTTGAAATTTCTAATGATTCAATCAATGTTTCTTCTTCAGAGATACAAATCGAAGCCTTAGCTTTCATCTCAGCAGTCCAATCTGTAAATGTAAAAGCTTGATCGGCAGTAAGCGTTCCAATATGAACCTCAATGATTCTTCCTTGGAATACGTTTTCTCCACCAAACTGCTTTAACATTTGTTGTTGTGTAGCGTGTACCACATCACGGAAATCCATGAAGCTTCTCATTTCACCTTTAAAAGTAACCTTTACAGATTCTGGAATTGGCATAGTAGCCTCACCTGTAGCTAATGCTAAGGCAACAGTTCCTGAATCGGCTCCAAAAGCAACACCTTTAGACATACGTGTGTGAGAATCTCCACCAATAATAATATCCCAATCATCAACAGTAATATCATTTAATACTTTATGAATAACATCGGTCATCGCGTGATATTGTCCTTTAGGATCACGTGCAGTAATTAAACCAAAATCGTTCATAAAACTCATTAATCTTGGAATGTTAGCCTTAGATCTATCATCCCAAACAGAAGCTGTATGACAACCCGATTGGTAACCCGCATCAACAATTGGAGAAATGATAGTCGCTGCCATCATCTCTAATTCTTGAGACGTCATTAAACCTGTAGTATCTTGAGACCCTACAATGTTTACTTCAACACGCACATTAGAACCTGCATGTAATGTTTTACCTGGAGTATTTCCAACAGCATTTTTGTTGAATATTTTTTCAACAGCTGTTAAACCTTGTCCTTCTACAGATACTTCTTTAGAAGGTGCATATACTTGAGGAATATCGATTTCTAATATTTTACAAGCTAAAGTTTGTAATTTTTTACCGAAAACAACAGCGTAAGATCCTCCTGCCTTGATAAACTCCATTTTAGGTGGTGTTAATGCAGCTGAGATATCTTTTAACTCTTTATCTCCGTTATATAATTTTTTTGTTTTTGTATTAATCGTTAATACTGTACCTGTGGCTACAGAATAAACTTCTTCTAAAACGGGTTCTCCATCTGCATCTACAACAGTATTACCTTCTGCATCTTTCTTTTGTACCCAGTTTTTTAAATCGATACCAATACCACCTGTTACTCCAACAGTTGTTAAGAAAATTGGCGCAATACCATTTGTACCAGCAATTACTGGAGCAAAATTGATAAAAGGAACATAAGGACTAAAAGGAACACCGGTCCATAACGCTACGTTATTTACACCAGACATTCTAGAAGATCCAACTCCCATAGTACCTTTTTCTGCAATTAACATCACACGTTTATCTGGGTGTTGCTCTTTTAAAGCTAACAATTCGTTTTGCATGTCTTTGTTATGCTCAAACATACATTGACCGTGTAATTCACGATCTGATCTTGAGTGTGCATCTGCACCAGGAGATAATAAATCTGTAGAAATATCACCTACACCTGCGATATAAGTTACTATTTCTATTTTTTCTTCAACATCTGGTAGTTTTGTAAAAAACTCAGCTTGCGAATAACTTTCTAATAATTCTTTGGCAATTGGGTTTCCTGCTTTGAAAGCATTCTCTAAAAGCGCCATGTCTGCCTCGTATAAAAACACTTGTGTCTTTAAAACTTTTGCAGCATCTGCAGCAATAGCAGCATCTTCACCTAAAGCTAAATCAAGTAAAACTTCAATAGAAGGTCCACCTTTCATGTGTGATAATTGTTCAAAAGCAAAAGCCGGTGTAATTTCTTCTACAACAGATTCACCAAGAATAATTTCTTTTAAAAACTTAGCTTTTACAGCAGCAGCACTCGTGGTTCCAGGTAGAACATTATAAATAAAGAAATTTAGAGAATCTTCTCTATATTCATTATTCACATCTTTAATTTGCGCAATAATTTCGCTAAGTAATTCAGCGCCATCTATTGGCTGTGGGTTAAGCCCTTGACCTTTTCGTTCTTCGATCTGCTTAATGTAATCCTTATAAGTATTCATGAAAGAAATATTTACGGTGTTAGTTTAGGCTCGAATTACCAAATTCAGAGCCCGATAGTTTATTTAAGTTTAATTTTTTAAGTCTTGCAAACTTAAAAAATTTAAAGCAAAGTTTTAAAAAGAAACAACGTAATACAACAACTAATTATAGTTTATTATTATAATGCCATTTTAAATTAATATGACTATTTATATTTCACGTTTTTAATAAAAAAAATAGCAATATCTTAAGTAATTAACAAAAATACTTGTTAATAAATCGTGAATTCCTAAAACTCATTATTGGTTTTTCGAAATACGTATAAAGTATGTAGGAAAAAAAGAAAGAAGCACCCCAATAGAACATTAAAATCATCACTCTTTCAATGCTCGAAAAGGTTTCAATGTTAAATATTCGCTGTAGCGGAAGTAAAATTAAAGAGTAATTTAAAAGATACAGCGCGTAAGAAATTAAACTAATAAAAGTGATTTGTTTTTTGAACACAGTACCTTTTATCCAATTGGAAAAAACAGGAAATAATAAGAGCAAACTAATAGATAATAATGGCAAATAAAAAACAGTGTAAAATAACGGATGTGTTTGTGGTTGACAATTGAAAATAAAGATGAAACCATGCATGACAAAAAATAAAATAAGCCCACAAATAAATGCACATGTTTTATACCGATTCCATAGCAAACGGCATTTAGAAAAAAGATAAGCAGCAAAAAAACCGTAATAAATACTATCTATTCGGTATACAACTACCTTTCTAACTTGATGGCTCCATGCTTTATAAGATGATATATCATTCTCGAAATAAAATAATAAACGCGCCAAAAACACAGCGAGAATAACAACTAAAGTCACCAAGAGAAATAAATTGTTTCTCGTTACCGATTTACTAAACTGGATAACCGCTAAAAGCAAAACAGGAACCAAAAGGTATGCAAACTCCTCGATAGATAAACTCCAAGACTCTGTAAAAAAGTCGGGCATAGCTGTTTTAAAATTTTGAATAAAAAGAAAAAAACTACCGATACCTGCTATAATTTCTTTATTAAAAAGATAAAACACGAGGATGTTTAACAGAAGGACTAAAAAATAATTTGGCAACGTTTTAAACCAACGCCTAACCCAAAATCGCATAAAATCTATAGGTGTCGTTTTATTATTATCAATATTTTTGATAATAATACCACCTATAAGAAATCCACTTAACACAAAAAAGAGATCCACACCAATAGCTCCAAAAAACTGGATTACGCTTATAATAAAATGAGATTCATTTGGAAATAATAACAGCGTGGAATGCGAACATAATACGAGTAATATGGCTGTAGCCCTAACAATGTCTAATCCAAAAATTCTATGCTGTACATTTATAGACATGAGTTAGAATTCTTGTGTAAAACGTTTAGAACAAACTCTTAATAATATCAGTTTCTGAAATGCCTTCGGCTTCGGCTTTGTAATTTTTAATAATACGGTGTCTTAATATACCTTCTGCAACAGCTTGTACATTTTCTATATCTGGAGAAAATTTACCATTTACAGCTGCATGTGTTTTTGCTGCCAAAATTAAATTTTGAGAAGCTCTAGGTCCGGCACCCCAATCTAAATAATTTTTAACTATTTCTGGAGCCTGATCACTATTTGGTCTTGTTTTACCAACCATAGCAACAGCATATTCTATAACATTATCTGCGACAGGAATACGACGAATTAAATGCTGAAAATCGACAATTTGTTGTGCAGAAAACAAGGCATTAACCGTAACCTTATTATCATTTGTAG
Source organism: Algibacter sp. L3A6 (assembly GCF_009796825.1). Taxonomy (GTDB): domain Bacteria; phylum Bacteroidota; class Bacteroidia; order Flavobacteriales; family Flavobacteriaceae; genus Algibacter. Next base: position 80,240 of record NZ_CP047030.1, read on the forward strand.
TTGATTTTACTACCTGTACTTCTTCTTCAAAAGTTGGGTAATCTAAATTAATAGCAAACATAAAACGGTCTAACTGCGCTTCGGGTAACGGGTAGGTACCCTCCTGCTCAATTGGATTTTGAGTTGCTAATACAAAATAAGGTAAATCTAGTTTATAATGATGCCCTGCAACAGTAACAGCACGTTCTTGCATAGCCTCTAAAAGTGCAGCTTGCGTTTTAGGCGGTGTTCTATTTATTTCATCTGCTAAAATAATATTAGCAAAAATAGGGCCTTTTATAAATTTGAAACGACGATCTTCATCTAGAATTTCACTACCTAAAATATCACTAGGCATTAAATCTGGAGTAAACTGAATACGTTTAAAATCTAGACCTAAGGCTTGTGCAATAGTATTTACCATTAAGGTTTTTGCTAATCCAGGCACACCAATAAGTAAGGCGTGACCTCCAGAAAACACAGAAATTAAAATTTGGTTTACAACCGCATCTTGACCTACAATTACCTTGGCAACTTCAGTCTTTAATGCTTTAAATTGTTTTACAAATTGTTCAATGGCAGCTACATCGGACATAGATTTATTTTTTTAACCAGTTACCAGAAAAATCGCAATCTCTATATTTAGATCCAATCTTGATATAAGTATCTTCAATTTTCTCTGTTTGCCAATCTTCGATCGCTTTAATTTTCTTTTCGTCTAGAGCAAGTTCTCTAATTTTTAAGTAATCGCGAGCATAGTTTGCTTCATGCTCATTGATTCTATCGGTTACTCTTAATATCTTAAACTTAACATTTCCGGTTCTGTCTTGCTCTGTTAAAACTAAACTAACTTCACCTTCTTTTAAATCTTGAATTTGAGAATATAATTCTGTATCTAATTTAGTTAATTCGAAGTTGTAATCTTGAGTCGCTGGGTTTATTAATTGCCCACCATCATTTCTAGTTTCTTTTTCATCACTAGCTTCACGAGCGGCATCTGCAAAAGTAATTGCGCCACTTTCAATACGTTCTCTTACTTTTTCAAGACGTTCTTTAGCCTCTGCTATAGCTTCAGTAGAAACTTTAGGTGTTAATAGTATATGACTTACATCGTACTCTTGACCTCTAATTTTATCTACTGTAATAATATGGTAACCAAAATCTGATTTAAATGGTTCTGAAATCTCTCCTTCTTGAAGAGCAAAAGCCACTTGACGGAATTCTTTAACCATTCTAGGCTTCTTCTTGTTTAGTGTATATTTTCCACCACGACTAGCTGATCCAGGATCTTCAGAATATAGTACCGCTTTAGAACGGAAACTTGCACCTTTTTCAATAATGTCTGCCTTAAACTGCTTTAATCTATCTATTACACGTTGCTCCTCTTCATCTGAAACTTTAGGCTCCGAAACAATTTGAGCTACTTTAAGTTCTGTTCCAAATGTTGGACGATCTTCTTTAGGAATTTTAGAGAAAAATAAACGAACTTCTTCTGGAGTTACTTCAATTTCCGAAACAATTTTAGCTTGCATTTCTTGAGCTAATTTATTCTTCTTATTAATTTCGAACATTTCTTCACGAACTGCTTTCTCAGTATCCTTTTCATAAAGAGCCAATAAACGTTTCATGTCACCGTTTAGTTCGGCTAAAAACTGTTCCATTTGGTAATCTACCATACTACGGATTTCAGCATCAGAAACTATAATACTATCTTGTATAGCGTGATGCGCATACAATTTATCCTCTAGCAACTTACCAAATAACTGGCAAGACTCTATATCTTTTACATTGACACCTTGTGCTTCTAATTGTAAATACGTTTTATCCACATCAGATTCTAACACAATAAAATCACCAACTACAGCAGCAACTGCATCTACTTTTTGCTTTTTGTAATCGCTTGGCACATCACTTTTAGTGTTTTGTACTAAGGTTGTAGAGTCTACTTTTGCAACAACATCCTCTTCAATAATTTCTTGTGCAAATGCTGCGTTTCCTAAACATAGTAAAGCAACAGTAGTAAATTTTAGGTTATTTATAAATTTCAAATTCTTTATTTTTAATAGCATCCTTAGTAATGTCTTTTTCTAATTTTTTAATAAGTTCTAATTTACGTCTATTTCTAACAATTTGATTAATTGTTGGCGTTACAAATTCTAGCGGCGCCGTATCATTTCGTAATAAAACATCATTAATTTGCATCAAATATACTCCTAATGAATCTTTGAGCTGTACAAAATTAGATTTTTTTAACAGTTGATTTTTATTTTCGGGTGTAATCGCAGGAATTTTACTAATAACTTGGCTTGCTTTTATCCAAATGGTGTCGTTTAAGGAATAGGATTTAAACTGAATAGACATAGAATCAAGTTCTCTTTTATCCGTTTTATTAAAACGCTTGAATTTTTTCTCAATACCGCTATAATCAATAATGTTTTCATCTACATGAATATATCGAAATTGTAGTAATTCTTCGTTCAATTTAAAAACATCTTTATTTTTATTATAATAAGCCTCTGCCATGCTTCGGTTAACAACAGTATCTAGGCTCCTACTTACCAAAGCTTCAATATACGCTTTAGTGTATAAATCCGTTTTATACTGTTTCACCAACTTATCAAAACCAGCTTGTTTTTCTTCACTTAAATTAACCAAAGCACCATCTAGAAATAACTGTTTTGTTGCCCAATTATTGATATAATTTTGCACTAAAACAGCACTATCTTCTTTTGTGCTTGCTTCGGAAACTAATTGAGACACATCCTCCTTATATAGGTACGAATTATTTACCCTAGCAATAGGTTCACGATTTTCTTCTTCTTTCAACGAGAAATCACAAGACACCATAAACGATGCTAAAAGGACTAAAATTATTATTTTCTGCATCTGTTATTTTTCTATTTCAGATTTCACCTTTTTCAAGATGTCTTTATTAACCACTACTTTGTATTTATCGGCTAGTGATTTAACCCATTTGGCTTCTTTTTCATTTTGATAATCTGAAATTACAGTTCCTTTTGCTTCTTCTAAAGTTTTTTCAGTTTCTGGAAGAATATCTTTTACCTGAACCACTTCGAAAGCATCGTTATGTCTAAAAATTTTAGACATCCCTTTCTTGAACTTAAACCCTTTTGGAAGCGCCTGATGTTCGGCATCCATAATACCCGATGTAAAAATAACTTCTACACTATCATTACTATTTACTAAATTTTTAATACGGTCTAAAGACATATTTTCTTCTAGTAATTTTGAAACCTTTTTCAACGTTTTTTGTTTAGTTGAAGAAGCAACAACGGCATCAATTCTTTCAGGTAAAATATACTTCTTTTTATTTGAATTATAGAACTCCTGAATATCTAAAGAATCGGTTTTTGAAGCATTCCAAATAGTATTTTCCATTAAATCGAAAAGCAACAAACCATCGCGATACTCGTTAACAACATTTGCGAATTCTGAGTTTACCTCTTCTAAATGCGCTTCGTGATACTCCACTAAACTTTTATTAAAAAACTCAGTATATTTTCCTGAAACAATATAATTAAACGGCGTACGCTCACTAAGAATACGTTGCGTTTTCACAAGATGGTTTCCAAAATCTTTATAAGTATAATTTGTTTCACCAATGGTAAATAAAATATTATCGGCTTCAAAATTTGATGGTAATTTCCATTTACGCTTGTAATAATCTGCATTTAAAACCGAAACAAAATAATCGAGATTGGGTTGCTCATTATTTAAGTTATACGTTTTCTTTAACTTGTTATACAAAGCATCATCAATACGTTTAGAGCGCTCATCACGTTGAACTTTTTGAACCAATTCCGTTTTAATATCTTTAAAATCTGCAACAGGCTTCTTGTTATATAGTTTAACAATGTGCCAACCGTACTGTGTTTTAAATGGTTTTGAAACCGTCCCAACTTCATCCAAACTAAAAGCAACTTCTTCAAATTTCACAGTGCTTAACTGACCTCCAGAAAAGGGAGGCATTAACCCACCTTTTGAAGCTGAACTTTTATCATCTGAAAACTGTTTTGCCAAAGCCTCAAAATCTTCACCTTGATTTATTTTTTTATAAATATCTTGAATTCTAGTTTCCGGGTTTTCGGCAGTAACATCACCTTCCTTATTAACCACCATAATATGTGCAACCGTGCGTTCGCCACGAGATTCACGCTTATCCTGCACATTAACAATATGGTATCCAAAACGCGTTCTAAAAGGTTGAGATGTTTCGCCTACTGCAGTATCAAAAGCAGCATTCTCAAAGGCGTAAACCATTTTAAACCCATTAAACCAACCTAATTGTTCTGCAATTACTGCTTTGCCATCGGCTGTTTGCGTCATTACATTTTCAAAACCCTCATTTAAAGTAGTTTCGCGCAATTTGGTGATTTTATTAAAGGCAGCTAAAGTATCTATTGGAGAAGCATCTTCAGATAATAAAACTAAAATATGCTGTGCTTTTACATCATTAGAAATACGATGGTAAGCCTCTTCAACTAAAGCTTCGGTAACCGTATTATCGGTCATGAAATTTTTGGCTAATTGTTTTCGGTAGGTTAATAGTTCGCGTTTATAACTTGCTTTTTTATCTAACCCGAGCGTTTTAGCTTCCTTTAACTTTAGCTTATAATTTGTAAAAAGTTCTAAATAAGCATTTACATCTTTTTGAGATTCATCTTGAACTAAATCTAAGTTCTTGTTGTAAACATTCATAAATTCAGATACATAAACTGGATCGCCACCAACCTCTAGTAACACCTCTTTATCCGCTGTTTGAGCATTCAATAAAAAACAAAAAAAGAACGGAATTTGAATAAAAAAATATTTAAACTTCATTTGAAAATATAAATTTTTAATAAAAACAAAAATAGTAATATAAAGCTATAAAGCAAGTTGCTTTAACAAACGTTTAAAAAACATAAATATTACACTTTTTGAAGTATATTTGAACCAGCAAACCACAACAATAAGCATGCACAAACTTAAACTTATCTGGGATTTTAGAGGGCCAAACGGGCAACGAACAGCAGAACACCATCTTATCCATTTAAAAGAATACATTGCCATAGAAAAACTAGACATTAGTATTACTGGTGTTGAAATTTTAAGCGAAATGCACACAATTGCATTTTTAGTTGTGGATGAGGCTGATATGAAACCTATTCGAGATGCGCTAAAACCACACCGAGGACAAGTTTATACAGCCTAAGTAAACCTTTTAATTATTGTAAAACCCTTTTGGATTAACATTCTCGTAATTATGGGTTAAAAACCTAAGCGTATTCTTTAAAATATCGCCCATGTTTTTACAGTTTTTAAACTCAATATCTTGTGTGTAATCGAATATTTTAGACTTTAATAAAGTAATATTCTCTTCGTTAGAGATGGTATCTTCATACATACAGGTTAGCAACTCTTCAATTCTATCTTTAAAACTTTTTAATCGTTTTACCAAAATAGAACGCTCTTCAATTTTGTATTGATCTATGGAGAATTTCTGAACGCGTTTAGTCACCAGTTCTACCATTTTAAAGTTCTCTTTAAAAAACTGAGGTCTGTATATATTTAGCTTCCCTTCGTAAGATTGCTGATCGAAATCTATAGCACGAATTTTATAAACTACGTGGTCAAAATCGTGTGTAGGCACAATAACGTAATTGTAAGATCGCATGTCTCCCAAAAGCCTAATCATGCAACGCTCATTAAACTTCACAAACTCTTTAGCAATTTGAGTTTTTTCAGAATTACTACATTTTGGTAAAAAGTTTTTTATAAACTCATCGCCGGGTATTCCTGCAATATGTTCTTCAATTAAAGTGTTTTCGTAAACCAGAAAATTCAAATTATACGGCGAAAGCATATGCTCTAACTCTAAACCATAAACACGAGAAGCATCGGCCGTTTTAATATAGAAATAAGTGTAATTATCGTTTAAAACATTACGGATTTTTATACGGAAAGGTTTAGAGTTTCCGAAGGTGCAAAAATCTATAGCATCAACACTTAGGAATTGAAAAATATTCTCATTTCCATCAGAATGCAGAATGGTATATACTTTTTTTAGAGATTGATCAATTTCTTGACGCTCAAACTCATTATAATATACCCGAATCCATAGCGTATCATTATCATCTTTATCATAAACCACTATCGAGCCTTGAAAACGTAACAAATCATCATAAAAAATTGGAATTTTTGTATTTCTATTATATTCCAAAAGATAATTATGTAATTTTTCAGTAATCGGAAACGATGGTTTCCTCTTCGATATTTTTAAATCTTCCATAGCATGTAAATATATCTAAAAATAAAATATTTTCGGCTAATTAAAATAATCTACTCACTTTATTATTCATTCATATTAAAAATGACTAAAATTAATAATGATAATGCTATTCCTTATATATTAATCTTTTATTCCTTTTCTTGTAACAAATTAGAAAACGGGTCGTCGTACTAAAAAACTAACACATGCCAGCGCTTTAAAATGCAGGCTTTAAAAACTACATAGTTTGGAATCTATATTAACCATCAAGAATCTCACCAAAAAATTCGGTTATTTAACAGCCGTTAAAGATTTATCTTTCACCATTAACAAAGGCAATGTTTATGGCATTTTAGGGCCAAATGGCAGTGGAAAATCAACTACTTTAGGTATTGTTTTAAATGTAGTCAATAAAACAGAAGGTAGCTTTCATTGGTTCGATGGTAACACCTCAACACACGATGCTTTAAAAAAGGTAGGCGCCATTATTGAACGCCCGAATTTTTATCCGTACATGACGGCTGCACAAAACTTAAAACTGGTTTGTAAAATAAAAGGTGTTGGGTTAAATAAAATTGAAGAAAAACTAGAAGTTGTTGGGCTTTTAGATCGAAAAGATCACAAATTCAGCACCTATTCTTTAGGTATGAAACAGCGTTTAGCTATTGCTTCTGCCCTATTAAACGATCCTGAAATACTAATTTTAGACGAACCTACAAATGGGTTAGACCCACAAGGTATTCACCAAATTAGAGAAATTATAAAACAAATTGCAGCCAAAGGCACCACTATTTTATTGGCTTCGCATTTATTAGATGAAGTTGAAAAAGTTTGCTCGCACGTTGTTGTTTTGCGAAAAGGTGTGAAGTTATATTCTGGCCGTGTAGACGAAATGATTTCTAGCCATGGCTTTTTTGAATTGAAATGCAATAAAGAAACTGAACTGATTGCTTTTATTGAAAAGCATCCATCATTCTCGAATACAAAAACCGATAGTGGTTTAATAACAGCTTTTCTTAAAGAACCATTAAGCTCGGAAGATTTTAATAAACAACTTTTTGAAAACGGTATAATTCTTACCCATTTAGTGCAGCGTAAAGAGAGTTTAGAAGAGCAATTTTTACAATTAACAGATAACAACTAATACAACCAAAAGCAAAACTCATGTTCAGACTTTTAAACCTAGAATTACAAAAGCTTTTACTAAATAGAACCAGCAAAGTTTTAATTTTTGTGTCGTTTATTTTACCGTTTTTCGTTATTCTTTTATCCTCTATAAAAATAAATGTTTTTGGCTTTTTCACTTTAGAACTAGGTGAATTAGGCGTTTTCAATTTTCCTATAATTTGGCATTTAACCACGTTTTTTGCTTCGCAATTTAAATTCTTTTTCGCCATTGTTGTGGTAAGCATGATTGGTAATGAATATAGCAACAAGACCATAAAACAAAACCTCATTGACGGCTTAAGTAAAAAGGAATTTATTTTATCTAAATTCTATGCTATTGCTTTCTTTTCATTTATTTCTACTGTACTTATTGGACTTATTTCATTCTGTATTGGCATGTATTATTCTAGTTATGACCAGGTTGACATTATATTTAGAGAAACCAATTTTTTATTAGCTTATTTCGTAAAATTATTAGGCTTTTTTAGCTTGTGTTTATTTTTCGGAATGCTTGTAAAACGTTCGGCTTTTGCATTGGCTTTCTTATTTATTTTATTTATTTCTGAATGGATTATTTTCGGATTAATTACATGGCAATTCGATCATCATGTGGCTACTAAAATTCAAAATTTCTTTCCGTTACAATCTATGTACAATTTAATAGAGCAACCTTTTCAACGTGTGGCCATGTCCAAATTCCCTGAAAAGGCAGAACTAGCATACGATTATTTAGTACATTGGTATGAAATCGCTATTGTTCTTGGCTGGACCGCTCTATTTGTATTTTTATCGTTTAAATTATTAAAAAAGCGCGATTTGTAATATATTTGATAGCTATTGCTATTATTTAGATGAAAAAAAACATACTACTCGCTTTATTCTTTTTAGTTGGATTTAATATCTATGCTCAAAGTGAAGCATCTACCTGGTATTTTGGCTATAACAGCGGCATTAAATTCGATTTAGCCTCTAATAGTATTACCTCGCTTAGTGATGGAAAACTAAACACTTTTGAAGGTTGCGCGACCATTTCGGATGAGTTTGGCGACTTACTTTTCTATACCGATGGTACAACCGTTTGGAATAGAAACCACGACATCATGAACAACGGCAGTGGTTTATTTGGAGATCCTTCGAGTACGCAATCGGCTATTATTGTTCCTAAACCTAACAACGAAAACATCTACTATATTTTTACTGTTGACGACCACAATAATAACGAGGCCCATTTTGGATTAAATTATTCTGAAGTTGATATCACTCTAGATGGTGGCTTAGGTGAAGTTACTACTAAAAACGTTAATTTATTAAACGATTGTTCTGAAAAAATCACCGCTGTTTTAAAAGATTGTATCACCAATTCTATTTGGGTAATTGCTTATGCATCAGTCGATGGAAATCCTGGAGATTTAGATACCTTTTATGCCTATGAAGTTGATAGTGCTGGTGTACAAAACAAACCAGTTAAATCTACTTTTAAATTACCATCTTCCATTTTTATAGATTATCGAGGCTATTTAAAACTATCGCCAGATGGCACCAAGGTAGCCATTAGCCATGTCTCAAATGGTATGTATTTATACGATTTTGATGTTGCTACAGGTATTGTTAGCAACCAATTGCCTATACCTATTTCTGGTTTTGCAAACAAGGCTTACGGACTAGAATTCTCACCAAATAGTGAATTACTTTATGTGAGTACATACAACGATTTTTCGGACAACAGTAACCCACAAGCCAGCGAAGACCCAAACAATCACGAATCTAAACTTATACAATATAATTTACTTGCAACAGATATTGTGAATTCTGCATTAACACTAGACGACAGACGCCTTTTTAGAGGTGGTTTACAGCTTGCTCCAAACGGAAAAATATACAGAGCATTAAGTGCCACATACAGACAAGGCTTACCATATTTAGCAGTAATAAATAACCCAAACGAATTAGGCCCGGCTAGTAACTATCAGCATAATGCTGTAAACTTATCGCCTAATTTATCCTCGCAAGGTTTACCTCCTTTTATTCAGTCTTTTTTCAATACAAAAATTGATATTATTAAGAATTCAAAAAGCACTATTAATCTCGATTTGTGCGAAAACGACACCTATACTCTAGCTGCCGATAATATTGCCGGCGCAACGTATACTTGGTCTATGAATGGCTTACCGCTTACAGACAAGTGCTAGCCTATTTATTAATGCCAGCGGACATTATGAAGTTTACATAGACCCCAATAATGGCGATTGTGCTTTAGAGGGAGAAGCTTACGTTAATTTTAACGAAAACCCCGAAGCCTTCGATTACACGTTATTACAATGTGATGAAGATGGATTAAAAGATGATAGAACAACGTTTGTTTTAACCCAAGCCAATGAAGCCTTAACAGGAAAATGTAGCCGACTTAGAAACTCGTTTTTATTCCGATAGTGCTAGAACTTTAGAAATAGATGGTACGAGCTACAACAACACCTCAAACCCTCAAATTATTTATGTTGAAGTTTACAATCCAACAACCACTTGTTTTGATAATTCTGAATTAACAATTGCAGTAAGTTCCACCGACTCTAAGGATGCTGAGTTAATTTTATGCGATGATGATGGCACTGAAGATGGTTTTCAATCCTTTGATTTAAATGATGCCGATGTACAACTTACAGATGGATTACCTGCCGGTTTAACCATTTTGTATTTTGAAAATTATACCGATGCCTTATTAGAAGAAAATAATCTAAACAACATTTACACCAATACAACAGCCTACTCACAAACCCTTTTTGCACGTATAGAAAATGCTAATAATTGTTATGGTATAAGCGAAATTGAACTCACAGTTAACGAACTACCACAAATAGAAACTGAAGCTTTGTTTTTCTATTGCATTAATAAATTCCCTGAAACTATTGCTATAAACGCTGGCTTAACAAACGGTTTCTCTAGTAATTACACATACAATTGGTCTACGTCAGAGAATACATATACTATAGATATTAACGAAACTGGCACTTATACAGTTACCGTTACCAATGCCGTTGGATGTTCTAAAACTAGAACCATAACTATTGAAGGCGCCAATATTGCGACTATAGATAATATCGAAATTAAAGATGTATCAACCAATAATAGCATAACCGTTATGGCTTCGGGTGAAGGCGAGTATGAGTATAGATTATTAAACAGCAATAATGTGGTAATTGCTCCATACCAAAGCGAGCCGGTTTTCGAAAATGTATTCCCTGGAGTTTACACGGTTTCTGTTAACGATACAAAAAACGATTGTGGTGCTATTAATCAAAAAGCCCATGTTATAGGGTTTCCAAAGTTTTTCACACCTAATAATGATGGTTTTCATGATACGTGGAAAATCTACGGTATATCAAGTGACAATCAACCCAACTCGGAAATTTTAATTTATAACCGCTACGGAAAATTATTAAAAACACTAAGCCCCGAGGACACCGGATGGAACGGTCGTTTTAATGGCGCATTATTACCTGCCGATGATTATTGGTTTGTTATTCAATTGGAAGATGGTCGCATACATAAAGATCATTTTACTTTAAAATATTAACTTTTGAAAATAAAACTACTATCCCTTTCTATCTTGATGAGCCTTGCTTTTCAACTAGACCTCTTTGCTCAAAACCCAACCGACTGTAGCGATGCCGTTATAGTTTGTGGAAACTCAAATATTAATTTAAACGTTAATGGTATTGGTAAGCAAGAACTCGGTTTTGGACAAAATTGTAGCAGTCAAGAAAACAATAGTGTTTGGCTCAAAGTAACTCCAGTAACCGATGGTACACTTGGTTTTACACTTAAACCATCTAGTAGTTCAATAAACGAAGATTACGATTTTTTTGTTTTTGGTCCAAATGCCGATTGTAATAATTTGGGTTTAGCAATTAGATGCTCTACCACCAACCCGTCTTCTTCTGGAGCCAGCAATAATCATACAGGCATGAATAGCTCAGCCAATGATACATCTGAAGGTCCAGGCGCAAACGGTAACAGTTTTGTAAGCTGGCTGAATGTATCAGCCGGAGACACCTATTTTATTGTTATAGATAGACCTATAGGAAACAGTGCTTTTAATTTAGAATGGACAGGAACTGCTGAGTTTTCAGACCCTCCAACAGATGCTTCTATAACAAGTTCTACCTCAAAGAACCTAGAAAATTGCGATGTTACTATACCTTATAATGACGGCTTTACAGTTTTCAATTTAGAAGAAAACACGCCTATAATTACTGGTAGTCAAACCGATGCCGCAATTACTTATCACGCCTCAGAAAGTGATGCGATAATAGGTATTAACCCAATTAGTTCGCCATATACCAACATTGCCAATCCGCAAACCATATATGCTAGAATCACAAACAACTCGACGGGCTGTTTCGAAATATCAGAATTTAATCTTATTGTAAACACAGGTCCTGATTTTTTACAACCTGTAGATTATGAACTTTGTGATAATATGGATGATGGTAATGATAAAAACGGACGCACCACTTTCACCTTATCTTCAAAAAATAGCGAAATATTAGATGGACAAGATCCAAATGATTTGAATATTACTTATTATGAATCTTCAGCGGATGCTGAATCAAAAAATAATCCACATCCTGATTTATACTATAACACTACTGCTTTTAGCGAAGTTGTATTTGTTCGTATTGAAGATAAAATAAATCCTTTATGTAGAAGTATAACGTCTTTCAATTTAGTTACGAATCCTAATCCGGAAGCGTTTGACACTACTTTGCTTCAATGTGATGAAGATGATATAAGTGATGGTTTTACAAATTTTAATTTAACTGAAGCCGAAGCTAACTTAACTGGTAAAACGCCAGATAGATCGGTACGTTATTTTACTGATAATGCCAGAACGATAGAAGTGAACGGTGATGCTTTTTTAAACAGCCAAAATCCACAAATTATTTATACTGAAGTCACTAATGAGCTAACCGGATGCTTTAGTTTTTCGGAATTAACATTAGCAGTAAGCACAACAAACTCAAACAATCCAACACTTGCTTTATGCGATAATGATGGCATAGAAGACGGCTTAGAAACCTTCAATTTAAACGATGCCGATAGCCAAATTGTTAACGGGCTTCCTGTTGGCTTAAATATCTATTATTATGAAACTTACGATGATGCGTTGCTAGAAACAAATGAATTAAACTCAAACTACACCAATACAACACCTTATAACCAAACTATTTTTGCAAGAGTTGAAAATGCCAATGATTGTTATGGTATTAGCGAGGTTGAACTTACAGTTGCTAAATTACCCGAAATAGATTCGGATGCTACTTTATACTATTGCTTAAACACCTATCCGGAACTTATAGAGCTTAATGCAGGTATAGTAAACGACTCACCAAGTAATTACAGCTATAGTTGGTCCACCGGAGCAACTACCTATGCCATAAACGTAAACGAACCGGGTATCTACATGGTTACAGCAACAAACACAACGGGTTGTTCCAAAACAAAAACAATTACAGTTGAAGAGTCTGGTATTGCAGAAATTAACGATATAAAAGTAGACGATGTCTCTAACAATAACACCATTACTGTATTAACTTCTGGTGAAGGTGTTTATGAGTATCGATTAATTAATAGCAATAACGTGGTGGTTGCACCATACCAAAGTGAGATTTTATTTGAGAACGTCCGCCCTGGAGATTATACCGTATCTGTTAAAGACACTAAAAACGATTGCGGTGTTATAAATAAAAAAGTATACGTTATTGGGTTTCCTAAATTTTTCACACCAAACAATGATGGCTTTCATGATACCTGGCAAGTTTACGGCATTTCGAGCTCAAACCAACCAAACTCAGAAATAACCATTTACAACCGCTTTGGTAAGTTAATTAAGACATTAAAAGCTACTGAAGATGGTTGGAACGGATTATTTAATGGTGAGAAATTACCAAGCGATGATTATTGGTTTTCAATTAAACTTGAAGATGGCAGAATATTTAAAGATCATTTTACGTTAAAGTATTAATCTAATAGCCCAAAAACCTTATTAAATTGTATTTTGACTTAATTTTTTAAATTTCAATTGAAAAACAAATACTTTTAACACATTAATAGCGACAATTCAAACACTGATAATAGCCTACGAACCATGAGATTTTTCTATTCACTCTTAATTGCTCTCTTATGTTGTAGCCAATTTACTAATGCACAAAAAATATCGGTAGATAGTAGTGTACCTGTACAATCTTTAGTTGAAGATAACCTTGTAGATGGTTGTGTAGATATTTCTAATGTTGAATCGGCCATAAATGGAACACCACATGGTTTTAATAGTTATGGTTATTTTGAACGTGCGAGTTCTAATTTTCCTTTTGCAAGTGGTATCATGCTTTCTACAGGAGCTGCAAATTCTGGAGGAAATTCCCTTATTACGCCTACATTAAGCGAAGGATCTTCCGTTTGGGGAACAGATCCCGATTTAGAAACCGCTCTTGGTACAACCAATACCTTAAATGCAACTTCAATAGAGTTCGATATTGTTTCAATTTCAGGACAATTTCAATTTAATTATTTATTTGCTTCCGAAGATTACGATGGTATTAATCCTTGTCAAGTTTCCGATGGTTTCGTATTTCTTATAAAAGAAACAGGAAGCACTGCACCTTATCAAAACATAGCTCTTCTCCCAGGCACAACAACACCGGTAAATACTAGAACAGTTCATCCTAACTTATTACCTGCATGTGCTGCCGAAAACGAGCAATATTTTGCAGGATATAATATTGGAGACACCAACTACATTGGTAGAACTACCGTATTAACAGCGGCCACAACCATTACGCCTTATGTATCTTATCACGTAAAGCTAGTTATTGCAGATCAAACTGATGGAACTTACGATTCTGCTGTTTTTATAGAAGGTGATAGTTTTAAAATATTAGATTTAGGTGAAGATATTACCAGCTGCGAAAGTTCTGCGCTTTTAGATGGAGATATCAATAACAGCTTTGCATCTTACAAATGGTTTAAAGATAACGTTGAAATTATAGGAGCTATTACTCCAACATACACAGCTATTGAAAGTGGAACGTATAGAATTGAAGTAAGCGTTTCATTAAATGGAAATACTTGTATAGAAAAAGATGAAGTTGTTGTGGTACTAAATACCGAAGAACAAATTACACCAATTACAGATTATCAATTATGTGATGACACCAGTGGTGATGAAATTGAAATTTTCGATTTATCTACAAAAACCGCCGAGTTAGTTGCCAATATTCCGTTTACAAACTACACCTTTTCGTATCACTACAACGAAACAGAAGCACGTACAAACGTAAACAGAATATTAACACCAATACCCAATGCGGCATCTAACCCTCAAAATATTTTTGTTCGTATTGAAGATTCAGATTCTGGTTGTTTCGCATATACTAATTTCGACTTAATTGTTAATCCGTTACCAGTTATAAACACTCCTTCTGTATTAGAAATTTGTGACACCGATAATTTACCTGATGGTTATGCCATAATAGATTTAACTCAAAAAGACTCCGAAATTAGTGCTGGAGACAGTATGCTTATAGTAACTTATCACTATAGCCAAGCTGATGCCAATACAGGCGCTAACCCAATACCAACACCATACCAAAACCTGAATACGCCAAACGAGCGTGTTTATGTTAGAATACTTAACCCTGCAATTGGTTGTATAAGCCAAACTCAACTCGATATAGAGATTACTATTAGCCCTATTGTTAATCGAGATACCCAATATTTGGATGCCTGTGATAGCGATCAAGATGGATCAGCTAATTTCGATTTAACACAAGCAATAGACGATATTATTGGAGGCTTAACAGGTGTAACAGCTACTTTTCACGAAAGCATAGATGATGCACAAACAGGTACTAACCCAATTGCAAACGAAACCAATTACCAATACACCAATGCTGCAGGAGAACCAGGATTCCGTATTCTTTATGTACGTATTGTGGACGATTCTACTGGTTGCCCTACCATTGTGCCTTTAGAAGTTCACACGAACTTACTTTTAACGGGCACAGACACTGGTTTTTTTGCTCTTTGTGATACCAATGAAGATCCAGACGATTTACTTCAATTTAATTTAAACTCTGTTGAAACTTTTATTGCTAACGAGTTACCAAATCCTATTAGTGTAAACTTTTTCGAAGATGAATCAGACCGAGATGCGAACATAAACATGCTCGATAAATCTATTTTATATACAGCAGAAAACCCAACGACGTTATTTATTAGGATAGAAGATACAGATAGCGGATGTTCCGAATTATCAGATATTACACTTGTCATTAATCCAGTATTATTATTCAATCCTGCCGTACCACTTCCCTATTGTGATTCTGATGATGATGGTTTTGTTAGCATTGATTTACACTCATTAGACAGTACAGTATTAAACGGTAATCCAGATTTTGAAGTTACTTATTTCGGAGAACTTACCGATGCAGAAAATAACACCAATCAGTTACCGCCTTTCTATACTAACACCAATAGCTTAGAAACTATTTATGCGCGTATACAACATGTTGCAACAGGTTGCGCAACTATTAATCCTTTTGAAATTCAAATTCTTTTAGCTCCTGCCGCTACAACTCCTTCAGATTTTGTGGTATGTGATAATGATGACGATGGATTCTCTATTATTAATTTAGAAGATAAGAATTCCGAAATTGTAGCTGATCCTTCCGTTAATGTATTTAGTTATTACACCAATGTTGACGATGCTAATAACTTTATAAACCCAATAGCTACACCTACAGATTACAATGCTAATACGCAAACCATATATGTAAGAGTAGAAAGTAGCGCTAATACGTCGGGTTGTTACAATATAGTTGAACAGCAAATTATTGTAAATACGCTACCTAATCCTCCTGTTATTACAAACTATCAAATATGTGAAGTTGATGGAGATAGAACCGCAGATTTTTTATTATCGGAAAAAGATACTGAAATTTTAAATGGCCAAACAGGTAAAGAGGTTTACTATTTTGAAGATGCAGCACTTACAATGCCAATCGACAAGACCAATATTTACAACAACACAACACCTAGCCAAACCATATATGTACGTGTTGAAAACATTACGGACGCTAACTGTTTTGCTGAAACCTCGTTCACTATACAAGTAGCTCCAGACCCTATTTACAATACGCCAGCGCAATATTTAATTTGTGATGATATTAGTAATGATGAAATAGCTGTTTTTGACTTAGATACAAAAACACAAGAAATTACAAACGGATCTCCCGATGATTTAAATATTTCTTATCACACAACGCAATTAGATGCGCAAGATAATACAAACCCTATTGCAGGTTCTAGTTACACCAATGTTGTAAACCCACAAACTTTATTTGTACGTATTGAAAGTGATGATTCTTTATGTTATGTAGTTGAAACGTTGAGTTTAAACATTATTTCGGCTCCAGATATATCACAAGTTACAGGTCCGTTAATTAGTTGTGACGCAGATTATGATGGTATTACAAATTTTAATCTAGAGGATGCTGATTTTGAAATATACGATAGAATTCAATCTAACATAGCTATCAATTACTTTGAAAATCTAGATGATATTAGTGATGATGGTTTCGATAATACCAATGAAATTGCAACCCCAACCGCTTTCAATTCTCCAGCACAAACAGTATATATAAAAGTAACCAATACACTAACGGGATGTTTTAGTGTTATACCACAAGAATTAGAGGTTAACTTACCACCAGAAACCTTAACGGTTGGTACTATCGCCATTTGTGATAATGATACTGATACTTATGATTTATCTCAAGTAGACCTTCGCTTAGTTGATGATACTAGTGCTGTAACCATTTCTTACCATGAAACAGAAATGCAAGCCGAGAACAACACGGATCCGCTAGACCCAATGTATAATTACACCAATCTAAATCAAACCTTTTATGCTAGAGTAACAGATATTGCTAATACCTGCCACATTGTGACTTCGTTTAACTTAAGAGTTTACATTAACCCGCGTGCTTCTAGTACTCCTGCAGACTTAACAGAATGTGATGACGACGATGATGGTTTTTTAGAGTTCGATTTAACCAATGCCAACACCATTATTCTTGGAGGTTTAAACCCAAATACACACAGTATTACTTATTACAATAACGTTACCGATGCGGATGAAAAAATAAATCCGTTAAGTAATCTATACGTCGCTGAAAATGGAGAAACTATTTATGCTAGATTAGAGTCTACCGCTACAACATGTTACGATATTACCCAGTTTAACACCTACGTAAACGCTTTACCAATTATTGATTTAGAAGAAATAATACCAATTTGTAATGATATGCCTATTACTGTTAGCGCAGAAACAGGTGTAGCTGGCGACACCTATTTATGGTCTACCGGAGCAACAACTCCAGAAATCACAATTCAACCAGAAAACCCAGGAAATTATAGTGTTACAGTAACTAGAACTTATTCTACAACGAATTCTTGTTCGACTTCGGCCGATTTTGAGGTTGTTCTATCTGATGCTGCAATAATAGATATTGCTCCTCCAACAACAAACTTTACCGATCCAAACAGTATTATAGTAAATATTCGGTCGGGCGGAACAGGAGATTATGTTTATATCTTAGATGATGGAGAACCACAAACTTCTAATATTTTTACAAATGTTCCTTATGGAGAACATTTGGTAACTGTTAGAGATTTAAATGGCTGTATGGACGAAACCCGTCCTGTGTTTATATTTGATATCCCGAAGTACTTTACGCCTAACAACGACTTGTTTAACGACACTTGGCACGTTGTTGGCGCTGCTCAATTACCAGGAACGGTAGTATATATTTATAATAGATATGGAAAACTATTAAAAACCTTAACTCATGACTCAGATGGTTGGGATGGCACCTTTAACGGACAACATCTTCCTGCTGATGATTATTGGTATTTAGCACAAATTATTCAAGATGGAAATGCCTTCGATTTAAGAGGCCACTTCGCTTTGAAGCGTTAAAACGAAGACATTTCAACTTAAATATTTAACTCTTTAAAGTTTTCTTCTTAACTAATAACCTTTAAGTTTTTACCCACTTTAATAAAAGCATTAACGGCTTTATCAATATGCGCTTTAGTATGCGCAGCAGATAGTTGTACTCTAATTCTAGCTTTATCTTTTGGTACTACAGGATAGAAGAAACCAATAACGTAAATCCCTTCATCTAAAAGTTGATTTGCCATATCTTGAGAAAGCTTAGCATCATAAAGCATAACTGGCACAATTGCTGCATCTGCCCCTACTAAATCGAAACCAGCAGCTTCCATTTTACTCCTAAAATATTTTGTATTTTCTTCTAACTTATCTCGAAGCGAAGTATCTTTTTCTAACATTTCAAACACTTTTAAAGAAGCACCAACTATAGCTGGAGCTAAAGAGTTTGAAAACAAATACGGACGCGAACGTTGGCGTAACATATCGATAATTTCTTTTTTACCCGTTGTAAAACCACCCATCGCGCCACCTAAAGCTTTACCAAGCGTACCTGTGATAATATCTACACGGCCTAATACATTTTTAAGCTCAATAGTACCACGACCCGTTTTACCAATAAAACCAGAGGCATGGCATTCATCAACCATAACTAAAGCATCATACTTATCGGCTAAATCACAAATTTTATCCAATTCTGCAACTACGCCATCCATAGAAAATACACCATCGGTTACAATAATTTTAAAACGATGATTTTGTTTATTAGCTTCAATAAGTTTAGCTTCTAAATCGCTCATATCATTATTAGCATAACGATATCTTGCAGCCTTACATAAACGTACACCATCGATAATAGAAGCATGATTTAATGAATCGGAAATAATAGCGTCTTCATGATTTAAAAGCGGTTCGAAAACACCTCCATTGGCATCAAAAGCAGCAGCATATAGAATAGTATCTTCACAATGAAAAAACTCAGCTATTTTAGCTTCCAATTCTTTATGAATATCTTGAGTTCCACAAATAAAACGCACTGAAGACATACCAAACCCATGCGTATCCAAAGTATCTTTAGCCGCCTGAATCACGTCTTTATTGTTTGATAATCCTAAATAATTATTCGCACAAAAATTAATAACCTCATCGCCTGTTGATACTTTAATAACAGCATCTTGAGAACTTGTAATAATACGCTCTTCCTTGTACAAACCTTCATTTTTAATGGCTTGTAACTCTTCTTGTAATTTGTCTTTTATGCTTCCGTACATCGCTTTATTTTTATGCTATTAATTTATTATTATAATATATTCTCAACTTTTCAATCATAACCTCCGTCATGTTTTCCAAGTTATATTTTGGTTGCCAACCCCAATCTTTTTTAGCCTGAGTATCATCAATACTATTAGGCCATGAGTCTGCAATCCCCTGTCTAAAATCGGGTTTATAAGCTATTTCAAAATTAGGAATTGTTTTTTTAATAACATCGAATACCTCCTGCGGCGCAAAACTCATTCCTGATAAATTATAAGATGTTCTCACTGAAATTTCTTCAACAGGCGCATCCATTAACTCTATAGTTGCTCTAATGGCATCGTCTATAAAAATCATTGGTAAATGAGTTGAAGCTTCTAAAAAACACTCGAAAGATTCATTTTTAACAGCCTTATGATAAATATCTACAGCATAATCTGTTGTACCTCCACCAGGCATAGATTGATACCCTATAACTCCTGGATACCTTAAAGAACGGACATCTAAACCATATCTTTTATGATAATAATTCGCCCAGTTTTCACCAGCGACTTTACTCATACCGTAAACAGTTGAAGGCGTTAAATTAGGATTTTGAGGCGTATTATCTTTTTCTACATCTTCACCAAAAACGGCAATAGAACTTGGGTAAAACACTTTATTGATTCCGTGTAATCTTGAAACTTCTAAAACATTAAATAAAGATTTCATGTTAATATCCCAAGTATTTAAAGGGAACTTCTCACCATTAGCAGACAAAATAGCCACTAAATGAAATATTTGAGTAATCTTATATTTTAAGACTACACTTTTAAGTGCTTCGAAATCGGTAGCATCCAAAACCTCAAAATGTCCTGTAAAATCTCGATTTAATCTTAAATCTGAAGCGACCACATTATCCGCTCCATATTTTTTCTGTAATTCAACTGTTAATACGGTACCAAGTTGGCCACCTGCTCCAGTAATTAAAATTCTTTCGTGTTTCATAACTCAATGTATTACAGAACAAAATTACCAAAAACAACAATTACTCCATTAACTAAACGCTATATAAGCAATAAATAAGTATTTTTATCTTTCAAAATAAAACAACACCATATTATTAACTAAACCAACTCCTTTTAATCTTTTTAAACAGTAAAATTATCTGCACAAATGGAAAAACTAGACGACGTAGACCTTCATATTTTAAGAATTTTACAAAAAGATTCTAAAAAAACGACTAAAGAAATTGCCAAAATACTCAATTTAACAGCCTCACCAGTTTACGAGCGTATTAGACGTTTAGAAAACAAAGGCTACATAAAAAAGTACGTTGCCTTACTTAACAAAACACATTTAAAAAAAGCTGTAACAGCGGTATGTATGGTTTCTCTTCGTTACCACAACGAAGGTTTTATAGAAAAGTTTGAAAGCCAAATTAAAGCTCTAAAAGAAGTACAAGAGTGTTACCATATGGCTGGAAAGGTTGATTTTTTCCTGAAGATAAATCTTGAAAGTCTTACTGATTATCATGAATTTGTTCGGCTTAAACTTTCTAAAATTGAAAACATTGGTGTACTAGAAAGTTATTTTGTTTTAAAAGAAATACACTCTACTACAGAGTTTTACATTTAAACTAATTTCAGAAAAAGATAAAGCCTCTGATTATCTCAAAGGCTCTACCAACAACTTAACTAAAAAATTAACATCAAACTACTGATGTATAGTTAAAACTGGGTTGTTATGAAGTTTTTCTAAAGTTGAAATAACTCTAGATTTACACAACCCAATTTTTCGAAGTAGATCTGGTTTCTTGTCTACCACACACATAATGCTACTTAAATGAGAAATAGCATAAGTTTTTAAATTATCAGATTTTGCTGTAAACTCTAAGGCTACAGTTTTATCCGTTTGATTTTCTAAATGATTACACAGTAATTTAATATGTCTACTGGTTTCATCTGGTATATCCGTATCACTTGTAAGAGCTAACACGGTGATCATAAAATTGGTGTTTTTAAAGATTTCTAAAAAGCTATCAATTTCTGCTGTTCTTACTTCTTCAGTAAAATTTGATGCTATGGCTAAATTAATTTTCTTATTCTTGGAAGCATACGGCGGAACAATTAAAACGGGGCAGGTTCTAATTTTTCCAACAATAGATTTTATGTTTTTACTAATTTTAGCATTGCCTTTTAGCACAATTAAATCGACATCGATACTTTCTATATGTTTTTCCATAGCCTTTACCAGACTTAAACCTTCGGAAATAACATGATATTCGTGCTTTTCATTATTTTTATTTACAGCGTATTCATCGAGTAAATCTCCCAAGTGCTGTAAAGATTCTTCTTTAGGTTTTTCAAACCATTCATCATCGGCCTGCAACATTTCAATAGCGCTTAAACCTCCTGTTCCGTAATTATAAACATTAAGAAAGTAAAACGCACAGGCTTCATTTTTAAAGAGCTCTGTAATGTAATCTATAGCTTTATAGCTATTTGTAGAGAAATCTGTGGGAATTAAAATCTTTTTCATGTTTTCTAATTATTTAAGTTTATATCGCATTAACAATTTATAAATATGCGTTTCAAAAGCGGTACATTCCTGTAAAAGGAGTTTGTATTGTTCTCGCTTTTTTTCGTGCAATTTCGATCTTACTTCATTGTACTCTGTTTTACCATATTCAAATTCAATTTTTAAATCTTGGCTATACTTACAAAAAGTAGCCATAACCAAAACATTTTTTCGTCGGAGTGCTTTAATTAGATTTTCCACCGATGGACTTTTAATAAGCCGTTTTTCTAAAACACTAAAGCAATCTAATTTGTTATTAAACTGCTCGAGTGTATAGAGCCAAAGATTTAATTCTTTTAAATCTTTTTGAATGCAAAGTCGCCTTTGATTATCTATTCTATGTAATAAAATATGGTCCAAAAAATTATATAAATTAAGTACTATTCCCCCTTTACAAAGTTAGTTTGGCTTGTATTACACTATATACCTCATCTTTCAATCTTCTGTATTTATCAATATGGTAGAGGTAAGTTCTTCTATAACTTTCGTGTTCTGTTATGTACACCATATCGCATTGCATATCATCACACTCAATTAAATTAGAGCGTAATAGCACATACTTATTAAGTGCATTTAGCAAGATTTGATTTTCTGCTTGCTTTTTAGAAAGCTTATTTAAAACCCCATCCTCTTCTACGGTTTGGCTTATTGCACTATATATGCCCGTTAAATTCTCCAATTCTTTTTGAATGTATTTAATATGGCTTATCCAATTATCGAGTTCTGTGGTGTTGATTTTATGTGTAATATCAACATCAGAATCATGGTCGTAAATTTCTAAATATTCTGTTTTCATTTTTAAAGATTTTTTAAATTACTAGATTCAAACCTTTAACGGTTTCTTCCTGATTTACATGGGCTATTTTTAAATGATGCCTTCCTCCCGGAAAATCCCAAATAATAGTATCGCCTTCTGCATAACCAATTAACGCTGCACCCATAGGCGCTAAAATTGAAACTTTATTCTTGTTTACATCCCTTTCGGTTGGAATCACCAATTGCAATGTTTTTTCTATGCCATTCTCAAAAATTAAAGTCGCCTTACTATTAAATCGAATAATGTCGCTTGGCATTTTTTCATTATCCACTATTTGAGCTTCCTTTAACTCTTCACTTAGTTTTTGTAAAGATTTTTGAATTTCAAAATCTCCTGCATAACCAGACACGTTAAGTATACGTTTCAAATACACATATTCTTTTTTCTCTAATATTAGGCTTCCGTATTTCATTTTTATTCTGTTTTATCTATTCTATTTATGGAAATATCCCTCTTAACACATAAGCTTTCTCTATGCGTTCTATGGCAATACAGTAGGCGGCTGTGCGCATATCCATAGATTCTTTTATAGAATATTCATAAACTTTATTAAACGATTCTTTTAATTTTTTATCGAGTTTTACAACCACCTCATCTAACTGCCAAAGCTCGCCGTTTCGGTTTTGTAACCATTCAAAATAACTTCCTATAACACCACCAGAATTACATAAAATATCGGGTATTATGGTTACGCCATTTTCCACTAAAATTTGCTCGCCTTCTACATTTATCGGTCCGTTTGCACCTTCGGCAATAAGGGTCGCTTTAATATCGTGCGCATTATCTTTTGTAATTTGATTTCCCAATGCCGCAGGAATTAAAATATCGCAATCTATTCCAAAAAAGGTATCATTCGAAGTATCATTTGCTATTGGAAAACCAACAATACTCCCTGCGTTAGATTTTGTATAATTAAACAGACTTTCAACGTCAATCCCTTTTTGATTTTCAATGCTACCAAACGCATCTTGCACAGCAACAAGTACAGCGCCTTCTTTTTCTAAAAAATAAGATGCCCAGTACCCAACATTACCAAAACCTTGTACTATAAACTTTTTATTTTCTAGGTTAATTTTATTTTTGTCGGCCCAAAACTTAATGGTTAAAAACACACCGTAACCCGTTGCACGATCTCTGCCTTCCAAGCCACCGCTTCCTGCGGGCTTACCTGTTACTACATGTAAATTAGCCGAACGTTCTGCTGGCGGACGCGTACTCATGTACGTATCTGAAATCCATGCCATCGTCTGGCTATTCGTATTAATATCTGGAGCAGGAATATCGTGTTCTGGCCCAATATTATCGGCTAAAGCAAAGGTGAAACGTCTCGTAATACGCTCTAATTCTGAGGTAGAGTATTTAGAAGGATCTATTTGAATACCACCTTTACCTCCACCATAAGGCAAACCAGCTAAAGAGGTTTTCCACGTCATCCACATCGCCAGCGCTCTTGCGGCATCAATATCAACTGTTGGATGATAGCGCAAACCACCTTTATAAGGTCCTAACGCATTATTATGCTGTACGCGATATCCTGTAAATATTTCTACTTCGCCATTATCCATCTTAACCGGAAAATGCACAATAATTTCGTTATTGGTTATGCTCAGTATTCTACGAATATTAGGATGTAAATTAATTATATCAGCAGCATGATTAAACTGATTCATGACGTTCTCCATCATGCCTTTTAACGGTTTCTTATGTGCTTTCTTATTTAATTCTGCTACTTCTACCATTACCTTAAATTTTTAATGAGATTAGGTACTATATTTTAATTTCGTTAGCCTCTATAGCTTTTTCTAAACTTATAGAAACGTTGGATACTGTATTAAAAAAACGTCTACCATCCTTACGCTTTACGCTAATTCTAGTATCACCTTCTTTAAGCGTTTCTACTTCTGTTACAACAACTTCTTCGCCTAAAGCGCTTTTATAATCTGCAACGCCATTTCTTTTAATGATGAAATTTGCACGCGGAAACTTAATGTGTTTGTATTTACTTGTTGAAGGATTTCCGATTTCAATAACATCGCCTACTTTTAAAGTTGCCGATGCATTTACATCATCTTGAGCATTGATGCTTAAACTTCCTAAAACTATAAAACTTGCTAATACATACTTTTTCATGGATACTTACTTTTAAAATTAAAACTATTTAAATTCTTTTTTTGGATATTCTGCTTTTATCAATTACTAACAATACCAACTTAAGCTAGCGTCATTAACGATTTTTTACTTCTATTTTTATCTATTCGATTTGCTAATGAAAAACTCGGTTCTAAGGCTTCTTCTTCGTACTCGCTACAAGACCAAACTTTATCCTTTTGAGACGTTAACACACATGTTTTACAATGCACACAACTCGGACAGATATTAAATTGATTGACACTCATTTCTATTACATTTAGTATTCCTAAACCATAAAAGGCAACGTTTGTGCCATTTGGAATTACGTAACGTGTAGAAACACCAAAACCCTTTACGAATAAAGGGTTTTGGTGATATTTCGATAAAAGACTTATATTTTTAAACTGGTACAAAATTACCCAGTCGGGAGAAAATACCTCAGTAAAAAGACTTTATTCTGATAGTTTTTGACGAATGGTTTTTCTATCTATTTGAAGAATTTCGGCGGCCTTTGTTTTATTGTTACCTGTGGCGCGCAATACTTTTTCTATATATTTTTTTTCGATAACTTTTAGCGGTTCAAAGCTAGTATCGCTAAACTCTAAAGTGTATTTTAAATGCTCTGGCAAATGCGCTACATCTATAATTTTATCACACATAATTACAGCACGTTGCACAACGTTTTCTAACTCTCTAATATTCCCTGGCCAATTATAGCGGTTTAAAATAGCCAAAGCTTCGGGTGTTATTTTTATAAATCGATCTTTATATTCTACGCCATATTTAAACAGAAATTTATCGACCAAAACCGGAATATCCTCTTTGCGTTCTCGCAGTGGTGCCACATGTATTTCTACAACGGTTAATCTGTAAAACAAATCTTCTCGAAAGGTTTGCTTCTGGATCATGTCGCGCAAATCGCTATTGGTTGCCGCTATAATTCGAATATCAATTTTTTCGGGCTTTTGTGCACCAACTTTAATCACTTCCTTTTCTTGCAACACACGTAATAAGCGCAATTGCACGGCTAAAGGCGCATTACCTATTTCATCTAAAAAAATAGTACCACCATTTGCCGCCTGAAAAAAGCCATCTCTATTTGTATCGGCACCTGTAAATGCACCTTTTACATAACCAAAAAGTTCGGCTTCCAATAAATTTTCGGGTATAGCACCGCAGTTAACCACAATAAATGGCGCTCTAGCAAATTTACCTTGGTAATGTATCGCACGTGCTACAAGCTCTTTTCCGGTACCACTTTCCCCGTTTATAAAAACAGTGGCTTTGTTATCTTTAATACGTTCAATAATTTGAATAACATCCTGTATTTTTTCAGAATTACCAATAATTTCACCGTAAGGTTTATTTTTTTCTTCGGAAGGTTTAATCGTTTTTTGATTGTTTTCCTTAGAAATGGCCAACGATTTATTAACCGCATTTTGAAGTTCCTCCCTCGTGAATGGTTTAGTTAAATAATCGACCACACGAGATTTTATAAACGATAGCGAATCTTGAACCGAAGGATAGCCCGTTACCACCAATTTTGGCAATTTAGGATAATGCTCGGAAACAAATTTGATGAGTTCTGCCCCATCAATTTCAGGCATTTTTAAATCTGTAATTAACAAATCTATTTTCGTATCGCGCAAAATAGTAACCGCTTCTTTTACAGAAACTGCTTTGTAGGTATGATAATTCCAAGACTGCAAATGCCTTTGCAAGAGCTCTAGAATATCGACATCATCGTCTACAATTAATATGTTTTCTTTACGTAATAGCATGCCTTAGTTTTTTGGTAAAGTAATTGTAAATATAGCACCTTTACGTGTTCTATTTTCTGCTTTTATGATGCCTTTATGAGATGCCACAATACCATGCACCACGCTTAACCCAAGACCAGAACCATCTTCCATGGGCTTTGTGGTAAAAAATGGTTGAAATACTTTTTCTAAAGCTTCGGGTGTAAAGCCAGAGCCTTCATCTAGAATTTTTAGAATAATATCGGTTTCTGTTTGTAGAGCTTCCATAGTTACCAATCCATCTTTTGGCGAGAAGTAAATAGCATTCATGAGTAAATTGAATATTATTTGAGTCAGTTGAATAGGGTCTGCTTTTAACCACAGCGTTTCATCTTCAATTTTTACAACATACTTAACCTGTTCTTTTCTAAAAGAAGCATCGAGTAAATCGATAGCACTTTTAATAATAGGCACGAGATTAACACGTTTCATTTCTTGAGGCATTTCGCAAGCAAAAAACATTAATTTCTTTAAAACCTCTCTAGAAAAAATGGCATTATCAATAATTTTATTTAAATCGCCCGATATCTTTTTATCGTCTTCAAAATCAGATTTCAGTAATTCGGCAAAGCCTAAAATATTGGCTAATGGTGTATTGAGTTCGTGAGCAATTCCTGCTGTTATTTCACCAAGAATTCCTAATCGATCCGCATGTTCCATGCGTTTTTTTAAAGCGGCTTCACTGTTTTGAATTTCAATACGTTCCAACAAATCGCCAACTTTTAAAGCCACATTATCTAACAAGAGTTGTTCTTCATTTAAAAAATCGTCTACCTTAAAAGAATCGGCATTTAAACAGCAAACAATATGGCCTTTAACTACATTAAAAATTTTGATTTCAGATTGAATTGAAACCACATCTTCAGGGTCTGTTCCGGTATGAATTTCTAAACGATTCACTAGAATACGAATGCCTATTTTTTTAGGATATAAAAATGCTTTTTGCAGGCTTTTAGCAATAGCCTCTAAAGTAGCTTCAATATGTTCGGGATCGGCATTACTAATGCTCGACGACACCTCGTAAAGGCAGGTAAGCTCTTTAATACGTTCTTTTAATGCCTTATCGGTTACTTTACTCATTGCTAATTTTTTCTTTAGAAAACCTTTGTAATTCTCCTTATTTACAAACTTTATTTTAATCTATTAAAATACAAAATTTAAAACCTATTGTAAAATAATATCGACTCGAAATTTGCTTTAAATATTTCACTTTAATCAAAATTATTTAAATGAATTTTCAACTAAAAAACAAAACCCTAACCACACTTTTAAACAAAAAAAAGACCGCTTTTTCAAGCAGTCTTTTCTTTATATTAAAAAAATATGTTATAATACTCTTAGTTATAGTTTGAAGTGCTTACCTCAAAAGAAGAGTCTTTAGCAGCTAAATAACGCTCTGCATCTAAAGCAGCCATACAACCCGTACCTGCAGCTGTTACCGCTTGGCGGTATACGTGATCTGCAGCATCTCCACAAACAAATACGCCTTCAACATTTGTTAAAGCACGACCTGGTACATTTTTAATGTATCCTGTTTCGTCCATATCAATAAAGCCTTTAAAGATATCTGTATTCGGTTTATGCCCAATAGCTACAAAAAATCCTGTAGCAGGAATATCTTGAGTTTCTTTCGTTTTATTATTTGAAACTCTTACTCCTGTAACAACTTGACCGTCACCTAAAACTTCTTCTGTTTCCGTATTGAATAAAATTTCAATATTTTCTGTGTTTTTAACACGAGTAGCCATAATTTTAGACGCTCTAAATTCGTCTCTACGCACTAACATGGTAACTTTTTTACAAAGTTTAGATAAATAGTGAGCTTCTTCACAAGCAGAATCTCCTGCTCCTACAATAACAACCTCATGGTTTCTATAGAAAAAGCCGTCGCAAACTGCACAAGCAGAAACACCACCACCTAATTTTAAATATTTTTGTTCAGATTCTATACCTAAATATTTAGCAGAAGCTCCTGTTGAAATAATTACAGTATCACAGTGAATTTCTTTAGTATCATTTACCCAAACTTTATGTACATCACCAGAGAAATCAACTTTAGTAATCCAACCGTCGCGTACATCAGTTTCAAAACGTTCTGCTTGCTTTTGTAATTCCATCATCATTTGAGGTCCTGTAACACCTTCTGGATAACCTGGAAAATTCTCAACTTCATTTGTTGTAGTTAATTGTCCGCCTGGCTGTATTCCTTGATATAACACTGGATTCATGTTGGCTCTAGCCGCATAAATTGCTGCTGTATAACCTGCAGGTCCTGACCCTATAATTAAGCATTTTAACTTTTCAATTGTATCAGACATAATTGCTATTAAATTTTGATTAAGACCAATTTAACTATGAAATTGGTATAACAAAAGTAGAATTTTTGATTGAATCCTTACATAGAAGTTATCAACAGTTTTTATAATGCAATAGTTAGTTACTATAAAACAGCCTATGGCGTTATCTTTAAAAAGGTATTGATAAACCGGATACATTTTTAATTATTATCAACAATTGGCCTATTTAACGGCACATTAACCAAACTTTGGTTTCTGCTTAAAATCACAATTAACAAAACAATAGCAATATTATTTTTGCCGGATTAAACCTTTTTTGTTATTTTATGTCTATTAACCACCACCTATACTAACTTTAATAATGAAACTGCACCTTTTAGATCGTAGTAACCTCACCAATAGTTCGTTTACCACTAAAATTAACGAATATCCTTATTTTTTAAAAATATGGCATTACCATCCTGAGCTAGAGCTTGTGGTAGTTTTAAAGAGTGAAGGCACCTGCTTTATTGGTGATAGTGTTGAAAAGTTTGGTATTGGCGATGTGGTACTTATTGGTAAAAACTTGCCGCACATGTGGCTTAATGACGATGGGTATTTCGAGCAAACTTCGGAGCAAACAGCCAAAGCCATTGCTATACATTTTAAAGAAAATTATTTAGGTCCCAAATTCTTCGAAACGCCAGAAATGATTCATATTTTAGAATTATTTAAACGTGCTAGCTACGGACTCAAGTTTTTGAATGTTAATAAAAAACTCCTTAACGATATTAAAAGCATGCTCGCTCTAGAAGGTTTCGAAAAAACCATGGCATTTTTAAACATTTTGCACGCTTTAGCAAAACATACCGACACTAAAAAGCTATCCAGTCAAGGTTTTATAAATTCCTTTAATTCCTCTAAAAGTGATACCCAAGATAATGTGCAGGCTTATATTTTTAAAAATTTCAATTTAGATATTTCACTTAATAAAGCTGCTGAAATTGCACATATGAATCCTTCGGCCTTTAGCCGCTACTTTAAGCGTGTTAACAAAAAAACGTTTTCTAGATACGTTACCGAAATCCGCATTGGCTATGCTTGTAAGCTGCTCTTAGAGAACAGATTCAACATTTCAAAAATATGTTACGAGTCTGGTTTTAATAACATTTCTAACTTTAATAGGCAGTTTAAAATCGTGATGAACTACACACCTTCGGAGTATTTGGAGAAGCACAAAACAAAGCACGATTAATTGCACTTTTTAATCAAAAAATCAATACAAGGCAAAAAAAGTATCACACACGATCAAAAATTAGGCAGACTGGTATACTATTTCCTTCTAATTTTGTCCTGCGCTGTAAAACGGTTTTAAAACTTCATTTTAAACCATTTTAGAAGCCCAAGTCATTTAAATTAGAAATTTTATGAAAGTAGGTTTATTTATTCCCTGTTACATCAATCAACTCTATCCGCAAGTTGGTAAAGCAACTTTAGAACTTTTAGAAAAACTAAAGGTTGATGTTGCTTATCCATCAGGGCAAACCTGTTGCGGACAACCCATGGCCAATTCGGGTTACGAGTACGAATCGGTTGGTGCTTGCAATAATTTTGTTGATAATTTTAAAGACTTCGATTACATTGTTACGCCTTCTGGAAGTTGTGCTTATCATGTAAAAAAGCATTACGATATTATTCCACAAACCGACGATGTTACTAAGGTTAGAAACAATGTTTACGAGTTGTGCGACTTCATATTAAATATTTTAAAAGTTAAAGATTTAGGCGCATCATTCCCCTTTAAGGTCGGTGTACATAAAAGTTGCCACGGTTTACGAGGCCTACGTTTAGGTTCTTGCTCGGAAGTGGTAGGCCCGCGTTTTTCTTACATTGAAGAATTACTACAAGAAGTAAAAGGCGTAGAATTAATGCCTGTAAAACGAAGTGATGAATGTTGCGGATTTGGTGGCACATTTGCCGTTACCGAAGAGGCCATTTCTGTAAAAATGGGGAAAGATAAAATTAAAGATCATTTAGAAAGTGGTGTTGAAGTTATGACGGCCACCGACACCTCCTGTTTAATGCATTTAGAAGGTTTGGTTAACCGAAACCAACAGCCTTTAAAAATCTTGCATATTGCCGAAATTTTAAACAGTAGTCTTTAATTTTAACCGCCAACAGGTGCTGTAAAACAAAACATTATGAGTCATCCAAAACTAGCTAGCATATTTAATAAAGACGAAAAAAAAGTCGATTGGCATGATAAGGCCTTGTGGTTTGTTCGCCATAAACGCGACAAATCTGTACACCATGTGCAAGGTTGGGAAGAGCTAAGAAACTTGGGGCATGGCATTAAAGCGCACATGCTTTCTAATCTCGATATTTACTTACGTGAGTTTGAAGCCAATGCCAACAAAAACGGTGTAGAAGTACACTGGGCGGCCAATGGCGAAGAGCACAACCAAATAGTACATAAAATTTTAAAAGATAACAACGCTAAAAAAGTTGTAAAAAGTAAGTCGATGTTAACTGAAGAATGCCATTTAAATCCGCATTTGGAAGCCGATGGAATAGAAGTTATCGATACCGATTTAGGTGAGCGTATTGTGCAATTGGCCAAAGAGCCGCCTAGTCATATTGTATTGCCAGCCATACATAAAAACAAACATGAGGTAGACGAGTTGTTTCAAGAACATTTAGGCACAAAACCTTGTGATGGCGATCCGCAATATTTAACTGGAGAAGCGAGAAAACATTTAAGACAAAAATTTATTGAAGCCGATGCTGCAATTACCGGTGTAAATTTCGCCATTGCAGAAACTGGAGGCTTTGTAGTTTGCACCAATGAAGGTAATGCCGATATGGGCGCACATTTAGCTCCTGTACATATTGCCTGCATGGGTGTCGAGAAAATAATACCAAAGCAAGAACACTTAGGTGTGTTTTTACGCTTATTAGCAAGGTCGGCTACTGGGCAACCGGTAACCACTTATTCATCGCATTTTAAAAAACCTAGCGATGGCAGAAAAATGCACATAGTAATTGTAGATAATGGAAGATCGGAGCAATTAAGTCGTCCGGATTTTAGAGCCTCTTTACACTGTATTCGTTGTGGCGCTTGTATGAATACTTGCCCAATTTACAGACGTAGTGGTGGCCATAGTTACGATGCTACCATTCCAGGACCAATTGGTTCTATTCTATCGCCAGGTAAAGATTTAACAAAACACAGCAGCTTACCCTTTGCCTCTACCCTTTGCGGATCTTGTTCGGATGTGTGTCCGGTGAAAATCGACATCCATGCGCAACTTTATAAATGGCGACAAATTATTACTAAAGAAACGCCACAGCCTTTTATAAAAAAGAAGTCTATGCAAGTTATGGGAAGCATTTTTGCTAAACCTAAACAATTTGAAAAGGTTGGAAAAATTGCGCGTTGGAGTTTAAGAACCTTACCAAAAGCGGTAATAAACTCGAAACCCAATGCCTGGGGAAAAGCCCGTGATTTACCAACAGGTCCAAAAGAAAGTTTTGACGATTGGTACAAGAAAAGAGAAGAAAACAAAGGTAAAAACAACTAAGCTATGAGCAGTAGAGATAAAATATTAAGCCGAATAGAAGCTAATAAACCAGACGCTTTGCCGTTACCAAACATAGATTTAGCGCTGTTTGATGAAGGTTTAGATTTAGTACAGGAATTTACCAAGAAAGCCGAAGTTGTTGGAGCAAACGTTATTGAAATAGCCTCTAACGATGTTGTTGCACAGGTTGAAAACTTGTTTCCGGATGCTAAAATTAAATATTCGGCTATAGAGAACACCAGTGCTTTTAACACTATAGATTTAGCAAACATTGAAAAACCACAAGATTTAGAAGATTTAGATATTTTAATTCTTGAAAGTGAATTGGCTGTAGCCGAAAACGGATCGGTTTGGGTAACCGATAAGCAATTACCTATGCGTGTTTTACCGTTTATTACAAAACACCTTGTTATTGTAACCAGTAAAGACAATATTGTGCCTTATATGCACCAAGCGTACCAAAAAATAAATGCTGGCAATTCAAACGATTTTGGAGTATTTATTGCTGGGCCATCTAAAACAGCCGATATTGAGCAATCGCTTGTTATTGGCGCACATGGCGCTTTAAGTTTAACTTTATTATTGAAATAAAATAAAAAAGCTCAAAAGATTAAATCTTTTGAGCTTTTTAAATATACGTTTTACCAAGTTACTATCTCGGCTTGTAAATAGCGCCTGTTGCAAAATCTACAATTAAACTAGGTGCAAAAATTATAATATCGGCTATTAATGCCACAACTCTTACTTGGCGTTGTTGTTCGCCTCCAGCTGGTTTTCTTTTTTGAGATGCCGTTACTGGACCTCCAAAAACGGTGGCACAACTAG
This sequence comes from Algibacter sp. L3A6, assembly GCF_009796825.1. GTDB lineage: Bacteria > Bacteroidota > Bacteroidia > Flavobacteriales > Flavobacteriaceae > Algibacter. The sequence goes on from NZ_CP047030.1 coordinate 113,909, forward strand.
ACATCATAATCGCTACTAATACTAAAGCTACTACATTTTTCATTTTCTTCATCGTGAGAATTATTAGAGTGTTAAACAAACAATTTAAGCAATATTTATTTAAAAGCAAATTTTTAAAACATGAGCTTTAATTAGCTTGTGCTTCATTAGAAAGCTAAATACCTACTCTAAACCAATTTCATCGATCATTACATCGGTATTAGGTTTGTTCTTCTCCCACGTTTTCTCTAAATATTTATACAGTAAATAAGCGCTTAAAAGTCCAAAAGGAAGCATTATAATACCTAACAACGTGTCGTTAACACCATCTATAGCACCTGGTGCTACAAGTTCTGCTATTATACCTAAAGCGAACGCAAAAATGACGATACCTGCGTAATACACCACGATGCCTAAAATAGCAAAACCCCATTGGCTTTTATTGTAGACTTCTGCCAATTTGTAAAAATACTTGCCTATCCAATACAGTAATACTAATGCTAACATGTTTTCGGTTTTAATTGATTTGGTTAATGGTTTTAATATTTTAACAATTTAGGTAAAATATTTATAATGGGGTTTGGTTATTTTAACAAGGTCATGATTTTAATTAATGATAATACTTAAGAGGTATTGAGGTTATCATTAAAAGTATCTTCCATAAACGTTTACCTTGTTTATTCATTTTGATGCTCCAATATTAATTCAATTTTATTTTCTGAAATCAGTTTTTGAATATCACTAAAATTCAATTGTTTTATTTTTTCAATCTTTGTTTTTGGTCGATATACTTTTATTTTTGAATAGTAACTTGCCTTACTTGCAAAAGTGTATAAATCGGTTGAATCCATCTTTTTTGTCCAAACGTTTAATCTTTTCCAATTTTTTCCAACAATTCCAAATTGAGAAATTTCTTCATTAACTATTATATCTAAATCTTTTGATTGATAAAAAATCTCTTGATAATCACCATATTGATCTTCAATTTCCATTAAAGAAAGTCCATAAGCAATAACCCCAGCAACTGCAGTTATTGCAATTCCTAAAACCAAAAGTCCATATTTTAATGATTTACTCAATGTTTACTAAAATTGGTTAGAACGTGTCTATATGGTTTTTGCGTGGTTTAAGCACCTAATCTATTTGAAAGAGTCCGCGAAGATTTTCAGAAGTAAGCTAAAACTAGCAGTAAATTATATACTTTGTTAATCACAGTAATTTATATTATTTTAACTAATGGAATTTCCATTTCTAACGTTTCTTTTTTTTCCTTATTCATAAACCTTGGCAAGGTTCTCAAATGTTTTAACTTCTTTAAATTCAGTAATGGTGAAATATCATAATTTTTATTCTCAACATTTAGAATCATATTTAAGTATTCCAAATTATTCAATTCTGATAAAGGCTCAATATTTTTAACGGCTTTCCCAGTTCCTCCCATTCTTCCGTGGTCTAACCATAATTCCTTTAATTGAGGTAACGTTGTAAGTGGTTTTAATTCATACAAATTCTTAATTCCATAAATATATAATGTTTTTAAGTTTTCCAAATTCGCAATAAAATTGATGTTTTCTACTTTAGTTATTCCACTTAAAATTAAAACTTCTAAAGATTTTAAAACGGATAAATTTGGAATGGCATCTTGTTTGTTGTTAGAGATGTTAAGATATTTTAGATTTGGTAATGAAGCAATTACACTCAAACGCTCTTCATCTAAGTCATTTAGTATTATTCCTTCAACAACTTTATTTCCAATCAAATGTTCATAATTGAAATAATTCAGTTTAAATTTTTTAAGAGGCGTTGGCATGTCTATTATTTCAGAATTAGTTGGTAATTCAGAAATATCAAATGGGCAACGAACAGTTCCTTCTAAAATTCCCAAATGTGGGTAATCAGATGGTGATTTACTTTCGGCCAAATAGTTGTTCCAGTTCATTTTTTTATTGCGGCCAACGTTTAGTATAAGAAACGTAGGGAAATAAATAAGCACTATCGTTTCAGTTTATTACTTAGCTAAATATAAATATTTTGCTTTTATTTTTTCTTCTATAAACGCCAAATTTTATATTTAGCGGACTTTGTAAATATGCACAGAACTTTGAATTTAGCACAAACGCCCTATGTTTTTTATACCGTGTTAGCAGCTTTTTTCTTTAATATTCCTTGCTCTTTATTTGAAATTTAAAGTTCACATCTTCCGCAGTAAGTTTTATTTCTTTGTCCTTCTTCTTCAGAATAAATTCTAATGTAGGCTCCCAACCACTTTCTTGATTAGTTTCTCCACCCAAAATCTCAACACTATAAAATCCGTTTTCAAGATTAATTTTCGGGCGAATTCCATTTGATTTTAAAGAGTTTATTCCGTTTTCTTCAGTCCAATTTTTAAGATAAGGAATAGTCATTAAATATATTTCTTGATTAACTATTTCGAGAAAATAACCAACTCTTTTGAATTGTAAATCATTCTCATTGTTATCAAATATGGAATCCTCAGAATTAATTTGAAAAAAAATATGATATGGATAATTAGCAATTCCTGATAATGGAATTAAAGCGCCCTTTTCTACAACTAAATCTCCGCTATTATTTTCTGTAAATTCAGAAATTAGATTACTAGAAAGATTATTATCCGATTTGAATAATGAAAGTTTAGAAGGGTCTCCTAAAAAAAAGTAATCCCAAGTGTCATTTAAACATTCGGTAAATTTTATCATTAGTAATTCTGTTTTTAATTGCTGCTAACGTGTTTGTATATGGTTTGTTGCGTGGTTTAGCACGTAATTTAGCAAATAAAAACCGAATAGAAAATGAAGTGCCCCCAAATGTTTAGACAAATTTATAATTAATTTTGATAATAATTAGCTCGATATTCAATCGGGCTCATTCCATTTAAATTTTGTTTAATTCTCTCATTATTATAATATTTTATATAGACTTTAATCTCTTTTTTTAACTGAGATATCGACTTATATTTATTTATATAAAACAATTCAGATTTTAGAATACCGAAGAAATTTTCTATCACAGCGTTATCTAAACAATTTCCTTTACGAGACATACTCTGAGTAATTCCTTTTTCTGTTAATAATCTTCGATACTGTTTCATTTGATACTGCCATCCTTGATCTGAATGTAATATTAAATTTGTTTGATCTGGTATTTTCTTAAAAGACTTTTTCAGCATAATAGCTACTTGTTTAAAATCAGGTTTTTCAGATAATTGATAACTTATTATTTCTCTATTAAAGAGATCAATTATTGGAGATAGATATAGTTTTTTTCCTAAAACTTTAAATTCTGTAATATCTGTAGCCCATTTTTTATTTGGCCTAATAGCTTTAAAATTTCGTTGTAATATATTAGGAGCTGTTTCTCCTATTCGCCCTTTATAAGACTTGTATCTTTTAGCTCTGACTAAACTTTTTAAACCTAATTCACGCATCAACTTGAGTACTGTTTTATGATTTATTAGAGTGCCTATTTTGTTGATTTCTAAAGAGATTCTTCTATAGCCATATCTTCCTTTGTGACGATGATATATTTGATGAATCAATAGTTTTATCACTTTATATTTATCAACTAAAAGACTTCTTTTATGATGATAATAATAACTACTTCTTGCCATGTTCGTATGATATAATAAAATATCTAAATCATACTTATGCCTTAATTCTGTTATGGCTTTTGCTTTTTGTTTTGCTCTTGTTGAATTAAGGCCTGTAACTTTTTTAGCAAGTCCAGTTCTGCACGTAATGATTCATTTTCTAATAAAAGTTCCTCTTCTCTTGTTAAAGGTTTATTAGACTTTTTTTTAGCTCTCTTAAATTGCATAGATTTTGGTTTACCTCTAGGTTTAATGTTTAAGCCTACAATACCCTCTTTTGTATAATTACGTTGCCACTTCATAATTACAGATTTAGTAGGAATATTAAATTCTAAACAAGCTTGACTGAAAGATAATGAATCTTTGTCAATAGCTTTTAAAACTTTAAGTTTAAAAGGAATGCTATACACTTTGGTTTTTCTTGGTAATAGTGCTTTTTTACCATATTTTTCATAAAATCGAATCCAATCATGAAGGGTTGTATGATAACAACCATATAACTTAGACACATCTTCAACTGTTTGGTGATTTTTTAAAACTTGCTTTACACATCGAAGTTTAAATGCGTAATCATACTTGACTTTTCTTCCCATAATAATACCCTCAAATAGTGTCTAACTTTTTGGGAGCAGTTCAGTTTTGTGTATGGTTAGTTGCGCGTTTAAGCAACTAATTTAGCAAAAGTGGACGAGCCAGAGGAATTTCCGAAGGAAATTCCGAGTAGACCTGTACCAAGCAATTAATTATACACGTTGTTACCCAACGTTTTTTATTGTTTTTTCAACTCGATTTTTAGCATCTTCAATTAATATTCCTTTTTTCCAATCCGAAATTAGTTTGTGTTCCGATTTGTGAGGAATTATTTCTGGTCTAATTCCATTACTTTTAGTAACTACATTAACGTGTAATCCTAAAGTGCTTTCTTCATAATCTGGAATTTCGTTACATATAGTTCCGTAATAAGTTTTTCCGTCTGTATTATCTTTAAATTCCGATTTATATTCATTAAAACTCTTTTCGCTTAATGAAACCCAAATGCCATAGTCCAAATCTTCGCAAGCATCATTTATTTGCATTCTCAAAGTTGTTCTTATAAACCTGTCAGTTTGGTCAGGATGTTTGATTACGCAAAAGTCATCGTCAATTTCAACTATTTCAGTTTTTTCCTTGTCATTCAGAATGTCGTAATGGAAAGGTGTTTTAAATCCGAGTGCAGGTAATTCGTCGTGGACTTCTCCACAAGTTGAACATCTAAATTCCGTTGATTTATTTTTTTTCTTTTTCCAGAACATTTATTCGCTTGGGATTGTTACAAAACCTGTCCAAATCATAATGATATAAATCAAACACATTATTGATGCTCCTTTAAAAAACAGATTAAAAATTTTAAAAATGATTGGTGCTTTTTCAACCAATCCTGTATTATTCTTGATATGAAAATTTTTAAGTTTTCCAGTAAGTATTGGTCCGACTATTCTAAAAAAGAAAAATCCGAAAACAAAAAATAATGAAAGCTCAATTTTAAATTTCAATTTCTACAGTTTTTTTTGGTCAAATGTTGGGTAACTAAGGGATATGAATAGTCATCATAAACTAAAACACATATCCCTCCTAATTGACCTCTAATTTAATACATCGGTTTTACATAGCATTACGGTTTTCCGTAAAAGCAAAAATTTATTTTTTACGCTTCAGTTTTACCAATTGCATTATTTACCAAGTAAGTCCATAAATTTCGAGTATAAGTATTATGCTATTTACAATGCTATGCCATACAAAGTTAGAGCTGTTAAGTTGTAATTGCTTTCTACTTCTTTCAATTTCAAATTTGTTTAAATTACCTACAACTAAAATATAACAAACATACCAACCGAACTAAAAACAGATTGATAAAGTTGTAGATTTTTTAATCTTGTTTTATTCTGAATTATAAAATTAAATTGAACACGTAACCCGAGATGATAATGCATAATGTTACCACTCCAAAAAATATAGCAATGAGTTTAAGCGTCATAACTTTTTTTAAAAGCATGGCTTCTGGTAACGACAAGCCAACAACTCCCATCATGAAAGCAATTGCGGTTCCTAAAGGAATGCCCTTTGCTACCAATACCTGCACCACCGGAAGTATGCCCGATGCGTTTGAATACATAGGCACTGCTAAAATGGTTGCAATAGGTACAGCAAACAGATTGTCTTTATCCATATATTTTTCGAAAAACCCTTCTGGAATATAGCCGTGCATGAGTCCGCCAATGGCGATACCTACCAGCACATAAGGGATGATGCCTTTTATAATTTTAACAACTTCGGCCCAAATAATTGGTAAGCGTTGTTTAAAGGTTTGTTTTTCTGCTTGAAACACATCTTGATCTCTTTGTGCATGTGCTAAAACATCTTTCACCCATGGTGTTAAATAAGATTCTAGTTTTAATTTTTGAAGTATAACGCCAGATATTGTGCCTAATAGCACACCACTAATGACGTAGATTATAGTTGTTTTTACACCAAACAAGCCCATAAAGAGACCAATAGCCACCTCATTAACCAAAGGTGAGGTTATTAAAAATGCGAAGGTGACTCCTAAAGGAATTCCGCCACGCACAAAACCAATAAATAGAGGTACTGATGAGCAGGAACAAAACGGTGTTACAACTCCAAAAAGGCTAGCCATAAGATATTCTAAACCAAATAATTTATTTCTGGAGAGATAGTTTTTAACCTTATCTATAGGGAAGTAACTATTTACGATCCCCATAAAAAAGATAACGACAAAGAGTAGAATTAAAATTTTTATAGTGTCGTAAATAAAGAAGTTTAAGGCTTCTGCTATATGTTGTTCTTTATTTAAATTTAGAAGGTTGTAAACAAACCAATCGGCAATATTTTGTACCCAGTTAAACATGTTGTTTAGCACTAACAGTAACAGAAATGGCGCAGGATAATTTTACTGTGTTGTAGATGGTACCGAACTTTTCGATGTTCTTTTTAAGTAAATCTGTATTCAGTTTATTATCGTTGGTATAGATGGTTACATTGTAAATAAGATGTTCCATCCTTGGCGGATTTTCAAGTCGGGTGGCATTAACTTCAATGGTGGCTTTTGTATAAGAGAACTTCATCATGCCCGAAAAACGTTCTACATTTTTTAATACGCAAGATGCGAAAGCCCCCAAGAATAATTCGGCAGGATTTGGTAAGGTTTCAGCCGTTTTTGGCGTTGTACCAAAATCTATATCAGATTGTTTTATATGAATAACAGCATCTTGATTTGAAACAGACGATGCTTTAATATGATATTCCATAACCGTTTGGTGTATTAATTTAATAGCGCTAGCACTTCGTCTTTTGAAGGTACGCGCCCTTTTATTGTCACCACATTATCGATTACCAATGCTGGCGTTGTCATGACATCAAATTTCATAATTTCAATAATATCCTCAACTTTTTCAATGGTTGCCTCAATGTTGTTTTCTGAAACGACATCTCGAACAACGGTTGTCATTGTTTTACATTTTGGACATCCGGTGCCTAATATTTTAATTGTAGTCATAATATTCGGGTTCTTATACCAAAGATAAGCATCCGAAATATTAAAAAAGGTGATTTATGTTACACTAAAATTGAATTATTTTGTGTATTGTTTATGTACTAAATGACGTATTTACGAAGAGATTTTAGAAGAAAAACCTCTTTTATTCCCACTTTTTAATTAATTGAAGTACACCGCTTTTAATTCCGGCATAAAATGCTTCGTTTTTAAACTCGGGTATCATTTTTTCATTAATGACTTCTTTACAAATTTGGTCGGTTAAAATCAGCTCGGTTCCAGTTCCTGTTGCAATCCCAATCTCTCTACAAGGCTTGCATAACACTATGGTAAGTCCGTTGTTTTTTTCGGCCGTTCCAACGCCCCAACTTTGTCCTAAATTGGTTGCATATTTTTGAATGTTTTGATAAGGTTTTATACTGTGGATGGTGACAACCACAACTTGTCTTGTTGTTTCCATATCATAATAATGAAGAATTTTCGATAATTCTGCCTGTTGAGATTCTGTAAATACCTGTCCGTAATCATTTATTATGCCTATCGGTTTTGGAAACGCACTATTTTCTATTCCCAAATATTCATATTCCGGCGTCAATTTTTCAGTTTCGGTATCTTGAGCATTTCCTTTGCAAGAGCATATATTTAAAGCCAAGAAAATCAATACTATTTTTGTGCTTATTTTCATTTTATGTAATACTGACGTTAGTAACTTTAATTTGATTTTCTCTTTTTTTCATGGCTTGAAAGTAAAGTTAATCTATTAATTTTCTGGAAACCACCATCCATTTTGTTCTTTCCTATATTCCTTTCCATTATCATCTAAAATTGTTATTTCGCAAACGTATGGATTTTCAATAAACCGTTTATCGTGAGAACACGCTCTGCTTAAAGCTAAATCAAATTCAATTAACATTTTTGCCGATTTTACATATTCCATGGAAGAGCCACTATTTTCAACTAATTTTGGAAATGATTTGTTCCAATAACCAATAGATTGTAGAATTTTCAATGTGAGCAATTCTTTTGGATACGATTTATCATTCAAAATATCTACTTCAAGTCGGTTTAGTTTTGTTTTTCGCATTTCTTTAAGTAAAAGCCCCAAGAAATAATCTGTTTCTATAAAATTCATCAAACTCACAAATGAATGTCCAAAATTATGAGAAACGCTTTTCAAGGTTTTACGACTAGCCATTTTTTTGTGCTGTTTAATAAATTGTATCCACCTAATATATAATATTCATATTACACATCCCAAAAAAACAATTCAAAAATAAAAAGACCATTGTAGCTTACTTCTACCTTTCCAAACTATTTAAATGATTAGCCAAAGCGACACCCATACTAAAACAACCTTGTAATAAATAACCACCAGTGGGCGCATACCAATCTAGCATTTCGCCAATGGCATAGGTATTTTGTATTTTTTTACATTGAAAATTGGTATCAACTTCATCTAAAGCTATCCCGCCTAAAGACGAAATAGCTTCATCTAAAGGACCTGCCGAGGTAATAACCACCGGAACCGCTTTAATAGTTTGCACCAACACATCGGGATTCGAAAAGGTGTTTTTATCTGTAAATTGTTTTAACAAACCAATAGCTGTTCTATCGAGGTTTAAATCGTTTTTAAGAATATCGGTAACTTTAGAACGTCGTGCATTTTTATACTTACTTCGTATTTGATTAACCGTCATTTTAGGTTTTAAATCTAAGTAGATAATCACTTCTTTTTCTGTAAGTAATCGATCTTGTATTTTTTGACTAAGCGCATAAATAGCGTTGCCTTCCAACCCGAATTTAGAAATTACCAACTCCCCTTTTGCTAATATATTATTAAAAGTAAGTGCTATATTTTTTAAAGGTTTCCCTTCGTGAATGCTTATAAAATCGGTTTGCCAATTAACACCAAAAGCACAATTTGCAGCTCTAAAAGGCAGAACATTTATATGGCGTTTTTCAAACTTAGATTTCCATGAACCTGTGGAACCTGTAACTTTCCAACTTGCACCTCCTAATGCAAAAACTACAACATCTGAAGTTACAGTAGCTTCATTTTCAAAAGTTAAATCGCCTTGCGTATTCCAGCCCGTCCATTTTGTATTAAATTTAAATTGAACGCCTCGTGCCGCAACATAATCTACAATGGTTTTAAGTACTTCTATGGGCTTTACGCCTTGCTTTGGAAACACTCGATTACTAGAGCCTACAAAGGTTGAAATACCGAGTTGATTGAGCCAATTTATAAAATCTTGATTATTAAACTCACGGATAATAGGCGCCATGAATGCACTAGGATGATATTGCTGTATTAACGCATCTTCCGAAGTACTAAACGTGAGGTTTAAGCCGCCTTCTCCGGCTACAAGAAACTTACGTCCGCCCGTTTTTTTCTTTTCGTAAATAGTTACGCTATATTTTGCAGTATCTATTTGTGCCGCAAGCATAAATGCTGCTGGACCTCCGCCAATAATGGATACCTGTTTCATCTAAAAAAAGTAAAAGGTTTTAAATGAAATGCCCCGTTTGGGAATATGGTGTTATGCTGTGTCATATTTCGAAAATCTCAAGCTGAAAGCCGAAACTTAAGCATATAAATTGACTCTTAAAAATTTAGATAGTTGAATCATGTATTAATTTCAGATTTAGCGATAATTACTCATCTGTAGTTCTCTTCAAATTTATAAAAAAAGTAAAGCTCAAAAACAATGATGCTTTTGAGCTTTTACAATATTATTTTTATGCTTCCGTGTAAACGAAAACAAACAAATCTACTATATTCTACAACTGAAATATTTTTTCCATAAGCATCCACTTCTCGCCTTCTTTGGCCATTGGTAGCGCTTGTTGGTAGTTCCACATAAATGTTTCCCATTCTTGAACTTTAGGATTATTAGCATCCATATCATTCTTCTTTTCAAATGAAAAACTATCGTTTACCATCATAATCATGAATAAACGATTTCCTACTAAATAAATTTCTAAATCTTCTATACCAGAATCTTTAATACTCTTTATAATTTCTGGCCACACCTTTTGATGAGTCACTTTATAATCTTCTATTAATTTAGCATCATCTACTAAATCTAAAGCAAAACAATGTTTTTTCATAATATAACTTTTCAACTCAATTTAAGCGACAGTTCCTTCGTGGTTCTTAAAAACATGCATACCATACCAAGCAATATAAACAAAGCATACTAAAGGTAGTACGAACGAAAAATTAACCTCGGCAACCCCCATTATTGTAGTATCGGCAACACCGCTTCCGCCAGCATCAATAATCATACCTTGTAACATTGGTAATAAGGCGCCACCAACAATGGCCATTACTAATCCTGCAGAACCTACTTTAGATTGCTCCTCGGTTAAATCGTTTAATGCAATACCATAAATAGTTGGGAACATTAAAGACATACAAAATGATATACCTACTACACAATACAAACCAAAAATGCCTTCTACAAACATGCCACCTGCAACACATGCCATGGCTAAGAGTGCAAATGTCATTAATAATTTGCCCGGACTCATAACCCGTAACATGGCTGTACCTACAATTCTACCTACTGTAAATAATACAAAGGCAATAAATTGATAAGCAAATACATCTATTTTCTCGTAACCAGGAACATCGGCATTCGATAAATCGATAGCTTCTGCATATTGGTAAATGTACGTCCACGTCATAATTTGTGCACCAACATATAATATTTGTGCTACAACACCTAAAACGTATTTACTGTTAGATCCTAATTTTTTAAAGGTATGTCCTAAACTTGGCATAACACCTTCTTCTTTAGATTGCGGCATTTTGCTGACTAAAAACAACACAAATACCACCGAAATCACTAAACCTAAAACAACATAAGGATCGCGGATTACTGCTAAATCGGCTACTTTTATCATGGCTCTTTTAGCATCGTCTAATGCGCTAAAATCTGCAATATCATCAGATTGAAGTTTATCGTAAACAAAATACTTTGCTACTAATAAACCTGCTATTAATCCTACCGGGTTTACCGATTGTGCTAAATTTAAACGTTGGGTTGCAGTTTCTCTAGCTCCCATTGCTAAAATGTATGGATTGGCAGCTGTTTCTAAAAAAGCTAAACCAAACGTTAATACATATAATCCTAAACAGAAAAACCAAAATTGCTCTGTAATAGCCGCTGGATAAAACAATAATGCACCACCAGCATATAAACCTAAACCTATTAAAACCCCAACTTTATACGAGTATTTACGCATAAACATAGCTGCCGGTAAGGCCATACAAAAGTAACCCCCGTAAAATGCCATTTGTACCCAAGAGGCTTGTGTGTTGGTTAATTCTAATACTTTTTTAAAGGCATTTACCATAGGATCGGTAACGGCATTTGCAAATCCCCAAAGGGCAAATAATGACGTTACAAGTATAAATGGAATAAGTACTTTTTTTGATACTACAGGTATTTTTGGTGTGGTATTCATATAAATTAGTTAGGATAGCTTGTTAATTTTTAATTGAAAAAATGACGTATTATATAGAACGATCGAGGTGTGTGTACCCGCCGTCTACATAAAGTAATTGCCCCGTGGTATGGCTAGATTTACTAGATAATAGAAAAGCGACTGTATCGCCAATTTCTTCAGCCGTTGTCATACGATTTTCAAAAGGAATATTTTTTGTAATGGCTTCTAGCTTTTCTTCCTTATCTGGGAATGTGCTAATCCATTTTTCGTATAATGGTGTGTAACATTCGGCAACAATTAATGCGTTTACACGAATGCTATATGGCAATAACTCTACAGCCCATTCTCTGGTTAAAGCATTTCGCCCACCGTTTGATGCGGCATAACCCGAAGTACCACCTTGTCCTGTATCGGCTGTTTTAGAACCAATATTTACAATAGCGCCTTTGCTCTTTTTAAGCTCTGGTAATGCGTAGTGCGCCATTAAGTAATAATGTACAACATTACGTTTTAAAGACTCCATGAAACCTTCGTAATTACCGCTTTCTAAGCCAACACCATCGTTAACGCCTGCGTTATTTACTAAGCCATCAATTTGACCATATTTTTCTACTACAGCTGCCACTGCTTTTTCGCATTGTACAGGATCGGTAAGTTCTGCTAGTGCATAAAATATATCGATACCTTGTTTAGAAAACACGTCGATAACCTCGTCTACACTGGCTTTATTTCTAGTTATAATTACAGGTTTAGCACCTTCACGAATTAAGGATTCTACAATCCCTAAGCCGATACCTTTGGAGCCTCCGGTAACTATAATAACTTTATCTTTTAAATTTAAATCCATAATTTGAATTTTAGTTTTAGTTGTAGTTCTACGTTTATAAATTGTAAATCTTTATGGCATTTTCGCCCATAATTTGGCGTTGTTCTTCTTCCGAGAAATCGATAAAATAGTTTTCAATAATTTGTAAAACACTTTTATATTCCGCAGCTAAAAAACATACAGGCCAATCGGATCCAAATAGTAATCTATCGGTTCCAAAAGCATCAACCATTGTATCTAAAAATGGTGTAAAATCTTCTGGTTGAAAATTAAAATCTTCCGTTTCGGTAACCATACCCGAAATTTTGCAAGCCACATTTTTGAATGTGCCTAATTTCTTGATATGCTTTACCCAATCGGGATCTAATCCTTTTGAAATTTGTGGTTTCGCGATATGGTCGATCACAAATTGCTGGTTCGGAAATTTTTCGACCAATTTGACCACATTTGCCAAATGTTTTGGAAAAATTAAAACATCGTAAGCTAAGTTGAATTGACTTAGTTTACTAATACCTTGCTGAAAATCTTCGCGTAAAACAAAGTCTTCGTTTTCTACTTGTAATAAATAACGAACGCCTTTAAACCTCTCGTTTTTAGAAAAATGCTTTAAGCGCGCTTCCACATTATCTGCGCATAAATCGACCCAGCCAACAACACCTTTTATAAAAGGATTTTTATCGGCTAAATCTAATAAAAATTGGGTTTCAGCTTCCGACGGATTGGCCTCTACCACAATGCACCCATCAATAGCATTGGCATCTAAAATAGGTTTTAAATCCTTAGGAAGAAAATCTTTTCTTATCACTTCCATAGAAGCATCAATCCAGCTATCTCTAACTGGATTGTAACTCCAAAAATGCTGATGCGCATCTATTTTCATTATTTTTTGTATGCTTTTACCGATTGCTTAGAGACACCTAAACCTTCAATACCTAATTCCATAACATCGCCAGGTTTTAAGTATGTTGGAGGTGTTAAACCTAAACCAACACCAAATGGCGTACCTGTAGAAATAATATCTCCAGGAAGTAAGGTCATGAATTGACTAATATGACTTACCACGTGTTGTACGTTAAAAATAAAATCAGATGTTGAGCTATTTTGCATCATTTCTCCGTTAATTTTTAACCAAAGGTTTAAGTTATTCGGATCTTTAATTTCGTCTGTTGTAGCAATAAAAGGTCCTACTGGTGCGAATGTATCACAACCTTTACCTTTACACCATTGTCCCGATTTTTCTATTTGAAAAGCACGCTCACTTACATCGTTATGCAATACATAACCTGCGATATGATCGAAAGCATCTGCCTCTTCTACATAAGATGCTTTTTTACCAATAACGATAGCTAATTCTACTTCCCAATCAGATTTCTCACTGTTTTTAGGAATAATAACATCATCATTTGGGCCTACTAAAGCTGTAGTCGATTTAAAAAATAATACCGGTTCTTTTGGGATATCCATACCAGCTTCTGCCGCGTGTTGTGCATAGTTTAAGCCTACACAAACAATTTTTGATGGTCTTGTTAATGGCACACCTAAACGTACATCGTCTGCTACGGTTGGGCAACTATCTTGGTTATCTTTTAACCAAGCTTTTAGTTTTCCAATACCATCGTTTCCAAAAAATTCTTCATTATAATCTGTTCCAAATGCCGATACATCGATTATTGTTCCGTCTTCTAATTGAACACCTGGTTGCTCGCTTCCTACTGCTCCAAATCTTATTAATTTCATCTTATCTGTATTTTATATTTGTAAAAGTATCGTTTTTTTTAATTTCCATTTAATGTTACAAAACCACCATCGATGGCATAGTTTGAGCCGGTGATAAAACCAGCTTCATCTGAGCATAAAAACAGCACTAAATCGGCCATTTCCTGAGGTTTCCCCATACGCCCAATAGGTTGAGTTGCCGATAATTTTTCGAACATTTCCTCTTCTTTTCCTGGGTAATTATTTTTAATAAACCCATCTACAAAAGGTGTATGTACACGTCCTGGTGCAATACAATTACAACGAATACCATCTTTTATAAAATCTTTTGCAATAGAATACGTCATCGTTAACACCGCTCCTTTTGTCATAGAATATGCAAAACGATCGTTAATACCAACCGTAGATGCAATAGATGCTAGGTTTAAAATTACGCCGTTCCCTGTTTTCTTTAAAGCAGGCAAACATGCTTTAATGCAGTTGTAAACCCCTTTTATATTTACGTTGTAAAGACGATCTAAATCGGCTTCCTCACATCCTTCAATATTACCAACATGGGCAATACCTGCGTTGTTAATTAAAATATCGATAGCTCCGTTTTCGGTAATTGTTTTTACAATACTATCCACATTAGCTTGGTTTGCAACATCACATTTATGAGCCGCTGCTTTTTCACCTAAAGCTTCAATTTCTTTCACTGTTTGCTCGGCAGCTTCAAGATTAAAATCTAGAATATGCACTTCTGCACCTTGCTCAGCAAACGTTAAAGATATGGCTTTGCCAATTCCGCTACCGCCACCTGTTACAAGGGCTACTTTATTTTTTAAACTGAATTTTGTCATTTTTCTATGCTTAATTTATGTTATAATTATTAAAGAGACATACCACGTTTCCACGGAATAAAATCGTCTTGTCTTAATTGTCTTGCTTTTGTTTGTTTACCACTAGCCACCTCAATAACAAAGTCTAAAAGTTCTTCGCCAGCTTGTTCGATAGTTTTAGAACCTTCGATTATTGATCCCGTATTGAAATCGATAATATCTCCCATTTTATTAAAAAGAGATGAATTGGTTGATACTTTTACAACCGGTGTTATTGGGTTTCCTGTTGGCGTACCTAAACCTGTAGTAAACAGAATAACGTTACAACCAGAACCAGCTAAACCTGTTGTAGATTCTACATCGTTCCCTGGTGTGCATAATAAATTTAAACCAGAAGTTACAACCTGCTCCGTATAATCTAAAACATCTTGTACTGGCGATGTTCCTCCTTTTTTGGCAGCTCCTGCAGATTTTATGGCATCGGTAATTAAACCATCTTTTATATTTCCAGGTGAAGGATTCATTGAAAATGCCGCTCCTAAAGCTTCTGCTTTTGAGTTGTAAGTAGACATAATATGTGAGAATTTTTTAGCCTTTTCTGTACTTGTACAACGGTTAATTAACTCCTGCTCTACGCCATTAAGTTCTGGAAATTCTGATAAAACCGTTGCTCCGCCTAATCCTACGATTAAATCGGAAACATAACCTAAAGTTGGGTTTGCAGAGATTCCTGAAAATCCATCCGATCCACCACATTCTAAACCAATTACTAATTTAGATAAGTTTGCTGGTTTACGTTCTATTTTATTAGCTTCCATTAAACCAACAAAGGTTTTCTTAACAGCTTCGGCCAATAATTCTTTTTCAGATACACTTTGTTGTTGCTCTAAAATATAAACAGGCTTGTTATTAGCATCGGCCATTTTACCTAAAGCATCTTGTAAGATACTTGCTTGTGCGTGTTGACAACCTAAACTTAAAACCGTTGCCCCTGCAACATTCGCGTTGTTAATATAACCTGCTAAAAGGTTACAAAGCGTTATAGCATCTGATGTTGCACCGCCACACCCACCATCGTGAGTTAAAAACTTAACACCATCTACATTCGGGAATAACAAGTTTTTGCTTGTGTCTTCACCGTCTTTCAATATATTTTTTTCTAGCATCGCTTCCGCAGAAACGCCAGATTTGTAATCATTAATTAAGGCATCTACATCTAATCCTAGATGTTGCTTTTTACCATATCCTAATTTTTCAACTAGAGCTTGTTTTAAAACTTCAACATTTCTGTTTTGGCAGAATACCAAAGGAATAATTAACCAATTATTCTCTGTCCCAACTTTCCCATCGGCTCTGTGATAACCGTTAAATGTTTTATTTACAAATTTTGAAACATCTGGTGCTTGCCAAACTTCTTTTTCTTCGGAAGCATTAACGCCGTACTTTTCCGTATCATGAATAAGGTTAGTGGTACTAATGATATCGCCTTTTAAAATCTCCTTTTTAGCTTTTCCAACTAACACACCGTACATATAAACGGGATCGCCTTCTGCTAGAGTTTCAGTAACAAATTTATGCTTTGCTGAAATATCATTTTGAAGTTCATACACGTGATTTTCAAAGGTGATTTTATCTCCCTTTTTTAAATCTGCTAGTGCGACAATTACATTGTCTTTTTCATGTATTTTAAGTACGTTTTGTTTTGTTTCCATAAATACTGGTAAAATAAAGTGCAGCTCTACTGCTGTAAAGAATTATGAATACAATAGTACTATAAGCAACCTTTGAAATCTTCCAAATATTTGACCAATACTAATACTATTATTGCATTTGAAACAGAATAAAGTTTTAAAATGCAATTTTAAGACCTAATTAGCTCTTTTTTAGAGATTCATAATATGTTCCAAACTTGCACTACTTGTATTCTAAAAATAACGTTAATCGTTTACAGATTCTACTGTAAAAGTTTCTTTCAATTTTATATCTACTGAAGAGGCTCCGATTAAAACCTCAAAATCTCCAGGTTCTACCGTCCAATTCATGTCTATATCAAGCAATTCCAAATCACTTGGTGTTAAAGTAAATTGGATGGTTTTAGTTTCATTTGGTTTTAAATGCACACGATCAAAACCACGCAACATAGACTCGTAAGTGGTTACACTACTCACTTTATCTTTTAAATACATTTGCACCACCTCATCACCTTCGCGTTTTCCTGTATTTTTTATTTTGAATGACACTTCAATATTCGCCTGAGCTTTTAAAGATGTTCTAGAAATAACTAAATCGCTATATTCAAAAGACGTATAACTTAAGCCATAACCAAAAGGATATAATGGCCCTAACACACGGGTATTTCCGTAACCATTGGGTCCTGCTCCAGGTTGCCCTGCTTGAGAACCTGGTTTGTACGGAAAGTTTAAAGGAATTTGCCCTACCGATTTAGGGAAAGTTACCGATAGTTTCCCTCCCGGATTATAATCTCCAAATAAGGTTTCGGCAATAACTTCGCCGGCCGCTGTGCTCGGGAACCATGCTTCTAAAATGGCAGGTAAAAATTTATTTTCCCAATTAATAGTTAGTGGTTGCCCGTTAATTAAGACTAAAACCACAGGTTTACCTGTTGCATAAAGCGCTTGCACCAATTGAAACTGACGCCCAGGTAGCCCTAAACTTGTTCTCGATTTGGTTTCGCCAACACGTTTTTCATCTTCGCCAACTACGGCAATAATAATATCAGATTTTTTAGCTTGTTCTACAGCAGCATCAATATCTGCTTGTTCTTTTGCAGATAATGGTGTTGGAATAATTTCACTTCCTGGCCAATCGGGATCTACAATATCACAACCTTTTACAAAGCTAACATTGGCTTTATTTCCTGCATAATCTTTCACTCCTTTAAACACCGAAGTAGACGGATTAAAAGCCGGACCATATCTACTAAAAGTAAAACTAACCTCATCGGCTAATGGACCTGTCACTAAAATATTATCGATTTTATCGACATCTAAAGGCAATAGATTATTTTCATTCTTCAAAAGCACTAAAGACTCTCTATTTATTTGTTTTGAAAACGCCTCGTCTGCAACTGTATGTACTGTTTTATCGGCCTCATCAGGATTTTCAACATAAGGACTATCAAAAAGTCCTAATCTAAATTTCACTCTTAAAACATCAGCAACTCTAGAATCAATAGTTTGCATTGAAATTTTTCCTTCTGCAATTATTTCTCTTAAAGGTTCTACAAAAGATTCGGGAGTTCTAAACGTGGTTCTAACATTTAAACCAGCTTCTATAACTTGACGTACCGCTTCTTTATAATCGGCCGCAACATGATGCTTTTCCGAAACATATTCTACCGCTTCACTATCTGAAACCACATAACCGTTAAAGCCAAATTGTTCACGAAGTAATTCGGTTAAAAAATAAGGACTAGCAGTAACAGGAACACCATCGTAATCATTATAACTACTCATAACACCCATAGGAGCAGCTTCTTTTATAACTTTCTTGAAAGGATATAAATGCAGTTGAAACATTTCGCGAGGCGCCACATGTGGGTCTGTTCTCGCATCACCATCTCTTGCGCCTTTTGGCACACTGTAAACCGCAAAATGTTTTAAGGTAGATGCTACACCTTCCGATTGAATACCTAAAACCATTTGTTTTCCCATTTCTGAAATATGAAACGGTTCTTCACCATAACATTCCAAAACGCGTCCCCAGCGTTGATCGCGAGCTACATCTAAAATAGGTGCGTAAACATTAGTATAGCCTAAAGCTTTTGCCTCACGGCCCACAATAGTTCCGGCTTTGTAAACCAAATCTTTATTCCACGTACTACCAATACCAATAGGTGCTGGCAGTGGCGTCGCTTTCTCATGACATAAACCGTGTACACCTTCATTAGTAAAATCTACAGGAATTCCCATTCTGGTTTCTTCAATAAACCACTTTTGAACGGTATTTATGGCTTCTGCATGTGTACTGTATGGAAACGCATATTTTGTATGCGTTTTTTCCTGATTCCAAATGGTATTTAAATGCTCATCAATATTTGCAATACCGTCTTTCCAAACTCTATTTTTCCATTTATCGTTTGGCATTTCATCTTCTAGAACACGAGAATAGCCATATAATGTTACTAACTGACAGGTTTTCTCATTAATATTCATCAACGAAATTAAGTTGTTAACCCTAGCTTCTAATGGTGCTTTAGAATCTTCAAAAACATCTTTAGCACCATTTTTATTAAAATCAATCCAACCTTTATGATAAATATCTTTATTATCAGGTTTCATGCCCGTAAATAGAAATGAAACAGCAAGTGCTAGCGTTATTTTGTAATACTTCATTCGTAAATTATATTAGGTCTTCTATTATTCTGAAATTAATTGGTATACTCTAAAATTATCTGCTGTCATGTGGTTTTTCACAGTTCTAAATCCGAAATACCCCGAAGTATATGGATTTGCATCTACAAAATCGGACACCAATTGATTGTCTCTATAATACTGCACAATACCATGGTTTGCTATTATTTTAATATGATATGTTTTGTTAGGTTCCAACATAAATTTAGAATCACTTAAATTGTGTTCTGGTAGTAAAGGACGTTCGCCATTACCGACATAACGTCTAAATCTTGTAGTTTTGTTGTGGTTACCACCAAGTCCCATATAATACAACTTCAAGCTATCGTAATTTGAAAATTTACCACCACGCTTATCAGAATTCGCAAATAAGTTGGTTGGATTTTCAGGATCGTTTGCCATCCAAAAACAGTTAAGATCCGAAACGCGATCGTTTGCACCACCATCTTGAATTACAAAAACATCATACTCGATAACTATTGGGCCTTCAAACTTCTGTTTCAACCAAACGGTACAACCAGAAACATCGTTAATTTCTAGTTTACTGTTTTTAACTTCTACAGTACCTTCTGGCATTTGCTCCACTTGCCAGTTATCTAATCCTTTATCAAACTTTTCTTTAAAAAGTAATTTCGTTTTAAACGTTTCTCCTTTTATTTCTATGCTTTTATTAATATTGAAACATGATACTACCGCAAAAAGCGTGAGCACTACCACACCTACAGAAAGTCGTTTTTTGTTATATTTAAAGTTATTCATCTATATTATTTTTTTAATTAACCTGTTTGATTAACACTAAACTCCAAGGCGTAATCTCGTGGTTAATTGTTAAGTTTCCGTTTTTATCAGCTTTTACAAATTCCGTTTTCATGGTGTTTGCGTATGCCTTCATGACTTTAATTTCCTCACGTGTTGGTGGTTCTGGTTTGCCCATAGATTCCCAAAAATTATGAATATTTCCATGATCTTTATCCAAAATCTCAATTTCAAACATGGTATTTGCGTCTAAACCTGTTAATGTAAAATCTAATTTTTTAGAAGTTCCAGACTCACGTTTATCCGTTCCAAATGGCACAGCATCTTCATACTCTACGGGATAATTGTAAGCTAAAGCCACTACGTTTCCTGTTGAAGCATCTTTACTTACAAACAGATAGTCATCTTTATACAATTTCTCGTTTCCTAATTCATGAAGCATTCTATACGCATGATATGATGGCTTTACTAAACCTTGAAAATTTATCATTCCGAAACCACCATGAAAAATACTTGATGCACCACCTTTTTCTTCAAAAATATCAGTAAACGTCCAAAATGCTAAAGAGTTTGTTAAGCCAATACAATCTAAATTAGATTTTACAATATAAGCGGCCGCAGGTAAACGATCGTGCATTTCATCGCGACTACTCGGGCTGGTATTCCACTCTGTTAAATGAATTTCAACATCTGGATAATGACTTTTTTCTATGGTTTCGTTCAGCCATTCTAAATCTAATTTAAGCGACTTCGCAAAACGTGTTAAGCCTTTTCCTTTACCTGTTTCTGGGTTAAAAGCATAATCGGTTGGGTAAGGATGTGTGGTTACAAAATCTACAGGTAATTTCTCTTTATGGCAATACGCTAAGAAATCTTCAATCCATACGCCGTGCCACTGCAAGCTATTAATATCTTTTGCATTAAATACAGCGTCAGATGCTTTATCATCTGTAGTTTCACCATCAAAACGGGTATCTGGCACAAAATTACTCGTTGATGGCCCACCAACTTTTAAACGTTCGTCCACAGATTTCACAGCTAAAGCAGATTGCTTATACAATTCAAAATACTGCGATTTCGTGCCATCCCAAAACAATGGGTATAAGTTTGGCTCATTCCATACTTCAAAATACCAAGTAAGTACCTCTTTCGTTCCGTAACGATCTACACAATGTTGTGTAAAGGCTTTAACTAAATCGTGCCATTTCTCGAAAGAATCTTCGGCTGGGGTAATATTAGCTTTCCACCAAAATACTGTTTTAGAATTTTCGGCTGCCATACTCGTTGGCAAAAAGGCTAATTCTACAAATGGCTTTACGTTTAAATCCAACATACGATCAAATAAATCGTCGATATATTGCCAGTTATAAACCGTTTTACCTTTTTCTATAATTACAGGAAACATATCGTCGTGAAACAATCCGTGAAAACGCACATATTCAAATCCGCAATTTTCTTGAACTTGCCCTAGCTGTTCTAACCATCCGGCTCTTAAACCTTCGTTAGCACGACCTGCTCCTACCATTTTACTCCAATAATGATCGAATTGTTCGCCAGTATCGTTTACGTTAACCGAAATTTTTTGTTGTGCATTTAGAGACAAAACGCCTCCCAAAATAAATGCAACAATGGCTTGTTTTAGTTTTTTCATTTTTTATATATTATCTTATATTTTCGATTATTTATTAGTAATTATTTCGTGATTATTATGGTATTAATAGACTTGGCCTCGACGGAAACCGCAATGGTATTGGCGCCCAATTCTAAACTTATATTTTGCTTTTTGTCTTCGGGATTATTCAGTAAAACCAAAGTTCTTCCATCTTTTAATTGAAATGCTAAATGATTTTTTCCTTCGGAAGATTTTAAATAATAATCACCAGGCTGAACAAAATGAGATAAATGTTTAAACAAATAAAACTCATCAGTATAAGTAACTTTTTTAGTTTGCTTATCGATAACCACCATAGAATTTTGGGGCCATCCCCAAGCACTTTTTCCTGTTTCGTCTAAAACCATATTCCAATACATATGAGAACCGGCTTTATTATTAAAAAAGTGAACTAAAGTTTCCCAAGAGCGATCAAACGACGTCCAATCATTCTCGCCTTCACCACACTTATTCTCGGTTTGCATGTATTTTAAATCTGGATATTCTTTATTTATAGCAGGAATAGCATTAGATCCTCCCCATTGAAAACCAACTCCCTTAATATATTTTGCTGCTTTTTTGTTATCCAAAATAGTGCGTACATAATCTGGTTTACTCCAGTTAATGGTGCCTAACCAAATTTCGGTATCCAAACCATCTTCTTCTAATTTCGGACCTAAATAATCGCCTATAAATATTGAGAAATCTTCGGCTCTCCACGTGCAACTTGGCCAGTTTGGCGCGTAGGCAATTTCGTTCTGAGGTTGAATTGAAAACAAATCGATCCCTTCTTTTTTATAAGCTTGAATAAATTTTGAAAAATACAGCGCATAAGCTTTTAGGTACTGATCTTGCATTTTAAACGCTGTTGCATTACTCAATATTTGAGCTCCCGGATCCATTCTATTTCCGTTGGCACGATTATTCCAATCGCCGGCACGTAGAGAATAATGTTCGTTAACCTTCATCCAAGCTGGAGGCGTCCATGGTGAAGCCCAAATTTGTAAATCTGGACGAGCCTTTAAAGCCGCTTTTAAATATGGAATTAAAATATAACGATCTCTATCAATATTAAAATCGCGCATTACAAAATCTTCTGGAACATCATTATGTGAATAATAACTTAATGCATAATCTGAAGCTCCAATTGGAATACGGCACATAGAAAAATTACAACCGTCTTTAGAAAATAAAGCATTAATAACGTCCTTCCCGCTATCAGCATCTAGCGCATTAATAGCTTCCCAACCTAATTCGTTAAACGCGCCGCCAATACCATCAACTTCTTGCGATAAACTATCTGCATAAATTTTAATTTTTATACTCGCATTATCGTTTGTTTTTTGCAAGAACTTTTTGGCCTTTACCCAGCGCTTAGAAGCTGTGGTATAGGTAAGTTCTACGTTCTGCGCAAAATGAGTCTGGCTCATTAAAACAAACACTAAAATGATTAAATAAGGACTTGATAATTTGATAGACTGAAGGGGTTTCATAATTAATGATATTTAAATATTACTCCGTTAAAAACACAGAAGCCGGAAGCCCGTGATTATTATACAAGTTTGCACCTTCCGGATTTGAGGACCAAGCATAACGAACAGCCACAGGCATCAAGCCTTCTTCACTCCAAACTTCAACTTTATTTTTTGAAATTATTTTTGCTTGAGCAGGATACCATTTGCCATCTTTTCCTTTTATTTCAAACCATTTTAAAGGTTGGTTTTCAACTTCGGAAACAGCGTTTAACAAGTGTTTATTACCTACAATTAAACCTTCTCCAACCTCTGAGAATGTAATTTGTATTTTGTTTCTTTTTATTTTATGTGAATGATATAACGGTCCACTAACAGCAGAAACCTCTACATTGTAATCGTTTTTTAAAGCCCATAAAGCCAAGCGCTTACCGGCATCCATTTTATTGTGTGGGTGCACATCTTTAGCTTCGCCAATATCGTAAAGAACAGCCATACCAGTATGCGGTAATTTTAAACTTTGCCTTAATTGATTATTAACTGATGCCCAACCTAAATCGGAACGTTTATCTGGCACTTCATAATTTGCCAATTGCATCCAATAAAAAGGTAAATCTTCTTGGTTCCAATCTGCTCTCCAACTTTTTATTAGCGCAGTAAAATAATCTCTATATTCTTCTTCTAAAAAATGTGAATTGCTTTCACCTTGATACCACAAAACCCCTTTTATTTTAAACGGCATAATAGCAGATAACATACCATTATAAAGTGTTGCCGGCAATTGTTTATCTAGTGATGGATGTGTGGAAGGATAAGGTTTAGGTGTTTTCTTTCCGCCAGCTTCCCAAGCTTTAAACTTAGCTGTAAAAGTGGTATCTACATAATTTTCTGCAGATACTTTTTCTGTAATTTCATTAGATTTTTTTCGACTCGCTTCAAAATAAGCTTTCATATTTGGGTCGGCCATATAAGTCGCTTCCGAAAGCCATGGCTGAATACGTGTACCTCCCAAAGCACATTCTAACAAACCAATAGGCACATTAACCTGCTCGCGAACTGCTTTAGCAAAAAAGTAACCTGTTGCAGATATTTTCCCGATTTGTTCTGGTTTTGCCTTTCTCCATTGATCGTCAAAATTTAATTTTTTTTCGGAAAGTGAGGATGTTGGAGGTACTTCTATATAGCGAATCCAATCGTCGTTTACTGTTGCAACTTCATTCCGAATATACTCAACTAAAGGTTGATCTTTTGGGTCTCTAGAGTTTTTAATAAATTTCGACATAGAGAAATCCATATTCGATTGCCCGGCACATAACCAAATATCTCCCGACAATACATCTGTAATTTCAATTGTATTTTTTCCAGAAACGGTAATTTTATGTGGACCACCAGCTTTGGGTGTTTTGATATCCAAACGCCAAGTTCCATCTGCATTTGTTATCGCTGTAGCATGTTCTCCCCAACTTGTCGAAACCTCAACTTTTTCATTTGGATCTGCCCATCCCCAAATAGGAATTTCGGCATCACGCTGAATGACCATATGATTAGAAAACAAACTATTTAATTCTACATCTGCAAACCCAAATTTTGGCATACAAATAATTAGAATTGCGATAATTTTAATACTGATTTTCATCTTAAATATTATTCAAAAATAAACAGCAAAGCCTATTGCTCTACATACTGCAATTTGGAAAAAAAAACAGAAATAGACTATAACTCCATACCCCTAGACTATAAACAATGATTCATATTGCGTATTTACACCTTAAAAGCTAAGGTTTTCGGTGTAATTCATAAAAGCATCACACTAAAATCACAACTCAAATGCTATTGCTTTTTTTAAGGCAAAAACTCTAAAAACTCATTGTTTTAAGATTAATAATAGACTGATAAAAATGGTTTAATTTCAATTAAAACAACATGAATTGCACTCTTTATAACACCTGATTATTTCAAGAATTTTCCCATAGGAATAACCTCTGAAAATTCTTTAATTTCTATATTTCGATAGAATATTTCTGCTGTTTCAGATTGAAACCCAATGATACCTTCGCTAGGGTTTAAATTGAATGCCATATTAACGATTTCTCCATTTAATTTATGAATAGTATACGCATTGCCCATGACTATAATTTCGCAATGATTCCATTCACCGTTTAAGGCGTTATAATTTTCGGTAGGAGAAGCAAAGTGTAACCAACTTTTTGTTTCATCTAAAACACCACCTGCTTTTGGGTTTAAGTAAGAGTCGCCGTTTGGAACAGAATACCAATCGTATTTCACACCTTTCGGACGAATTAAATCGCCTGTATGGTTTTTATTAGTTACTTGGTTGTAACGCACTTGATACTCAATACCGGTTGGCCAAATTTTATCGTCTGTAACGTGATAATACACGCCCGCATCATATTGCCACCTCTCAAAATTATTAGCTATTTTTTCGCCCCATTTATAATCGAACTTCAAAATATATTTACTGTATTTCTTTTTGGTATAAAATAAGCCGTGCGTCCCATTTTCGCCTGTACCTAAATCTAAACTATCTGGCGCATCTTTAAAAACGTGTACCATTTCATTTTCAATAGCAAAAACCTCTTTAGCCATTTCCGCATCATCATTTCTTAATTTAAGATACCAACCATCCCAATTTTCACCATTAAATATTTTAACGAAACCCGCGTTATTTGTGGCTTCATTTTGAGCCGTTCCTTTGGTTGAATATAAACTAAATGCAATGATAAAAAAGTTGCATAATGTAATTTTAGAAAGTTTCATATTGTATATTATTATTAAATAATTATCAGTAAAAACATGATACAAAAAGTTACTGTATTTGTTTTTAGCTAAAATATTTATACGCTTTTTTATTTATTATAAAGCATCGTTTTTTTGATATAAATTATAGTTCATTTATTATTAAAGCATAAAAAAACAGCATTAAGAATCATCTTAATGCTGCTGTATTCAATCTATATAAAACCTATTATTGTTTTACAATACGCTTAATAAACTCATTATTTCCTACCTTAACTTTAAGTAAATAAATTCCCGAAGAAAGTTTGGAAACATTGATTTCTGAGGATGTTCCACTAATATTTTTCGTTAACAAAACTCTTCCGTTTAAATCGTAAACATTAATGCTTGCTTGGTTAAGTTGTTTACTTTTTATTGCTATTAATCCGTTAGTTGGGTTTGGATATATATTAAAATCTAACGTTTGTTCTATATTGTTTGCGCTTAACGTTACGGATACCATAATAGTACCGAACTCCTTCCAAACATCAGCCACTTCATAAGCTGCTTTAGCTTCTTCACTTGGTACATACAAACTTGCATTAGCAAGGTTTACACCGGAAAACTCAGAAGCTGTTATTGCAGCTGGAACTGGATTTAAAACTTTTACAGTGCTTAAATTATTAAGGTTTAAAAATGCGCTAGCACCAATAGAAGTTACATTTTCTGGAAGAATTATAGATGTTATACTTGTCGCATCTCTAAAAGTTTGCGACGGAATTTCGGTTAACAAAGTTGAAGCCGATAAATCTACCGTTTCTAAATTTGTCATTCCTCTAAAAACACTCGTTCCCATAGTTGATAATGTATTTGGTGTGGTTACCGAAGTAACACTTGAGTTACCATTAAAGGCGCCATCTCCCACGGACTCCACACCACTCATAATATGGTTTATTTCTAGAATTGAACTGTTTACGAAGAAGCCTCTAGCATCTATAACTTTAATTCCGTTTGTGGTTGTAAATGATAGCGTTGTTAAACTTCCACCTCTAAACGCTTGATAGCCTATTGATGTTACTGTACTTGGTAATTTAATAGTTTCTGTGCTACTGCCGTTGAATGCATTATCTCCAATTCTGGTAACCGTAAAAGGCGTATCTGTTTCTGGGCTTGTTGCTGTACTTGGCACAACCACATTAACTAACGAGCTAGATATAACCTCGGCTTCGTAAGGGTCTAAATTCGTTACTTTATATTCTATATCTTCAACTATAAATGTATCACCAATAGTATTTTGCTCTGGTTCTACAACAACAATATTATCACAATCGGATACCGTATTAATAGTATTTCCTGTACCATTATCTGTAACTGTTCCAGTGGTATTAATAATGCAAGAGCTTACTGTAGATAAAATTTCAACAGGCATATCTGTACAAGTATTTAAAACAGTTCCAGAAGTTGATGTACTTCCTAATGGTGAAAATGGATTAGCTCCCGATGGTCTGGTAGCTCCTAATAAAATAGGATGCACTTGCGGGCGAGTAACATCATTCCACTTTTTAAGTGTTACGTTATGGTTATTACCACCAATAGTTGCAATAGCATGCAGCGTAGTTGTTGCCACATTTTCAATTAAAGAAAGTTCTACGGTTGAAGCACCACCGTTAAGGTATAATAATGGTCCATTAACAGCATCACCTCTACTATTTTCAATAGTTACTTCTTCCACTTGATAACCTGCTTCGCAACCTGTAGCTTCACAATTTCGCATTAATACATCGCCTCCATATCTAGTAAAAGCAAAACCTGAACGTGTGTTTTTGGCAACGCAATTAATAAGTGTAATAGCGCCTGTGGTATGCCCATCAACGCCACCTGCACCGTATGAACGATAACCAACTTCGCTTAACGACTTAGTATAACCTGGGGTGATGACTTTATTTCCTTCATAATTAGTATAAACTGCTGCAAAATCTCTATCAAAAGCAGGTCCTGATGTTTCAGCTAACATATCATCGGTTGTTCTCGTTGTTGATTCCGCATGGCAATCTTCAAAAACCACATTTCTTCCGCCTTGAATAAAAAATAAATGCCCAAATGCCTGCGAGTAGATAGAGCAGCCTTTAATAGTAATATTTAATCCTTCGACTAGTAAACCACTATGCTTACGTAATGTAACCAGGTTACCGTCTCCTTTACCTAAAAGATCTCCATAACCATAAGGGTAAGAACCGTTTATATTTAATGTAACATCTTCCATTATATTGTTTTCTCCTGCAATGGTCACAGATTGCATGCCAGGGCTTGAAGGTGCCGAATTCCCAATATCGGTTACTGTTAAACCTTTAATGTTTACAAAATTCCCTGTAACATATAACTCAATAATACGCGTGCCATAATCATTTAAAAGCTCTGAGTTTATTTCAATAGTAACACCTGTTAAATCGAAGTTATTGTTACTTCCGCTAAATTCAATCATAGCATGCCTGTTGTTCGCATCAGGAACCGTATTCTCAATAACCTCAGGCGTTAAGTAATCTTCCATTTGGTAAACACCAGGCTCCATAACTATATTTTGGTTGGAATTGCCAGCCGCAGTAGCTAATTCGGCAACACTAGTGATATTGGTTTGACCTATTACTCCAAAAGTAGTAAAGAGTGATAATGAAAAAAGGAGTAATGTTTTATTCATTTTAAATAATTGTAATGTTGTTTTCATACGTTTAGTTTATGGTTATTTAGTTAGTAGTAATGTTACTATTAACCACTCACTTTTTGTATAAATTATTACTTCATCACTTTAAATCATTACCTATTAAAGGTTTGTAATCTTGGTTAATCAGATAAAATTCTAAATAAAAAAGTTCTACCAAATAAATTTGATAGAACTTCTCACTTTAAATAATGATTGAATTGGTTGGTTAATTTGAATTACAACTTCACTATTTTTCTTGTTATATTTTTCGATGTATCGGAAATCATAAGCATATAAATCCCACTGTTTAATTGAGACACATCTAGTTTTATGTTATTCGAATTTGGTTTAGTTTCCAAAACTTTCTGACCACTTAATGCAAAAACCTTAATACTAGTTTCATTCAAATTTAAGTTAGCTAAACCTAATGAAATATTAAGTTCGTTTGATACTGGATTAGGATAGATTACTACTTGCTCCAACTCATGCTCTATATTTGATAGTACAATGACATTATCAACACCATAAATTTCTACTTCTGCAAGCGTTATTCCTGTATCAGATGTTTTAGATATCCTAACAACACTACCAACGACTCCACCTGTATCTATACTTAAAGTCGGGTTGGGATAACCTGAATAAAACTTACTAAAAACGACATCTCCATTGGTGTTTTTCACTTCAACAGTAATATCAAGCAACCTACTTTCATAACCAGATCTGTTATAAATATCAATGGTTTCTATTTTATAATTATTACTTAAATCTACTTCCCACCATTTAACAGATCCATTAGTTCCGTGTGCTGAATGCGATACAGAACCACTTCCAAAATTACCATTAGTATTGCCATCTATAGCTAATTCTGCACAGCCACCATAAGGACAAGGATCTGAATCGATAGAATGTGATGCCGTTCCATACGTATGTGCCAGATTTATTGGCCCAAGATCCTCAGCGACTAAACTTACTGTTATATTATTTAACTCAAAAGCATTATCTGATCCGCTAAACAAAACTTTCATGGCCTGTACACCTTTTGACAATCTAACACTGCTTCCTACTTTAAAGGTTTTCCAATCAGTTAAACCTATTGAATTTGGCGCCCCAAAAGGAACAATAACTTCTGAAGTGATATCTTCTCCTCCAAAATTGAATTTTATTTTCCCGTTGGCGTTAACCGAAGCGTAATTTATGTCGATATCATAAGTACCATCTGAAGGCACACTTACCGTATAAGTTAGCCATTCTTCATCTTGAATACCTGTTACATTATATCCACCTTCTGAACATTCTTTTAAATCGACGCCTTCATCAATTCTATATTCACCTCCATCATTAGTTACAGAAATATCATTATAAGCTCTATCCTGTCCGTTTAAAACAAAATAATCATAATTCTCAGCCTCTATAGTCATGGGTAATACATTCATATTATAATCTGGAAATCCATTAGAATTAAATCCACTTATTGGGTCTCCAGGACTCACTCTACGAAACTTTAATCCGCCATATCCAGGGTGATCACTCACAACACCTTCTCCTTCGACACCAATCTCAGCGGTTAATATTTCCATTCCTCGATTCAACCATTTGTAATCATTACTAGGTAAGCCCATTCTATCTTTGTAATGCCCCAAATTCATCTCATAAACTGGCATCAAGTAATGTTTCCCGCGTTCTAGAGCCTCTGGAGAATCATCACAATTAACATAAGGATTGATTTTTAATGACCGCCATCTTCCTGAACGATCTGTTCTTTCAATATACTCTCCTGATGCTACCGTAGGTTCCCATGGACTTGTTTGATCTGGATAGCTATTATTTAAACTCAAATTGTATCGATAATAAAATTCCAATCCTAAAAGAGGTCGATTGCTTAGGTGCCCATAAAGATCATCACCTTGATTCCATGCCATTTCAGACATTACGGTTATTGTGGCAACACCTGCCAACCCATGTGCTTGATCTCTAGAAGATTCTTGACATTGACCGTTTGAATATATATAATTATCAATCACTTCATTAAAGCCATAATCAACTACTGTTGACTCAAAACCATTTTGTGAAAATTCATCAAAATACTCACAAGACACGAGCTGATTTGAATTAATTGAAGGTCCAGAAGGATATGGTAAATCATCTGGCCTATGAGCCTCACCTTTTAAATAATTAAGAGCACGATCATACATGATTTCATTATCTAAAAAGATGGCCATAGCCAACATAGTGCGATAAGCAAACAACCCTTGATTACCATGTCTTGCTGGATCTCCATTATAAATTTTCCAGTAAAAACTAATATCTTTACTATTAATAGCAGCAGTAGGCACCGTAGTATTCGAATACCCTGGATAGACTAACATATCTTTAAAGGCCTGAATATCGGACTCAGTCCAACCGTTGTAAGTATGTTCAATAATCTCGGCTGCCTCAATAATGCGCCATACACGACCTGAGTCTAATGGAATTGATTTTTCATTTCGTACAATGCCTTTCCATGTATTAAAAACTTCAATAGCCTTATCTGCATGTCTAGAATCGCCTGTTATATACCACATAATAGCATTGTTATACGCCGTTACTCCATCATTGATAAACCAATTCTGACTAGCATCTGTATATCCTGTTGTTATCGCTGGATCTACATCGACAGCCATGTTGTATTGTGATCTTGGATGGGAACTAAAATTCACAAAGGTGGTAGCCCAGGGTTCAATACCAGCCTCTACCATGTATTTCATCCTGTCTAAATCTGAAAGTTTATGCGATATGCCTGGATGCACAAATTGTGCCTGCACAGAAAAGGTTACTGCGAAAAGCAAAAACACCAGTAGTATTGTTGACTGGCTAAAAGCATTGTTTTTAATTAAAGTATTTTTCACATTCATGTTGGTCTAGTTTAGTTGTTAATAATTTTAATTTATGGTTATTTAGTCTATAGTAATATTACTACTAACCATTAACAAAGTCTATAAATTATCACTTCATCCCTTTAACTTATGGTCATTTCCAATTGTAAATACCACTATTTTTTTTTGTTTAAAGAACTTCTCACTTTAAATAATGATTGAATTGGTTGGTTAATTTGAATTACAACTTCACTATTTTTCTTGTTATATTTTTCGATGTATCGGAAATCATAAGCATATAAATCCCGCTATTTAATTGAGACACATCTAGTTTTATGTTATTCGAATTTGGTTTAGTTTCCAAAACTTTCTGACCACTTAATGCAAAAACCTTAATACTAGTTTCATTCAAATTTAAGCTAGCTGAGCCTAATGAAACATGAAGTTCGTTTGATACTGGGTTTGGATACATACTGATATTTAGACCTTCCGAAGAAGTACCTAACGATGCTGCGGCATATTCGATAATCAATTCAGGAACCGTATCGCCTTGCTCTTTGGAATAAAAATCGATACCAACACCACTATTCGCAGGATCTTTTATAGCAAAAGTGATGATATTATCGCCATTCGCTTCTTGAGCTACATAAGATGATACATCCCATTCGCACCATGTACTTGCAGCTGTTGTAATTTCAGATCTGGCATTAGAATATTCGGGTTTATTATTCCATGTTATTTCTGTTTCCGTCCAACTATCATCAGCCACATCATACACCGTTCTTAAATCTCTATATCTCGTTCTTTGAAACAGTCTAAGCTTTGCTGAAATCACATCGCCAGGCAATGAATTTAAATTGAATTTTAAAATGGCATAACGCGCATCTACTTTTGTAACCATCGATGTCGCTTCTCCAAAATTATCATTCGCTTTTCCTTCATGCACATACGTATCGGCATCTGCACCTAAACTCAAAGTACCAGCAACCATAGGAACAACAGTTAGTTCTTGTGAAACGCTAGGCGCTTCATTAAAAGCGGAATCGCCATCTTGCGTTGCTGTTATAGTGGTTTCTCCCAATCCAACAATATGAACCATACCATCTACAATTGTTGCAACTGACGTGTTTGAGCTTGAATAGCTCACATCTAAACCTGATGTTGCTTTAGCTTCTGGATCAAAATCGTCTCCACCTAATAATTTATTAGACATGGTGAAAAACTGAATGGATTGATCTTCTTTTACAATTCCTGTTTCAGCTAAAGTGAAATTATCTAATTTGAAAGCATTAGAAACTCCTGAAAAAGAAATTTTTAAACTTTGAACACCTTTTTCTAATTGAATATCTTCTGCAATAACATAATCTTTCCAATCGGAATCTCCTTCAGAATAAGGCGCACCAAACGGCACCGCTTCTTCTCCTGTTTTTTCTTCACCTGCAAAACTAAATTTAACAGCACCTCCTGCTTGAGAAGCAGCATATTTAATACTAATGCTGTAAATAGCTGTCTCTGGCACCGAAACCGTATAGGTTAACCATTCTCCAGCTTCTATGTCTGTTAAATTATATCCTCCAGTTGCTATGGTTTCAACATCTACGTTGTCCATCATTCGATATGCACCACCTGAATTCCCTACGCTTAAATCGTTATAAATTCGACCTTCACCATTTTTTAAGGGATCGTAATCAAAGTTTTCCGCTTCAATAACTTCAGTAATAGTATGTACTGCATAATCGGGCAAACCATTAACATCAAAACCTATTATTGGATCGCCAAAACATTCCACAGGTCTGCGAAACGTAAGTGCCCCCCAACCAATGGCATCGTTACTCCATCCTGCTTTTTCGTAACCTCCTAATTCAATCGATTTATCTCTTGCACGTTGGGTCCATTTAGCTTCTTCTTCAGTTTTAAAACCTCTACCAATGTAATGGGCAGTAGACATTTCCCAATTTGGACGAATGGATGTAAAACCACCAATACCATCAGGACTCATAGATTTAGAATACCATCTGCCTGTTCTATCAAATCCTGTTATAAAGTTATCAGGTTCCCAAGCAGTGGTTTGATCTGGGTAAGACGCTAAAGCCGATACATTATATTTCAATGAAAATTCTAGACCTTTTAAAAACCTATCATCCTCATGACTATATAAATCATCACCTTGATTCCACGCCATTTCTGCCATAGAACCTAATAAACCTAAACCAAACATAACGTGGGCTTGATCTCTAGAAGATTCTTGACATTGTCCATTTTCATAAATATAATTAGTCATCACCTCGTTATATCCATAATTCGCTTCGGTATAACCACGATCAATATCGTAAGTATCTGAGTGTTCTCCAACTGCGGTAGGCACTTCACTACTTGTATTTGGTCCGGCAGGATATGCTAAATCTCCTGTATGCTCATCTAAAGTACCTTTAATATAGTGGTATGCACGATTGTACATAGTTTCGTTATCTAAAAAGATTCCCATAGCCATTACGGTACGCCAGCCTGATAATCCTTGATTTCCATGTCTAACAGGGTCACCTAAATAAGATTTCCAGTAAAAGGTTGCATTATTTCTAATATCCGCTGGCTCTGTAGTAGTAGAATATCCTGGGTACACCAACATATCTTTAAAAGCTTGTACATCTGCAGCTTCCCAACCTGGGTAAGTACTTTTAATAATTTCCGCCGCTTCTACCATAATGTATGCCACTCCTCCACTTAAAGCCTCAGTTCCTCCACTAGTTACTGATGTTAAATTAGACCAGGCTTTAAAAATTTCTACAGCTTTATCGGCATGTCTTGTGTCTCCTGTAATATACCAACGAATGGCATTGTAATAAGCCGCTCGAATATCACTATTCCAAGCGCCATAGTTTACACCAGAATCTCGACCTAATTCTGTAAAAGTTTCATCACCTTGTACTACATAATCATAGCTAGATTTAGAATCTAAAACCATATCTTGATACGAGCCGTACCAAGGATCAACTTCTGCTTCAACCATATATTTCATACGGTCTAAGTCTGATTTTTTATGCGAAATTCCTGGATGAATAAATTGGGCACGAGCCACATTAGGCACCGTTGGTAACGCATAAGTTGCTGGTTCGTTTTGGAAGTTTTTAGAATCGACATCGGTTACTTTTAACCAGTACCAATATTGTGTTCCGTTTTCTACTGAAGTATCTGTATAACTCGTGCCTGTAACGCCATTTTTAATCAATTGGCGTCCACTAGCATTATCATCAGTATCTCTAAAAACACCTACATTTTGAATATCTATATTTTCAATATCCCAATCTAAAGTTACAAAACCATCTCCTGATGTTGCAGAAAGTTCAACACTTGGTTCTCCTGATGATGGATTAGCACTCGCCGCATTAGAATTTAAAGTGTTTTCTGAAATATCGCTCGCTTTAATCCAGTACCAGTAATCTGTACCTCCAACAACCGAATTATCGGTATAGGTTGTTCCAGACACATTACTCGCAATTAAAGTACGTCCGCTAGCATCAGCATCTGTATCTCTAAAAACATCTTGTCTAACGGTTGTTACATTATCTAAAGTCCAATTTAATTCCACAGTATTAATACCCGATGTAGCACCAAGTAAAATACGAGTTTGATTGGTTTGATAAACGCAGTTAACACTTGCATCAGAAATATTACCAGATTCGTTTACACCACCTGGCAAGCTATAATCTGCATTATCATCATCCGTATCATTTCCGTAGGCATTATTATCAGTTACAATTCCGGTAACACCGTTAACACCACTTATACCTTCTAATGTATTATTTGAAACACAGTTTCTTCTAATATCAATATTTGTTGTTGGCACACCTTCGGAATTAGCTAAAATACCCACATTACCATTATTTTGCACAATACAATCGTGTACTAAGTAACCAACGGTATTAGCCGCACGAACACCTCTAAAATAGTTGCCCGACATCTCGCAGTTGTAAATTTTAATATCTTCACTATAAGAAATATTAATACCATTTGCTGAGGTAGAATTTAAAAACTGACTATCTCTAACTTCCGCACCATATACACGACGTAAGTACATGTTATGTGCAAAACCTTCTTGTCCTGCCGTTCCGTTTTCATCAAACAAACAATCTTTTACTAACAAGTTTTTTGTTCCTTTAATATGAACGCCCCAACCCGTTTTTGTGCAATGCACATTTAAAATCTGGACATTGTCATGTTCCACATCATCGTTAGCGGTAATTTCTATTCCTCCACCATTTGCGGCATTGGTACCTTCTATAGCTAAATTTTGAATAATGAGGTTTACTAAGTTTTCTGAATCTGCAATAATCATTTTCATGTTTACCGTAGTTTTAAGTAAACTAGCCCACTGGCCTTCACCTTGTAAAGTGACATTACTTTTCATTCTAACAGGTACAGTAATATTATGTGTTCCCGCAGCGAGCGTTACAACACCACCTCCACTTGCGGCGACATTATCGATTGCGGTTTGAATATCGCCTCCTGGAGATACCGTTTCATCGGTTGCCCAAATAGATAGTGATAAAAAAAAGAAACAAACGAAACATATCGATTGTTTAAAAAAATAATAGTTCTTCATTCTTTAATTAGTTTAGAAAGAAGGCTTTACTCTAGTAACATTTGGGGTGTTAAGAATAAATATGCCACCTAGGTAGCGTACTTAAAATGGTTATGTAATGATATTATTTTGAAAGCAGAACTCTTATAAATTATAGTTCTTTGCCTATAAACTAAAGTTCTTTTTTGAAGATTAATTCGCACAATAACAGGTATTAACAAAAAAAAGCCTACTTATATAAAAGCAGGCTTTAACATTTTATTTTTCGAGAATTTTAATTTTGAAAGGCAATCTGTTTATGAAAAACGTGGTTCTGAATTACAATATACTTTAATTCCTCTTTGTTTTTGAGTCATAAAATTCATAAAAGTAACTCCAACTAAACGTCTCACCCGGTGCTACTTTAATATCAATATAGGTTTCTGGACATATTGTTTTTGAAGTCCCCCAAAGTCGGAATCTAGAAAGTGGTTGATCTCCAGTAATTTTAACGCCTGCTCCTGTTTTAGAATTATGTATACTAACATCAAAATTATCGACATTGTTACTCAAACCATTCAAGTGTTTAATAGCAATAGATTCATCGCCAATAATATCTCTTTTAAAAACTAAACGTTTGTCTTCAATTTCAAAAATATCACCTAAACCACGGCCAATCCCTGAAACTTCAACAGGAAAAATCATTTCGAAATCTTTACCAATTGTTTGATTATCGATCACCAAAAAATTATGATTGAAGCCGAAAGTTTTAATCTGATGTTTCCCTGTGTTTTTTAAAACATGAGAAATCACCATTTTTTGTTCATGTTCTATAAGCTTAATAATTTTGGTATATTGATATGAAACCTTGTCGGTGTTTAGAATATGAATAAATTCAACTGCGTTACCCTTTACTTTTATGCTGCGTTTTCCCGGATTTACAATCTCGTAATTTTTAAAATCACTATAATTTTCATTTGAAGTTTTTTTAAGCGCACCAACTCCAATTTTCACAAAACTTTCTCCAATTACAACATCATTATAATTTAAAGGCGCATAAGCCTCGACAGGCCCCATAATGGTGGCGAATGCTGGCGGATTATCAGCATCGAACCATTGACCAAAATAAGTATGCTCATTAAATTCTAAGTTAGAAATAACACCAGACCAATCAAACCGAGTGCCTTTGTAATAACCATTTTCAGCATCTGGTAAATATACATTGGCTTTAATAATCCCGTTGCTAATTTCAACTTCTGGGTATTTTATATCCTGACTATTCCCGTGGAAAGCACCGAATAATATAGCAAAAAGAATATGAAGACCTTTCATTTTAAAATACCTCGTTTAATTTTTATCCTTTTAAATATTTCTTTTATTCTGAATTATATATTGCTTAGTTAGTCTCTCCTAAATGAGAAAGCATAAAACTACTACAACGTTCGGCTATCCCTTCAAAAGACGGAGAGATATTTTTACCAGACATACTATGCCCAGCATTTTTAACAGCTAGCAATTGTACATCGGCATTTTTTTCTTTGGCAACTTCCATCATATAAAGTGAATTAATAATAGGAAGCGTCGTGTCTTTTTCGCCATGTACTAATAGAATAGGCAAACTGTTTTCATCTAAAAACTCAGTAGGACTCATCAATCGTGCTAGTTCTTGTTTTTCTTCAACACTTCCTCCTAAAAGACGATTGAAAAGTTTACCATCTTCAAAAATAGAATTTGGTCTAATATCAGGATTTAAGCATGATGTAAACGGGAAAAAAGAAGTTACAAATTTATACTCCGGATGAATATCAGCTAAACTTGGATCACCAGGAAAAGGTGCGTCTGGAGCTAAAGCTGTAACCAAACTCAGGTGCCCTCCGGCAGAACCACCCCAAATACCATATTGCTCTTTATCTAATTTAAATTCAGTCGAATTTTTTAAAAGAAATCGAGCAGCATCCTTACAATCTACCACAGACTCGTAAGATGTTATAGGTTTTCTTGCTAATCGATAATCTATAGTTGCACACACTACACCGCTTGCTATAAGTGTTTTTAATGTTCCTAAAAAAGAATCTCTAAAAATATTCTCTTTTACACCACCAGCCCAACCACCGCCATGTACAAAAACAACCCATGGGTTTTCTTCTTGAAGCACATCGGCATTTGGATAAAAAATATCCATAATTACCGGTTTTCCATCGACTGTTTTATAAACCACATCTTTTTTATAGTTCTCTCCTTCTACAAAACCGAAATCGGCCGGTACCTGAGCATGAAGCACAGATATACTTGAAAGAAAAAAAGTAAGCAGAATAGATATTTTTATTGATTTCATATCACTTGAATTAAAGTAAAAAAGTCTCAACTTAATTTATGTTGAGACTTTTGTAAATATTATGATTTTTGATTCCAAAGACGGTAAGGATCATCATGAGCAACCATTTGCTCTAGTAATAAAGCTTCCATTTCGGCTAATTTCTCAGCATATTTTGGGTTTTCGGCTAAATCAGTTTCCATTTCACCTGCTTTATTATGCTCAGGCAGATATTCGTTTGGATTTTCAGCTAAATTAAAAAGTTGAGTTTCTCTCACTTTACCGTCCATTACATCATACTTGATTAATTTCCAATCGCCCATTTTCACACTACGCATTCCTGGCTTTGTTCCTCCAGCGTATACGCCATACATCACGTCGCGAACGGTTTCTTTTTCTCCTCTAAA
Source organism: Algibacter sp. L3A6 (assembly GCF_009796825.1). Classification (GTDB taxonomy): domain Bacteria; phylum Bacteroidota; class Bacteroidia; order Flavobacteriales; family Flavobacteriaceae; genus Algibacter. The sequence continues at coordinate 152,680 of NZ_CP047030.1, forward strand.
AACGGGTACCATACTTTTACCTTCTACAGTTTCTGGAGCATCAATTCCTGCTAAATCGCATAACGTTGGTAATACATCTAAAAGATACATATTCCCTGTTACACGTTTCCCTGAAGGAATCCCAGGTCCTTTAACTATAAATGGCACTCTCGAAGTATGCTCGTATAAGTTTTGTTTTCCTTGTAAACCATGACGACCAATAGCCATTCCGTGATCTGAAGTATAAACAATATAAGTATTATCTAGTTCACCCATAGCTTCAAGCTTAGCTAAAACTTTCTCTAATTGATTATCTACATTCTCTGAACACGCGTATTCTCTACCTAATTCATTTCTTATCGTTCTTTCATCTCTATTTTTCCAAACACCACTTACACGTTCCTCATCTCTAAGTTGCGGATGTCCATGAAAAAATGGGTGTGCCGCTAAATAATTATCCTGAAGTTCTGGTTGCTTATCATTTGCAGCAGGCAATGAATTTGGATCTTTATGATTAGTTGCTCCATACTTTTCTAACAATTCCGGCGTACCATTTCGAGTATCATGTGGATGAGAAAACCCGAAATAGATAAAAAACGGATCTTCTTCTTTCGCAACTTCTCTATCTCCTAAATATTCTAGCACTTGCTTTGCATGCCAAGCACTTCCTGTTTCTTCTGTGCCGCCACGCTTTGTTGCATCGTGAACCACAGTAAATTGCTTATTTGCTCCTGGATAAGAGTTTCCTTTTTTACAAGTTCTCATGGTTTTATAACCCGCACGATTAAAAACAGCACCAATAGTTTGGTCGTCTATCTCGTTTGGATCGGTTTGCTTTTGAAATTCTGCACTTGGTGGTAAATGCCATAACGTTCTTCCAGACATAATCATATGGCGCGATGGCGTACAAACAGCTCCATTCATAGACCCCATGTGGCGCGCTTGCTCTACAACAACACCTTGGCTAGCTAACTTACTAATGGTTGGCGTTTCTAAAATTGAATTTGGATCGTAGGTTTGCAAATCAAACGGCGATTGATCATCCACCAGTACAAATAGAAAATTTGGTCGTTTTGGAGCTTCTGCAACTTCCGCTTTGGTTTCTGCTTTGTCTTTACAACTTGTAAACGCTAGCACTAAAATTCCGGCTAAAAGAGTGTGTTTAAAAAATTTATGCATATTGATTATTGTTTGGTTTTAATGTTTCTATTTAAATGATTGTTCAGATATCTTTTCTTGGTTTTCAACTTAACGAAAACGTAATTAATTCAGTTATTAATGTAAGTATTTATTATAAAACCTCATCAATAATTCGCGCCACCTCTTCTCCTTGCTTATTAAAACCTAAAGCTTTATAATGCACATTTCCGGGTGCTTGCTCCCAAGCTTCGCGATGTGGTTTGGTAAAAGTGTACAAATCGTTAATTATAATATCCGGATGATTTACTAAAACTTCTAAAGCTGCTCTATTGTATTTAATACTATCGCCTTTAAAGCGCCCTTTTGCATTTTCAGGAACCGGTGTTGTGGTTGCAAAAATTAATTTTGCCTTCGGAAATTTCGTTTTTAGATATTGACAAATACCTTCTAAATTTTCTTTATATGTTTCAATAGACGACACTTGCTTACCATCTTTCTTGTTTAGATTTTTTCCTTTTAGGTACTTTAAATCATGCAAACCCACATTGAAATGAATAACATCCCAATCAAATTTCCAGCCTTGCTCTAAACCGGGTTGAAACATACTTTGCTCCAATTTATCCATATTCGCAATAAACTGATCGCTAGAACCTCCATTTTTAAACAAGCGATAAACATTAGCTTTTCCCCTTAAAAGTTTCATCACTTTTGAAGAATAAGCTATTGAAATAGAATCGCCATAAATAAACACATTAGGCATTCTCTTTTTTTGGATGCACATAAACAAAGGCATCCGTTTTATAAGACTTCCCGATTTTGCCACACAAGGCATCCCAAGTGAGTTTACAAATGGCTTCGTTTGTTTTTTTATAAGTACTTTTAGCAAAGGCCATTGGAGCTAAACCAATACCTAAAGTACCAAAACCTAAAATTTTTATAAACTTTTTACGTTGCATATTTTTAATGTTTCAAACTTAATTTCTCCAAACTTTAATTCTATTCTCTCCTATTTTTAAATTCTGAAATGGGCCAACCAATGGTTGTTCCGTGGTTCTTTCGTTTCCAAAATAATCTTCATTAATGGTGAGTGCAGAGCCATCAGGATTTTCATAAGGTGTTTCCGATTGAAAAGCAGCACCTAAAATAGTGGTATTTACAAACTGTGTTTTAACTTGCCTAAAACTCGCGTCTGCAGTAATACTTAAGTAATAACCATCGTCCGATTTAGTTAAACGAATAGCCGGATTTAAGGTTTTATTTTCAACAAGATTTGTTTCTATATTGGATGGTTTAGCTCTATTTAAATACAAATTAGCATCTATAAAAACGGGGAACTTCTGTGCATTATAGTTATTTAAACTACCAGGTGATTTCCATTGGTATGAAGCCGAAGGAAAATCGTTATAAGCATCCAAACCATAATATTGACTCTTCTCTAACGACTCGTTATTGGCAGCAAAAATGTTATTGTAAAAACGATCGTCACCAAGTATAACCGTCATCATCCCCAAAACTTCCGTAGAATGTGGGAAATGATAATGTGTAAACCTATTTGTTGCCGTTCTCATGTGTATATTTCCTGCAACTAAATTATTGACAAACGCTGTACCTTGAGACGCATTAAGAATCCCTCTTTCTGAAAGTATAATATTGTTATCAATTACCATAGGTCCGTGATTTACCTCAACAAATAAATCTTGATCTTCATTATTAAATAAAAGATTACCCGATACCCGAGCACCTTGTGCTTGCCAATCTAACCAAATACCTCTGTGGTTATCGTGTATAAAATTATTTTTTATAAGAACATCTATAGCTGCGTGCAGTTTAATTCCTGCAATTTCCCAACCATCAAACTGTTTTTTTACATTTATATTATAAATATGATTGTTAGATATTTCACTAAAAATGCAACCAAGATGACCGATAATTCCGCCTTGTTCACAATCTTTTATGGTATTGTTTCTAATAACATGAGAACCAATTGTTTCCTTAGACCATCCCATTTGTAAAGCTTTAAAAACAACTTCACGCTCGCGTTGTGTACCATGTTTCTTTTTATCGCGACGCCAAGCATTTTGACCAGAACCTCGTTCTTTTCCTATTACTACTCCTGCGCATTTAGAGTCTGTGATGAGGTTGTTTTCGATAATCCATCCCTTGCTCCAGTTTGGACCTATTAAACCTTGTTGTTCTGCTGTTGGTGGAGCCCATTGCGTTGCTGCATGTGCCATTTTAAATCCACGAACGGTGATATAGTTAATTCCTGTTTTCTTCGGAAAAAAGACAGTAGGCCTCACATTGATTTCTACTAACTCTTTATTAGGGTTTTTATCTTGAAAATTGGCGTATATCGTTGTCGTTTCATTGTTTGTTTCACAATACCATTTGTATTTCGAACCTTCAACATCCGTTGCTCTTTTTAAAGGATTTAAAGACGCTACTTTAGATAGACTATCAATTTCATACAAAGCCTTTCCATTTACATAAACCTCGCCTAAATGATGATCTCTGCCGTAAGTTTTTGTTAACCAGTCGCCATAAAGAATTTCTTGATACGGATTAAAATCTCCGAAGAAACTATTATTAATCACGACTTTCCAAACAGAGCCTTTATGCTTTTTCCAAGTGCTGATAACTTCGGAACCTTTAATCCAAACCTCTTCGTTCTCGGCTGCCTTATAAACAATTCGGCTTCTATCATTTCTTCCTCCATAAAAAGGATCTATGCGTTCTCGATAAACACCTTTGTGAACGATAATAACATCGCCTGGCTGTGCTAATTTGGCTGCTTTAGAAATAGTTTTAAACGGAGCGCTCTGGCTTCCTTCATTAAAATCATTTCCTTTTTTTGATACATGAAAATCTTTTGCTTGAACCATAAAAGAACAAACAAAAAATAAGACTCTGAAAATGCTGACTTTTGCTCTCATTCTATTTATCTATTAGAATCAAATTCTATTATTATTTTAGAAATAATTTTATTCGCCAACATCACTAACTTCAATTTAAAAATTTCAATATAAGCTTACTTAATTTAAGCTCATCCATGTTAATTGCTCCCAATTTTCTGTAACATAAGGTTGAGGTGCCCCTTCTGTCGATCGACCTGTTTTTATAATATCGGTGATTTTAGCTGTTAGCCTACTAACCACTTCTGGTTCTTCAAAATAAAGATTTGTAGTTTCCCCAGGATCGTTTTCTATATCATATAGTTCAAACGGTGCTTCGCCTTCTTTTGGTTCTATAATTACAGGTTTTAAAGAACCACCAGAACCTCTCAGCATGTTTAACTTCCATTTCCCTTCGCGAATAGCGAAATGTCCTGTAAATGAATGGTGAATCACTGGTCTATCTGCTTTTTGTTTAACAGCGTCATCCTTAATCATTGGCCATAAACTATAACTGTCTTCTCCTGCATTATCAGGTATATTAGCCCCAACAATATCGGCAATAGTAGCTAAATAATCGGTTTGACAAACCGGATCGTTTACTTGTGTTCCTGCTTTAATCGCTTTTGGCCAACGCATTAAAAACGGTACTCGGTGTCCGCCTTCATAAATATCACGTTTTCCCCCTTTAAAATTCATACAACTGTAATGTTCGTAGGTGTCTCTCTGATATTCGTAATTAGACTCGGCACCATTATCCGATGAAAAAATAACCAAAGTATTTTCATCTAAACCATTTGCTTTTAAAGCATCAAGCACTTGCCCGATACGATAATCTGTTTCTTCCATAAAATCGCCATAATTTCCGCAATTACTTTTCCCTTGAAAATCAGGATGTGTACAATGTGGTAAATGGGGACTTGTAAGTGGTAAGTATAAAAAGAAAGGTTTTCCAGATTTAGATTCATCTGCAGCATTACCGATATATTCAACGGCTTTATCTGCAAAAGTTTTAAGAACCAATTCGTCATTAAATGAAGGCGCTACCTCAACATAGCCCTTAGCTTGTTCTTCTTGATATGGCGGCGTCATTCTATAAGTACGCGGCGTAACATCCAATTTCTTTTTTGTGTAAAGCGTTGGAGGATCAAGCACTCGATCGTTTTCTAAATATGTTAATATGCCATAATTCATAGAAGCAGGGATTCCGAAGAAATAATCGAAACCTTTTTCAATGGGACCATCTGTGAAAGGTTTAGACCAATCGCGACCACCTTTTTTTACATCACCTTCAAACTCCATTTGAAGGTGCCATTTACCAATCATGGCTGTGCTATAACCTTGCTCACGAAGTAGCGAAGCAATCGTCATTCTATCTTTTTCAATTAAACACGGACCATCTGCACGTAAAACGTTTTTCTTTAAACTTGTTCTCCAACTGTAACGTCCTGTTAACAAGCTGTATCTAGAAGGTGTACAAACCGCATCACTACTGTGTCCATCGGTAAAAGTAACACCTTCGTTAGCTAACTTATCCATATTTGGCGTTCTAAATTTCGCCTCAGGGTTAAGTGCACCAACATCCCCATAACCTTGATCGTCGGTATAAATAATAACAATATTGGGTTTTGTTTCTTCGGATGCTTTTACTGCCTGTGCTTTATTTTGTTGGCCACAAGAGACTAACAAAGCGAAGTTCAAACAAGTGACAACTTTTAATACTAATTTCATTTTGATATTTTAAATTCCGCTAAACAGCGTTTTTAATTTATTTTTTCAACATATACATAATATGCAGGATGTACACGACCTAACTCATCTATAAGTTGTGCTTCCATATCGTATTTTCCTGCTGGAATTTTCCCTGTAAAAGTTACTTCATCTTGATCTGCTTTAATTTCTAAAGTTTTAGAAATATTAGCTACATATAAGAAAGCTTCTTTAAAATCTGATTTTACACCCGCTGGCGATGTTTTATCATATTCAATAGCCTTTTCTTGAGCAGGAAACGTAGCATTGATAGCTAAGTTGCTTTCTCTTGGAAATCTGCGTAAACTGATTTTATAATCGCCATCTTCAACAAATTCTATTTTCCATTTACCACCAGCACGCGTTCCTGTAATAGCACCATTTTGATGCCATGAACCACTGTATTTCCCAACAATCATATCGTGGGCTGAAATTCTACTCGGGTTTTCTTTTGGAGAACCAACTTTTATGTAAGCATAACGTTCGTTTACTTTTTCGTCTACAAAAGATTGCCACCAGCTTTCGTAACCTACGCCTAAACGTTCTGCCACTTCTGGGTGTGCAGAAATGATGTTATTTTCTTGACCTAAATCGGTGTTTATATTGTACAGCTCTTTACCGTCAACTAAACGCCAATCTTTGTCCATAACCGTATATTTTCTATACTTGATTAGGTTTTGTTCTCTTTGGGTATCCATGTATAAAATTCGGTTTTCCCAAGTATCATTCTTAGCTTCTAATAAAGGCGTTAAACTTTTACCATCGAGTTTTTTAACCGGATTAAAATCTAAACCTAATAAATCTACAAACGTTGGTAATAAATCGTAATGCGCTACTAACTCATCAATATCTTTACCGCCTGTCAATTTTCCATCTGGCCATCTAATATATAGTGGCACACGGTGTCCACCTTCATATTGGCTACCTTTACCGCCTTTTAAGCCTGCATTGTAAACACTTCTACCTGCTGCTGTACCGTTATCTGTTGTAAAAATTACAATGGTATTATCGGCGATACCTAAATCGTCTAATTTATCTTCTAACTTTTTAAAATTGTCGTCAATATTGGTAATCATTCCATAAAAACGCAAGGTTCTCTCATTGATGTCTTTATACTTTTTACCTTGATATAAATCGAAATAATTTTTTGGAAGATTGTACGGTGAATGCGGTGCATTGGTAGAAATATAGCAGAAAAAAGGTTTGTCTTTATTGGTTTCAATAAAATCTAAAGCACCATTGAAAAACACATCTGAGCAATACCCATCGTACTTTTCCATTTTACTATTGTGCCAGTAGGTATCATCGAAATAATCGTTACCCCAGTAATCTGGACCTTGACCTGCACCTCCGCCACCATGACGAATAACTTCATGAAAGCCTCTATCTTCAGGACGAAAAGGATAATTATCACCTAAATGCCATTTTCCGAACATCGCATTAGTATATCCGTTTTGAGCAAAAATCTGAGGTAAAGTCACTTCATCTTCAAAAAGAATAGAGCGTCCATTTATAGTATGAAACACATTAACACGATTACTATGGCGTCCCGTCATGATTGCTCCACGCGTTGGCGCACATGTTGTAGACACATGGTAATTTGTAAAACGAACCGCATCGGAATAAAACTTATCGATATTTGGTGTTTTAACAAACTTATTCCCTTCGCAAGCTAAATCGCCTTTTCCTTGATCGTCGGTAATTACAATAATGACATTTGGTTTTTGTTTCGATTGTGCCGAAAGCCTATCAAAACTGGAAAATATTGCAATTAAGACTAAAAATAGTAATGAAATCCTCTTTCTCATTATGGTAAAAGTTAGGTTATTAATTCCTAAAAGTAAAAATTTATAAAGTCCAACTTACATTTTTTCGACGAGCGTGTAATATGCGCCTAATTCTTCACCTGAATCTAAAGTAAACCAAGTTTGAAGCTGTGTTTCTCCTGCTTTAAGATCTACAGTGAATTCTACAAATTCCGCATTAGGATCTACAACAACAGACTGCTCTTCATCTTGAATTTTAATTCTAGCATTTTTGATAGTGAACGCTTTGCTTTTTACACTTTCTCTAACCGTTGTGCCTTCTAAAGTTGGACGCACCGGAGCCACGCCATTTAAAGGTAAACCTGTTTCTATTGGCCAACGACGTAATTTTAAGTTGTAAGTTCCACTTTCAGCAACCTTTACTAACCAATAACCATTATCGATATAACCTTGTCTAATATGGCGTTGGTGCCATGGACTTGCTGCGGCTGTAGTGTGCCAATCATGACCGTGTAACGTTGTTGGGTTTTCATTTGGAGTACCTACTATAATATAAGGTTGATCGCTATAACTAGGAGAGATTTCTTTCCACCAAGCATCATATTCTGCTTTAAAAGCATCCATTTTTTCTGGAAACTGATCGGCAACATTAATGCGTTGCTCAGGATCTTTACTTAAATCGTAAAGTTCGGCACCATTAACAAGTCTCCAATCGCCTTTCATAAAAGCCGTTCTTCTCCAAGGTTCTGGTACTTCAGTACGTTGCGAATTAGTAATCACTACACGATCTACAAATGCTTCATTATGACCATCGATTAATGGTTTTAAACTTTTTCCGTCGAATTTTAAATCTTCTTTAACTTCTAAACCACATAAATCGACCAAAGTTGGTGCAATATCGTAATGTGCCGTAAGTTCGTTAATATCTTTTCCGGTAGTAATTCCTCCATCTTTCCAGTGAATGAATAATGGTACGCGGTGTCCACCCTCATACATACTCGCTTTAATACCACGCATGCCAGCGTTGAATCCTTTATCAGTAAAACCATCTAAACGATCGCCTCCTTTTTCAATTTTGGCACCTGCTGAAGTTCCATTATCCGTAGAGAAAATCAAAATGGTGTTATCCATTAAATCGATTTCTTTTAAATACGCTACTAGTTTCCCTATATTTTCATCAACATTAGAAATTAAACCATAAAAGGCTGCATTTGGTATGTTTTCATTATTTTCATAAGGATCGGAATATTTCTTATCAACAAAATATGGCGTGTGCGCTGCGTTGGTAGATAAATAACAGAAGAAGGGTTTATTATTCTTTTGATTTTCTGCCATATATTTTTTAGCGTTATCGAACCAAATATCAGTACAAAATCCTTCAAACTTCTTTAACTCACCATTGTGCTTGTAGGTATCATTAAAATAATCATTATCCCAATAATCCAAGGCTTGCTCAATACCGCCACCACTGTGTACTAAAACTTCTTCGAAGCCTTTATCTTCTGGACGAAATGGATAATTATCACCTAAATGCCATTTTCCAAAAATTCCGGTTGCATAACCATTATCTTTAAAAACCTGAGCAATGGTTGTCTCTCTATCTAAAATTAACGAACGCCCGTTTACAGTATGCCAAACACCAGCTCTGTTAGAGTGATGCCCTGTCATTAAAGCAGCTCTTGTTGGCGCACAAGTTGGAGACACGTGATATTGTGTAAAACGCGCACTTACATCGTAAAGATTATCAATGTTTGGAGTTTTAATTTCCTTGTTACCAAGGCGTCCAATATCACCATAACCCTGATCATCTACAACAAGTAAAATTACGTTTGGTTTTTCTTTCTTTACTTCAGTCTTTTTTTCTTCCGATTTACATGACACCATAAATAAGGCGCATAAAATTACAGCAATAAGACCTCTACTTTTTTTCATAAGAATTAATTTATCTGAATAGATGTTGAATGTTTCAATTAAAATATCCGCGCATTAGAAAACGGACATTTAAGAGCATAAAAATATCACTTCCGTAGAGATATGGATATAAACTATCATTCAAATACTATAAATTATAGGCTTATATTGAAAAAACTTCGATGTTTAGAGGGATTAACTACTTTTTTTCTTCGGAAACAGGATCGATTTTCACAAGATTAGCTGTTCCATAATCGGTTACTTTACCACTACTTTTTACTTGATTTTCTTCAGATAAATGACCTAAAACAACCGGATAATTAGTGCCGTTTTTTATTGAAATATTTGTCGCACTATACATTTTATTTCCAAAATGCTTCTTAAAATTTTCCTCGTAACCTTTAGGCACATTTGGATAATCTGTAGTTAAAAACTGAAAGCGAGCAGGATAACCAACCACGATTGGCCTAAGTATATTATCGATGGTTTCTGAAGGATTAGCTGCCGTTAATTTTATATTATGTCCATGCCCTTTTATGGCAGCAAACACATGATTTCCGACAGCATGAGGCGCTGGTAAAACAGTTAAATCTATATTTTGGTTTGATACCTTATCGAAATGCATGTAAAGTAACGGTCCGTAAGCGGCATTGCCTTTACAATTAATCATTTCGCCTCCATTATTTAGAGAATAACCCTCTACAACACAATCTAAAACCGTGCTATTTTTAACCGTTACTTTCCCTTTAGCCATGTACAATTTAATACCACCACGGCATTTTTTAACCACACAATTCTCGACGGTAACAGAACCTGGAATATTATAAGCGCGAATACCATCTTCCGTAAGATTAAACATTACATCACGAGGAATAGGAAGTCCTTGCATTTCGCCAAGTGGCATTTTGTAATTAAATCGTTTTGGTAAATCACCATCATTGGTTTCTGTGTAAGCGTCGTTACTTGGGCGTACATCCCCTTCAATGTAAGTGTTTTTTATAAGCGTTTTATCGGCGTTTTTCTGCATGTAAATAACATGTCCAAATGCTCGATGTTGAAATTCGCTATTATCAACCGTATTTCCCACGCCTGTAATTAATAAAGCACAACGTTTGTCTAACCCAGTAGCATTACCTCTACCTATACCGTACATATTGCCATAGCCATAAGGAAACGAACCTCTTACGGTTAGCTTTATGCCTTCCACAGTATTATTATTTCCTGAAACTCGAATATTTGCACCACCTTTTAAGCCTTTTGCTAAGGTTTTTCGGTTTTGATTGTAGCTACCAAAATCGGTTACTTTCTCCATACCGTTTTGGTAAGTATCTTCGAAATCACCACCTCTTAAAATATTATTCGATCCTGTAATATCGAAATGCGCATCTTTACAAGTTCCGACAGGGAAATTGATATAAACGGCACTCAGTTCAATAATATTGTTTGAACCAGAACAGGAGAAACTTCTTGATTCTATGGGTAAATCGGTAATAATATATTTTCCTGGCTTAAGAATAATGTGTTGATTACTTTCTTGAACTGCTAAGCGCAACTCGGATAAACTAGACACTTTAATTTGATTTAACTGAAGTCTATTTTCAATGGCTTTACCTGTGTTTTGAGCCCAACTAAACTGTGTACAAACTAACATAAGTACTACTGCAATATTTATAAACTTGAGTTGTTTCATTTTAAAAGGTATCTTATCTATTATTTTAATTGAATAGTATTATTTGCACCTAAATCTTCAATAGACCCAGACGTTCTACCTGTAACACCTAAACTTTTATTCGAAAGATATAATGGATAATCGGTAAGGTTATTAATTTCAAATTCAGAGCCTTTAAAGTCGTTTTGATGCGGGAAATTTCCATTTAATAAACGAATGTTATTTTTTAAACCACCAACTTTAATTTGCAATCCGTGTTCGACACCTTCATTACTTCCACGTAAAGTGATATTATGACCACGACCACCTATATAAGCCACACTCCCAGAACCATTCATGTATGGATTACTCGCAGGAATGATCGTGATATCAGCATTAAAGTTTTTATCATTTTCGTAAGTCGATGAATATACCGGGCCATAACTACAATCAGCTCTACAATTCACCACATCTCCAGAACCTAAAGAGAATCCGTTTTCACTACCAATAACCGTACAATTTTCGACATATTTTTTACCAGTTGCATGCGCTAAAGTCACACCTGTTCTCATATTTTTAACGGTACAATTTAATATGGTTGGGTTCGATGTGCCGCGCTTAATAAGTTTACCATCAATAATAGTTTCACCTGCGTTATAAGCACGAATACCCGCTTCGCCTGTACTTAACATGTAGCCTTTTGGAAGTTCGTATCCCCAAACCGTCATAAAATCGACTTTATCGGCAGGAGAGCCTGTACCTTTTTCCAATAGCATATCGTCGGTACTACGCATTTCGCCTTCTACATAACAACCTTCTATTGTTGGGTTACTTGCAGCTTGCATAAACAAACAATGTCCGTAACTTCTATGAATAAACGTCGAGTTTTTTAAGTGATTAGATTCTCCACGAATTAAACAAGAACTGTGTTTTTGGTGTCTAATTACGTTTTTTCCGCCTTTACCAAACGCATCGCCATAACCATAAGGAAACGATCCTTTAGCGGCTACGTAGAAGCCTTCAACTAGATTCTCTTTTCCATCTATACATACATTTAACGCGCCTTTTGTTGGCCCATCATAAACCGATCCATCATCTATTAATGTTAGGTTTTTAAGAACATTATTATTACCGACAATTTGAATTTCGTTAATTCTAATATTTCCATAAGATTGAAACACTTTTGTATCCACCTCAATGGTAACCCCTGAGAAATCGTAGGTGCTATTATTTCCTTCAAAAAGCAATAACACTTTACACTCCTTCCCTACAAAGGATGATTTTGGATATAGACCATTTTTTACATCGGCAGCCGTTATCGAGTAAACACCAGGCGCCATTTTCACCTCAACGTTATTTTTTTCGAGATAAGGAATTAACTCTTCTAATGAGTTTACTGTGATTTGTGCATGTGATTGATATAGAAATAAGACTAAAAAAATGATAATACCTTTTTTTAGAAGAGAGCTACTTTTTGTCATCGTTTATTTTTTTAATATTTACAAACATACACCTCATTCACTTTATGACATATAAAGCATGATACTAAGTCTATAAATTATAACTTTATTAAACAGAAAATCTTTTTTTTCGCCTATTTAGTTTCATTATTTGAATTGAAATAGAATAGTGAAGTGTTTTAAAAAATTGTGAAAGTAATATCCGCTTTATGGTGTTTCCATAATTTTTATATTTCGATAAATCAATTCAGAATACTCTGCCTGAAGAGCTATAAATCCAGATTTAAGCGATAAACCTCCATAAGTTGCATTGATGATTTCATTGATTAACACCCCATTTAAATAGTATTTTGCGCTATCACCTCTAACTTGCAACAAGACTTGATTCCAGCCTGGTTTTTCTTCATTAGTCCATTTTTTTGAACTACTATAGCTTTTTTTCTGAATTTTCTGAATTTCTCCATCTTTTAAAACATCACAATGCGCTCCCAAAATATTCCATAGATCGCCACAATCGCCTTCTTGAATTTGATATTCCAAGCTTGATGGCCAAGCATAACTCCCCACAGGACAATGATATAATAAACCGGCATCCCGTATTTTATCGAGTCGTGGTTCAAATTTACGTTCACCCCATTTAAACTCAAACTTCAAATCATAAGAGCTGTAAGCTTTTTTGGTAATCGCAACCCCGTAAGGTGCGGCGGTTTTCTTCCACTTATACATGGCTTTAAGCTCCTTTCCATTATACTCAAACATGGTATTCGCTTCTTGTTCTGTAGCGTCACCATTTACAATAAAATCGTAATTGGGTCCTGTTTCTTTTGAATTCTCAAAAAGGTCTACCCATGTATCAAACTTAGCCTCTCTTATATTATCTAATTTTCTAATGAGAATATTTCTGAAAGCAACACTTCCATGATCGCCCTGTAACCTTAATGGAGCAAAAGCAACCTCAGCAGCATCTAAACCTTCACGAGTAACTCCAGTTACTTCTTTGTTTTCATGAATAATTTGTCCGTTAAGAATTACCTTTTCGAACATGGCGTTTTTTATTTTATTTCCATTTTCATCAAACTTCGGCGCTCTAAAAATGATATCGTAAGTCTGCCATTCTCCTAACGGTAATGTTGCATTAACTCTTGGCGAGATACCTTCGTAACCTTTTTCTTCTTTAGGTTTACTTTCATCCCAACGCTGATAAACTCCTCCACAATCGGAATACGCTATATCATCTTTTCCGTAACTATCAAAAATTTGGATTTCGTATCTACTCTGAAAATAAACTCCTGAATTGGAACCTTTTGGCAATAGAAATTCAATATGCAATTCTACATCGCCATAAGACTCATGAGTTTCTAGATGTTCCGTTTTGCCTGTTTCTCCATTTACAAAAACACCTGCACCTTTTTTAAAATGTAAAAATTGGTAGTTAACCAAATCCATCTCAACCGATTTCACTTCAAACCAATCACCTTGAGGGGTTCGAAAATCTTCAAGACCTTTTAATTTTATTTGACTGAAGGATAAGTTAATCCCTGTCAATATTGTTAAGACTAAAAAGTTAAGTTTTAAATTATTCATTTTAATGTTGTTTAAATAAAAATCTAAAACTGAATAGTAGTTTCTTCGCCTTGAAAATAAATTCTTTCTGCTCGGCCTTGATCTACTGTGTGTATTAGGAACTCTTTTGGTAAATCTTCAAACACAACATAATTGTCAACGCCTTTAGTTACTTTTAGTGTTTTATCAGTATCTGAATAAGTAAAAACCACTTCAGAATAGGTTTTATCCTCATAATTATACGATTCGTTATCGTCAAAATAGACTACATATTCTCCATCAGCTCCAGGATAGACTACAATTTCAATTGGATCTTTTGTTAATTCTGTAGCAAACTGAACTTTTGGACCTATTGGTAAAATACTTCCTGCTTTTACATAAATTGGAGTTTCATCTAAAGGCGTTTCAACAGTAATTTTCCCGGTAGCTTTTACTTTTTCACCTGTCCAGAAATTATACCAAATACCTTCTGGCAAATAAATTTCTTTTTGACGTTGTTGATATTCGGTAACATTGCAAATCATTAACGATTCTCCAAAAAAGAATTGATCTTTAATACCCCAAGTATTTTTATCATTTGGGTAATGATACACAAGTGGCGACATCATTAATTTACCTTGAGTTGTTACTTTCCAAGCTTCAGAATAAATATATGGCATCAATTTATATCTGGTATCTATAAATTTGCGAGCTGTAGTTTCAAAATCTTTGTTATATCTCCAAATTTCAGTTTCTGAAACATAACCATGGATTCTAAAAATAGGACTAAACGCTCCAAATTGAAACCAACGTGTAAGCAGTTCTATATATTCCGGATTAGTGTATTGACTATCGTAAATAGGATTTAACGACTTAGAATCTCTAAAGAAACCACCAATATCATGTGTCCAATACGGTACGCCAGCCATTGTAAAATTCAATCCTGCAGGAATTTGTTCTGCAAACTGCTCCCAAGTTCCAGCGACATCGCCAGACCAGGATGTTGCTCCGTAACGTTGTTGTCCAGCATAAGCCGATCTTGTTAAGTTAAAAACACGCTCGTTAGGAAACTCTTCTCTTCGACCTTCGTACATGGCTCTTGTTACTTCTAAAGAATAAGGATTTTGAACTTCTTCATAAGGTCCAACGGCAGTACTTACTTTTGTATCTCTTACTCCTTCTGGTTCTGTACCATCTAACCAAATAGATTTTACACCTTTATGAAACATAGAATCACTTAAGGCGCGATAAAATTGCTCACTTACTTTTTTATCATAAATATCGATATAATTACTACTTTCTATTTTAGTAAGCCCATACTTTTCCTCTAAAGGTTTATTTTTAACCTCTGGCCAAACAGAAACCATTAAATTTAAATTCAGCTTAGTCAGCTCATCTACCATAGCATCTGGATCTGGATATTTAGCTCTATCCCACTCTGGTCCTTTAGTGCCTTTTGGCCAGTAAAACCAATCTTGAACAATGTTATCAACAGGAATATTTCGATCTCTCATTTCGCGAGCATTTTCTAACAATTCCTCTTGATTATGATAGCGTTCTCTACATTGCCAGAAACCATAAGATTTTTTAGAAAACATAGGCGCCTTGCCTGTTAGCTCTTGATAGTTTGATATAACCTCTCCAGGGTTAGCTCCATAAACGAAGTAATAATCGATGGCATTTCCTTTAGTACTACTAAAAACGGTTTTGTTGAAATCAGGTTCATTATAAAATAATTTTCCAGGTATTTTTGCTCCTGTATTTTGGAACACTACTCTATATGTTTTGCCTGCTTCCAAATGTTTTTTACCAGAATATCGTCTAGGCATCCATATTGTTGAATAATTAACAACAGGGTCGCCATCGATGGATACATTAATATTCCCTCGCATACGGCCGTTGTTATCACTTAAAGCTAAAAAGGTATATTCTCCAGTTTTTGTTGGTGTAAACGTAGTTTCGCGTATGTTTTTTTCGGCAGCCTCTTTAGCGGCATAAGCAGCTACATTTTCCTTTTCACCATCAACAGGCGCTACTGTATCTTCACTATTATTAATAACTTCGGCTTTAGAATCAAATACGATCTCATTTTCAGGATTATTAAAATCGGTAAGACTATAATTATGCCAATAAATACCATAACCTTTAGTTGAAACTAAAAACGGAATCGCTATTTCTTGATTGTATTGCTGTAAACGAATTGGTACATTTTTCCAGTTCATGATACCACTTTGATATTGCCCTAAACCATACAAACCTTCATCTCCTGCTTGAAACCCTTGCGAAACGTTGTGTTCCTTTCCTTCTTCTTCTTCAGAATTAATAAAAGTATGCTGATTGGTTTCGGCTAATAAATCTTTACCATCCTTTGCTTCATAAGTTATCGTGCCATCACTATCCACAAATATTTTTACCAACTTGGTACTAATTGTTATTCTGTCTGACGTTTCTTTAAACTCCCAATCTACGTTTTGAGGCTCTAAAACTGTAACATAATCTGGAATTGTTGACGGTGTACTTGTATTCAGTATTTTATTGACATGAATAATGGCATCATCAATAATTTCAACATTAATATTTAAACTATCCTGATGGATGGTGAGACCATGTTCCGATTTCTCAAAATTATATTTGTATTTTGAGTTACAGCTTACTAAAAAAAGAAGCGTTATACTTAGAAAGCAAATGTTTTTTGTCATTATAATTTTGTTTTTTAGTTGGTACTTTTTTAATGAATAATTTATGGTATCATTTCTGATAAATTATTCATTCGGAAAATTCTTTGGCAATGGAGGCACGTTTAATGCTTCTTTTTCATCTGGTACTCTATTAGATGTGGTTTGTTTATCACCATACCAATACATCCCTACTCCATATCCCATTTCGCAGTCTGTCCAGCTCCAAACTTCCATGTCTAATTTCAGAGAACTACTAAAAGGCATAACATCTAAGGCACGAGTTCTAGTTTCTGTGCTATAACCAGAGGTGTTTTTCCCCTTAAAATCTTTAGGTTTTTTATTTAACTTATTGAATATATGACTTCTTGGTTGTGCATGAAAAGGATGCTCATAAAACTCGTTACTTTTTCCTCCCCAAGAATAGGCATAGTAATCTTCGGTTCCTGTTCCAAAAATGGATGGAAAATCTTCACCATCTACATAAATTCTTTCATCGCCTTCTCCCCACCATCTTTCAACAGGATTCATAACAGTTAAAGCATCTCCCACATATACACCTCTTCCTTTTATTGTAATATAATTCCAATCAGAAAAAGGTCTAGTAGCTACAGGATATTGCCCTTTCCAAGCTGCATTAAAATACATGCTTTCGCTATCCCAATTCCATTGACCAACAGTTGCTTTTAAGTCTACATTTACTGTAGTTTCCCCTATATTAACAATCGATATTTTTCCTGTTTTTTGATATGGCATCACCCATCTACATATCATTGTTCCATCTTCACTAACCGTTCTATACCAGCCTTGAAATGGATGTAAGCCTATTCCGTTTCCAAAGAAATCACCTAATGGACACCAAACAGTTGGCTCACCATCAAATTCAATTTTTAAAATTACAGTACGAGTTACATCAGGATTTTTGTAATTATCTAATTTTATACTAAGCTCTCTAACAGCTGCATTTCCTTCTGGTAATTTTATAGATTTTTCTTTTTTAGATTTTAATTTTGCACTAAAAGAAACATCTTCACCTTTCATTGTATTTTTTGGAGCTAACAATAACTCTCCTACTTCTTTAGTTAAAGGCAACGTTTTATCAAAGTCGTCTTTAGTAAAGGTTTTTATAGGTGTGTAATCATCATATTCTCTATAAGTAAATTGATAGAAAAAAGGCCTCTGTGTTGTTGTAATTTTACAACTCTTAGCATAAGGAATAGGAAAAAAAGATACTGCTGAACGCAATGACTGATGTGCCAATGGAAAAGGAATCAAACCAGTTCCATCAAGCAAGCCTAACATATTTCCTTGCAATGCAGGCTCTTCATTACCATCTAAATAAATTTTGATTTCAATGTCTGTGTCTGGTTTATTTGCACTCAAAAAAGGCATCCAAGTACGCACAATAGCTCCAGGCCCTACATGATCCATTAACACCCATTCTTTTTGACCATTTTTTTCTTCTGTTCTAATAAAATTATGATCGTCATCTTTACTGTTGAAATCATGATTATTAAACCAACCAACAGAATCTTGAGGTGTTGTAGAAGCTCTATTATAACTACTTTCTTGTTTTAATCTAAAATTAGTTGAAGGAAAACGAGCAACAACATCTCTATCCACCATATCTTTTAACAAAGATTCTATACTCACTTCATTCTTGTTTTGAGCAAATCCTAAAACTGTAGTGAATAAAAAAATAATACTTAGAATGTGTTTCATGGGATTTAGTTTATGGTTTTTAGTTGTTTTTATGAATAGCTGCTTGATACATCGCCTCTGTTTTTGCTCTTAATTTTTCTAAAACAGCAGTATACTCTAGATTACGAACCAAATTATTTTGTTCAGAAGGATCCTTAATCACATCATAAAGTTCCTCAATTTTAGGTGTATGTTCGTAGTAAACAATATATTTCCATTGCTCTGTACGCACGCCTCTACTTCTATAAGATTTATTATTTTCTATTAAATTTTGATTTAATTCATCTACATTATCTTTATAACGTTCTTGAAACATAGCAGCCAAAAACAAATCTTCCATAAACACCGTATCTCGCCATTGCGACATGTCTTCAGTTTGACTCAAAACATCACTAATATCTCGACCTTGCATACTATTTGGCACTTCTAAACCTGCCATAGAAACAATTGTAGGCGCCATATCTACTGAAGAAATTAAAGCCTTTTCTCTGTGTTTACGTTTCGATTCTGGTACACGTCCATCATAAATAATAAGAGGAGCCTTAACAGATTCATCATACAAAAGACATTTATCAAAAAGCCCGTGAGAACCTTGAAAACGACCGTTATCACTGGTATAGATAATAACGGTGTTTTCTAACATGTTCTTCTCTTTTAGTTTTTCAACCAAAAAGCCAACTTGTTCATCTACAGTATAACCCTGTGTTGCAAAACGACGTACAAGCCTTTGATACATTTCGGGTGTAGATGAGCGTTTTTTATGCAAATACACACCTCTTGCATTTTCTATAACCACTGTTGGTAAAACAGGATTATCGCCTTCCACCCAATTATTTGGCGCTTTCATTTCTGTTTCTTTAAATTGCTCAAAATGTGGCATATATACATCCTTATCGTTATCGTGCTTTACTGCATAAAAGCTAACTGACAAACAAAACGGTTGGTCTTCGGGTTGTGTATCTATAAAGCGCATCATAGCTTCTCCGGTTCTTAAGGTTCTCCCTGAATTTTGACGTCCTTCTTTATAGATATTTTTCAATTCTACATCCTCTTCTGGCCAGGTAACATGCCCTTTTCTATCACGGGTTTCACTTCCTGCAAAAAAATCAAAAACTCCACCCATATGTTCTTTATAGAATTGCTCTTTTGGCATACTTGGTCGTGTAGCTTCATCTGTTACTGTAAACCCAACCTTACCTATAAAACCCGTTCTATAACCCGCATTTTTAAGTAATGCAGGGTAACTTTTACTAAAATCATTTTGCGATAACGTATAATCGTCTGGAGCTACAAAACTCACTCTATGATTTGAATTATACCTTCCCGTTAACATAGTTACTCGACTCGGCATACAAATAGCCACAGCATAAAACGCCTGATCGAACACCACACCTTCGGCTGCCAATTTATCTATATTAGGCGTATTAAACTCCGGTTTCCCGTAAACTCCCATATTATCCCAACGTTGATCGTCGGTCATTAAAAAAATAATATTTGGTTTAGGTTTGGCTTCCGAAGCCTTATCAATTTCATTATTAATTTTTGATTGACCATTCGTCATTAAAGACAACAGCATCACTAAAGCAATGAATGAAATTTGTTTTAAACTATGCATAATTTATCTTTCAAATATTAATATTTAGTTCTCAACTCGTTAATTTTTTTGTCCGCATTATTAGAAATGTGGCGATCGTATTTTTGAGTATAAAGTGTCGCTACCGATGGATATTGCTGCGGAAGTTTATTGTAATGCTCCCAAGCTTTATCATAAGCTTTAATCCATTTTTTAACTGCCTTGGTATCACCTTGTTTTTCAGCGTCGGCCATGTTAATAATAATTCGATATATTTTATAAAGTCTTAATCCATATTCAGAAGAACCTATAGCATGATTTTTAGTCGCTTCACTATCCCATTTAATAGATTTTGCCAGCTTAACAATCGTTTTCCATTTGGCAACAGATTCATCTTTTTGTTCTAAATTTCGCTTACGCTCCACTTCTCCTTTTACAGCACCCGGCCAAGCAATTCCCTGATCTCTTGTCCACCAAGGGTTCATATCTCTAAAAGTACTATTTCTACCTCGCACTACAGCTTCAGCAGAAAGCAAACACAGTTCTCTAAATTTAGCAACATCTTCACCTTTCAACTTTAAACGCTCGATAGCATATCTATTAAAAATAAAGGCTTCACTTTTATCAGTATTTTGCCCCCATTGTGCCATAACCCATGCGTTTAAATCGCACCACATTTCACTTTTAATATAAGGACCTTCCCAGCCACCGCCACGAGACCACGTCCAAATACCAGCATACAAATCAGGCTTTTTACCTACAAACTCACTAATACTATTAATTTGTTCTTCAGGCATCCATGCATGTTCCTCAAAACCTTCAATAACACCGTTTGCGATGTAATTAGGGTAAGCACCTTTCCCCTCATATTCACGTGCTGACTGAACTTCTATAATTTGACGATGACGTCCCTGACCAATTACCTTACTAAATGCGTTAGATCTATGAAAATCGCCCTCACAATGTTTTATACTAATTACCAAATTATCGTGAGGCTCAATGGCATCACTAACTTCCAAATAGTCTTTTATATTTTTATCGAAGGCAATCCATGTTCGAAAAACAAGTTGTTTGTTTCGTTTTACACAAATTTCTTCTCTAAGAATTTCCATTAAAGGAATAATAGTCTTTTCAGGGCTTTTTTTATTTTCAATAGCACCTTGATGATATGGTGCATCATGCAAATACGTTTCGCCAATACGCACTACCAAACCATCTAAATCTGGAAACTG
Organism: Algibacter sp. L3A6; assembly: GCF_009796825.1. Lineage (GTDB taxonomy): Bacteria > Bacteroidota > Bacteroidia > Flavobacteriales > Flavobacteriaceae > Algibacter. Next base: position 173,947 of record NZ_CP047030.1, read on the forward strand.
ATCGAACATTTCGTTAATTTGAGCTCGAATAAATTTTTCCGTTAAGGCATTATTTGGATCTCCAAAAGTGTTTTCTATACCAAATTTTTCTATTAATCGTTTCGGAAATAAAACCAAATCGGACATCGCGTAAATAGCCATATCTTGTGCTTTGCTCTTCGCATGCATCTCTTTAATTTGTGCAGCCTTAGCATCTACCCACTGGCGTTCCTCTGAACCTTTTGGTAAAATATCCGGATCTACAGATTCCCAATTTATCGCTAATGCTGGAGATTCAAAAAGAAAATAAACCTTACCGTTATAACCCATTTCTTTTATAACTGCCGGATCATTATATGCCGATTGATAAGGCGCCTCACCAGGATTATGGTGAACCATATCTAAAATTAAAGGTGACGCAATATCATTCTGAGCCAAAACATCCGTGTTAAAAACACTTACCAATACTAAGAATGTTAAACTGAAATAACTTTTTAGACTTAATTTTTTCATTGATATAAAATTTATTTAGAAGAGATCTTAAATGATTCTCAGGTACTCAAACATAAAGATTTATTGCTCGTTTCGATTATTAATTCGACCAATAACTTCTGCTTTCATACAATCAACACCTCTTTTTAATACCTAATTCTAAACATTTTATTTTCTAACCAAAATAATTTCCTCACCTACTTTTGTTTCTATATCAAACAAGTACGATTTTTTCAAAGTCACTCCCTCTAATTTAGCTTCTTTAGAAACTAATGGTTCCTTAATTTCTGGTACACTATAAAATGAATTTGAGTTTCTACCTGTTGCTGTTTTTAATAGTTTTCCACCTTCAAGAGTAAGTTCATTATATGAACGAACACGTAAGTTTCCTCCTAAATTAGATTTGATAACGGCTTTTACAATTTCTCCATTTTCCCATTCTAAATTTGTGATTTCAAAACCACCTCTTGCACGTAATCCTTGCACACTGCCATCTTTCCAAACATCAGGCAGCGCAGGAACTAAATGAATTGCGCCGTCATGACTTTGTACTAACATTTCGGTTAAACCGGAAGTAAAACCAAAATTTCCGTCAATTTGAAACGGTGGATGTGCATCCAGCATGTTGGCATAAGTACCGCCACCTTTTGGTGAATCTGGACGGCCAACTAACTTTATTTGATCTCCCATAAGTTTATAAGCATGATTGCCATCTAGCAAACGTGCCCATAAATTTATTTTCCAGTTCATAGACCATCCTGTTGATGGATCACCTCTTTGAATTAATGTGTTTTTAGCGCCTTCAAATAACTCTGAATTTCTATAAGGTGAAATTAGATTAGAAGGATACAATCCGTATAAATGTGATACATGGCGGTGTTTGTCTTCTGGGTCGTCTAAATCTTCCATCCATTCTTGAAGCTGATTGTATTTACCAACTTGCATTGGTGGTAATTTAGAAAGTGCCGCCTCCATTTGTGGAATTAAATTTGAATCGACATCTAATAATTTTGCAGCAGTAATAGTTTTGGTTAAAATATCGTACACCAATTGGTTATCCATTGTGGTACCGGCTTCAATATTTACACCCTTATCACGTCCTTTTGGCCCGTGTTCTGGCGAAATAGTTGGTAACATAATTAACCATCCATTATCGGGCTCTTCTGTTAAAAAACTCAAGCAAAACTCCGAAGCACCTTTCATTGCAGGATATACAGAACGTAAATACTCCAAATCGCCATTAAACATAAATTTCTCCCATAAATGCTGACTTAACCACGTACCACCAGTTGGCCACATACCCCAAGTTGCCCCATCTACAGGCCCTGCAATGCGCCATAAATCGGTGTTGTGGTGGGTTACCCAACCATCGGCACCGTACATAACTTCTGCGGTTTCTTTACCTGCTTCAGAAAGTTCTCGAACCATTTGAATAAGCGGCTCATGCATTTCGGGTAAGTTAGTAACCTCGGCCGGCCAATAATTCATTTGAGTATTAATATTTACCGTGTAAGCACTTTTCCATGGTGGTGTTAATTGATTACACCATAAGCCCTGTAAATTTCCAGGTTGCCCTCCTGGTTGCGATGAAGAAATTAATAAATAGCGCCCAAATTGAAAATACAAAGCTGCCAATGCAGGATCGTTACCTGTACTGAATTCTTTAATTCTAACATCTGTTGTGTTATTTACTGAATCTGTAACACCTAAATCTAGCTCTACCCTTTTAAAATATTTCTGATAGAAAGCCGTATGATCTTTTAATAATTGATGGTAAGCTTTATTTTCCGCTTTAGCGATATAATCCGAAGCTCGTTTATGTGGATCTGCACTTATATCTTGATAATTAACAAAGTTAGTAGCTATTGAAATAAATAGCGTTACACTGTTCGCTCTAGAAACTACCAATTGTTCAGCTTTCGCAGATGTTTTCCCGCCTTCTTGTAAAATCTTTAAACGAGATTCAAATTCTACTTGTCCTTTTGTTGGTGTTCCATCTTTTATATGTTTGCTAATACGGTCGCTACTAAGCCCTATCATTTTTAAGATATTGTTATCCTCAGTAGATATTGAAACCATTGCAGATTCTGGCCGGTCCATACTCGCAGAAAAACTAATTTTTCCGTTTTCGCTAGCCGATAATTTTATCACAATAACCTGATCGGTAAACGATGTAAAAATTTCACGTTTATAATTTACACCGTCAACAGTATAAGTGGTTGTATTGACAGCGTTTTCAATATCTAGCTCGCGGTGGTAATTAGAAAAATTATCATGATTTTCGAAATTCAATCTTAAATTACCAACGGTTTCGTAAGGCATACCGTGAGATTTTTTCGAAATAAAATCTTTATCAGCCAAACGGTGCGCTTCCGTATATTTTTTATCAAAAAGTAATGTTCTTACTTCAGATAAAGATGCTTTAGCTGCCGCATTATCATTTCTATGCGGACCACCAGCCCAAAGTGTGTTTTCGTTAAGTTGAATATTTTCGTTTACCGGATTCCCAAAAACCATAGCACCCAATCGGCCATTCCCTAAAGGTAAAGCTTCGTTCCAATCTGCTGCTGGAGCGTTGTACCAAAGTTTGTTTTTATTATTATTTTGAGCAACACAAGTTCCAATTCCGATACAAATTAAAATAAAAGTATTTAATATAATTTTCATCCGTTTTACTTTTAGCTATGGTTTAGTTGTAATTTTTAACGAAAATAATATTTACAGGATTTTATAGTATAAACTATGGTTTCATCCATATAAACTATAACCCATTTAGTGTTATTGGCCGTGTATAACATCCTTATCCCTGGGTAATGAGATGTATTTCAAAATGCTTCTAGTCAATTAATACACTCAATAATTATTAAAAAACAAAACAGCCACCTTTTAAATAAAAGATGGCTGTTTTTATAAAATAATAAAATGCGTTTTATTCTAAAATCGCTTTCATGTCTTGCTGAAGTATTTCTGCACTTTTAGCAGCGGCTTCTGCAAAATCTTCGTTTTGAGATGCATAAATAATACCTCTCGAAGAATTAATTAATAAGCCAACATTGTCCGTCATACCATATTTACAAACGTCTTGCAAGTTTCCGCCTTGAGCGCCAACACCAGGAACGAGTAAAAAACTATTTGGAATAATTTTTCTAATATCAGCAAAGTATTCTGCTTTGGTAGCACCAACAACATACATTAAATTCTCGGCGTTTGTCCATGTTTTAGACGTTTCCAAAACCTGTTTATAAAGCTCTTTTCCTTCAACCGTTTTGGTTTGAAAATCAAAAGCTCCAGCGTTAGAAGTTAAAGCCAACATTATAGTGTGTTTATCTTTAAAAGCTAAAAATGGCTCCACAGAATCTTTTCCCATATATGGTGCTACAGTTACCGAATCGAATGCTAAATCTTCAAAAAAAGCTTTAGCATACATAGTACTTGTGTTACCAATATCACCACGTTTTGCATCGGCAATCGTGAAAATCTCAGGGTGTTTTTCGTTTAAATATTTAATAGTTTTCTCTAAAGATTTCCAACCTTTAATACCATAAGCTTCATAAAAAGCCGTGTTTGGTTTATAAGCCACGCATAAATGATGTGTTGCATCGATAATGGCTTTATTGAAAGCAAAAATAGGATCTTCCTCTTTTAAAAGGTGTTGTGGTATTTTATTTAAATCCACATCTAAACCTATACATAAAAAAGATTTTTTCTTCTGAATTTGTTCAATAAGTTGCTTTGTTGTCATCCTTACTTAATATTCCTTAAAAGGAAATTACTATTTAATATTAAACTTAACGCACTATAAATTACATGTTAGTTTTAACACCAACATAGCAGTACATATTCTAAATGATATCGGTATTTGCTTTTAATTTCTCTGTGTTTTCAGCTAACATTAATTCGTCTAATATTTTTTGAATATCACCGTTTACAATATTTGATAGATCGTAAAGCGTTAAACCAATTCTATGATCGGTTACACGACCTTGCGAGTAATTATAAGTTCTAATTTTTGCAGATCGATCTCCCGAAGACACCATACTACCACGTTTAGCAGCATCGGCTTCGTTCTTTTTAGCCAATTCCATTTCGTAAAGACGAGAACGTAATACTTTAAAGGCTTTTTCTTTATTTTTATGTTGCGATTTTTGATCTTGACATTGCGCCACTAACCCCGTTGGTATGTGAGTTAAACGTACCGCTGAATAGGTTGTATTTACCGATTGTCCACCTGGTCCAGATGAACAGAAAAAATCGATTCGAACTTCTTTAGGGTTAATCTCTACATCAAATTCTTCCGCTTCTGGAAAAACCATAACCGTTGCTGCACTGGTATGCACACGACCTTGAGTTTCTGTTTGTGGTACACGTTGTACGCGATGAACTCCAGCTTCAAACTTTAAGGTTCCATAAACATCTTCACCCGAAACTTCGAATTGAATCTCTTTAAAACCACCATTTGTACCTTCACTAAAATCTACCGTATCTACACGCCAACCTCTACTTTCGCAATACTTGCTGTACATTCTAAATAAATCTCCTGCAAAAATACTTGCTTCATCACCACCGGTACCAGCACGTAATTCTACTACAGCATTTTTAGAATCTTCAGGATCTTTAGGAATTAAAAGTACTTTTATTTCTTCTTCTAACTTAGGAATACCAACTTTAGCTTCTTCCAATTGCATTTTGGCCATATCTACCATTTCGGCATCACTACCGTCTGCAATTATTTCTTCAGCTTCAGCTAAATTATTAGTAAACTCTATATATTCCTCACGTTTATCCATGAGGAGACGCAAATCTTTGTATTCTTTATTAAGCTCTACGTAACGCTTTTGATCGGTGATGATATCTGGTTGGATAATTAAATCGCTAACCTCATCAAAACGTTGTTTTACTATTTGTAACTTCTCTAACATCTGCCTTATTTAATTGGAAATCAAAAATACAATAAATTATGAATTTTCAATGACTACATGACACGGAACTAACGTAACTTTAAAAATATTTTGCATTTTTTTTCGTTATAAGCCATACTATGCAACAATTATCTGCTTTATTTATATTTTACCGACCATATATGTTATGGTCTTTTGGCGGGAATATACTTTTTGCCGTCATGGGTTATAGCTTAATTCCTATATTTATAATAAAATTGATTCTGATTGCTTTTTTGTGGTATTTAATGAATGAAACCAACGCAAAACGCAAATTGATATTCTATAAAAACTTGGGTCTTTCCACTTTAAAACTCTTTGGTTGTCTATTTATTATGGATTTAATTTTAAGTCTTCCTTTTCTTTTAATTTTGAAAGAATTTATATGATTTTTGAAATCGATAACATTGAATTATCCTTTAAAGAAAAACGTATTTTAAACGGTATTTACCTTAAAGCTGAAACAAATAATATTACAGGGTTATTAGGAAGCAATGGTTGTGGAAAAACGTGTTTATTAAACATACTATTTGGGAATTTAGAACCTAAATACAAACTAATTCGTGTAGATAATAAGCCCATTTTAAAACCACTCTACCAAACAAAATTAGTTGGCTATTTACCTCAACATCATTTTATTCCTAGCCATTTAAAAGTAAAAACTATTTTTAAACTTTTAAAAATCTCTTGGAAGACATTTACACATCATTTTGAAGTTTTCGGACATTATAAGAAAATTAAAATTGGAAAATTATCGGGAGGAGAACGCCGCTTAATTGAAACATACATCGTTTTAAAAAGCAACACTAAATTGGTTTTATTAGACGAACCCTTTCCTCATCTATCTCCCTTGAATATTGAAATTATAAAAAATGTGATTACAGCTGAAAAAGAGCATAAAGCCATTATAATTACCGATCATTTATATGAAGAGATTATTGATATTGCTGATAATCTTTACTTTATAAAAAATGGTAATTCAAGACGCATTGAAAATATAAAAGAATTAGAGGATTTGAAGTACTTAAACGCTTCTAACCTTAACTAATTTAAATGCTTTATCGTTTTTATTTTCTAAAACAGAGAATAAAACACAAAAACTTACACCAAATAAAAAGAAAAAATACTCCAAATAGCATAAAGCCATTAATTGAAGATAGTGAGCAATAACGCTTGTTATTTCGGCACAAGTTAAAAACAAAACCAATAAAGCAAAATATTTGGACCTCGAATCTTTTATTAAGCGATACCGAATAGCAAAAGCCGCAACTATAATTAGAGCACACCCTAAAAGAAAGTACAAATTAACCAAATATTCTAAAATAATAAAAGGTTCTATCATTGCGATAACAGCTCGAACTACATAAGTATTAAGAAAAATAAGCAATCCATAAATTAGATATTCAATATAACTAATACGCAATGTTTTTTGTTTGAAAAAACCACAGAGACAAAGCATAACATAACCAAATAATTTAAAAAGGGTTGGCCATATGGTGTTGAGTGGGTTTTCAGAAAAAACAAGGAAAGTTTCCGATAGAATAAAGCACAACCAAAAAAGTATTATACTCCATTCTGAATAAATTTTATACTTCAAAACAAATACAAAAAGCACTAGTTCTGTGAGCAACACAACGTTTAAGCTATAACTAAGAAATAAGGCAAAACAAGTCAACACAAAAAAAATGCTGGTTATTAAGTACACCTTATTTTTGAGACTTAACATGCTCTATATATTTTTGCGTAGCGGTAAACCAAGAGATTTCTATTTAAGCGTGTAATTTAAAAATATTATAAGAAATACAAAATATGTAAGCAGATAAATATCTTTTTAAGATAACATCTAAAAGATATACGTTAAAAACACACGAATAGACGTCTGATTTACTTACGTTTAAAAAACTCTAAATACTGCCTGTTTTTATTAATTTATGTACACTATCACTAACGTTTTCATCAATAAAAGCAATGACTCCAAAACTCAATCCAAATAGAAAGAAAAAATATTCTAGATAATACATGAAGGTATAATTTAAAAAGAAACCAACAATCCCGAAGACTTCAGCTGTTATTAAAAAGGCTATTAAAAACAAGAAATACCTAGAACGCGAATCGTGCAACAATCGGTATCTATATGAACTTATGCTGAGCAAAATAAGAATGATGCCATACACAAAAAATACGACCGTCATATATTGTTCTTCAACCAAATCTGCAACCAATTCAACTATTTTATAAACCACATATACATTTATCAAAAAAACGAGTGAGTAAACACAAAGATCCATGCTATTATTCTTTACTTTTTTCTGCTTAGGATATACGTAAATCAGTAGCATAAAATAACCAATAAGCTTTAGTGATGTGGTTATCGGGCCATAAGCGATATTATTATTTAAATATATAGCTGTTGCCGATAACGTAAAAAAGAGCCAAAATAAAGGAATAGTCCACTCTTTTATTTTTTTAAATTTAAGAAAAACACTAAAGAAAATAATATCGGCTAAAAGGTTAATTGTAAACACACCACTTACTTTGTGAAAGTATTGACAACAACAACATAAAATAAAAAGAACAGAAGTAATTAAATATATTTTATTCTTGAGCGTTAACATTTATGAGGCATTTTGTTTACAACAATAGTCGTAAATTTTTCAGTAAAAATTAACGCAATTTAACTATATCATTTAAAACCTGCTAGTTAAGAATCCTGAAAGTTCATTTTATGCAAATATTTCTATTTTCAATAGTTAAAAAATCAATTTCGTAAAATAACATGCTATTTTGTAGTAAATTAAAAACAAAATATCAATTAAAACACCTTACTAATAAAAGGTCTGAGTTCTCGATTTAAAAATCTACAGCAAAACCAACACCTAAAAACTGTTTCCACTGCACTTTTGCTCCAGCTTCTTCAGTTTCACCTTCAACATCTGTTTCAATAGATGTTTTAACATCATCATCATACCTTAAATGTGAGCCTAAAGTTGCTCTAATAAAACTATTAACCTTAAAATCAAAATCTACACTCCAATCTACGTCTACATTTCCAAAGTTATTAACATAATCAGAATACATGCTCAATTGGTTTTTAACGGTTATGTTTTCGACTAGCTCCATTTCGTAACTGTTAGTTATTAAAACACCAACCTCTCTACGGGTTTGTTCGCCTTCGCGAATTAATAAACCTTCAGAATCGTAAACAGCCGGAGTAACACCAAAAGCTCCTGCGTTTGCTAAATCTTCATCTAAAACAAAGGTAGCTTTTAAGGTAAGTGGTGAAAAATAAAATGACATTTTCTCAATATTTTTACCGTACTCCATACCACCACCCAAAAACAAATAACCTGGCGCCATTAGTCGAGATATAGGATTGTCTGTATTTGGGTAACTATATCCATTGGTTAACTGTGTTCTAAAATTTAATTGAGCTGAATAAAACCAGTTAGATTTTAAATCTGGTTTAAATCCCATGCTAGAATTGATTTCGATTAAATCGTCGGTTTTTCTAAGCTCTCTAGATTGTTGCTTATTTATACCGTAACGCATACGCGCATCGTTTCTCCATGAAAAATACTTATCGCTATAATTAGCACTAGTCTCAAAACCTACTAAACCAGAGATTGAATTACTACCACCTGAATTCCAATTAACAAAAGCGACTTCACTTAAATCGAAAGTTGCTTTATTTTTTTGCTGCCATTGCGGACCATCATATTTTGGCTTAGCTACCTTTAAGAATAAAGAATCGGGCTGAGCATGAATACATTGAAAAAGGAGACAGGCAATAATTAAGAAAGAATTTTTCATGATTATATTAGGGTATTTTTTAAAATTACACAAAGCATCAATAATTGTACCATTTTAACGAATATTTAAGAATTATATTTCAAGTGGCTTAATAATTTTAAATTCGACTACGCTATAAACGAGCAAAGCCCCTAAACCTAAAACATATAACGGTCTAGAAACATAAAATAAAAAATCAAAACCTAAAAAATATCCCGTCGATGTTAAAACATTAGAAATGGCAACGCCGTATACAAAAACCACGTAATACCTAGCTTTTACAGTTGAATAACCATAACTGTAAGCAAATGCTAGTATGGCTAAAAATATTTGAAGTGCACCATAAAAAAGCGCAACCACAGTTAATGATGAATCTTTTGATGTGACTTGAGTTAAGTTTAATAACTTAAAAAGTAAAAACACATGCAATAAGCCTACAACAAAGAACACCAAAGTAGTAGAAACATTATATTTTAAACGAATTATTTTAGGCAAAACATCTAGACAAACACATACAGCTGCAAGCCCTCTAAAAACAAGAGTTAAACGGGCGTAATACAAGGTTTCAAAGAAATGTATAAAAAAATCGGCAAAAACTAAACTAATGAGCGCAAGCAATAGGAATATGTTTTTATAACCTTTCAACAAAACAAATAGAATAAGGAAGGAAGCACTGCTAATAAACCTTATGTTTCGCATGCCTTCTAAATCAAAAAAAGTTATGGTTAGCAAATTTGCCAAAACGAGCAAAGCTGTAACTCCGAAAATAACTTTTTTCGACTCCATGGAAAAAATATTAAATATTAGTTATTAATATACAAACTCTCCAAACTCACTATTTATTGTTAATTTTTTAGTTTCAGAAGCCTCTACTCTACCAATAATTTTAGCATCGACGTTAAACGATTTAGATATAGCAATAATATCTTCTGCTATTTCTGGTGTTACGTACAATTCCATTCTATGACCACAGTTAAATACTTGGTACATTTCTTTCCAATCTGTTTTAGATTGCTCTTGTATCAATTTGAAAAGCGGTGGAATTGGGAATAAATTATCTTTTACAATATGAAATTGATTTACAAAATGAAGAATTTTAGTTTGTGCTCCACCAGAACAATGTACCATACCATGTACTTTATCACTTTTAAACGTTGATAAAATTTTCTTTATAATTGGAGCATAAGTTCTTGTTGGTGATAATACAAGTTTACCAGCATCTATTGGAGAATTCTCTACAGCATCTGTTAATTTTACACCACCAGAATACACAAGATCTTCGGGTACTGCCGCATCAAAACTTTCAGGATATTTTTCGGCTAAATACTTACTAAACACATCGTGTCTTGCAGAAGTTAAACCATTACTTCCCATACCGCCATTATAGCTTTTCTCGTAAGTGGCTTGTCCAAAACTTTCTAAACCTACAATTACATCTCCAGCTTTTATGTTGGCATTATCTATAACATCACTACGTTTCATACGTGCTGTTACGGTAGAATCTACAATTATGGTTCTCACTAAATCTCCAACATCGGCAGTTTCACCACCTGTAGAATGTATAGTAACTCCAAAAGATTTTAAATCTTCCAAAAGTTCTTCGGTACCATTTATAATAGCCGAAAGCACTTCACCTGGAATTAAGCTTTTGTTTCTACCAATAGTAGACGATAGCATAATATTATCTGTCGCACCAATACACAATAAATCGTCAATATTCATTATTAACGCATCTTGAGCAATACCTTTCCAAACGGAAACATCTCCGGTTTCTTTCCAATACATATAAGCTAACGACGATTTTGTACCTGCGCCATCTGCATGCATCACTAAGCAATAATCTTCATCATTAGTTAAATAATCAGGAACTATTTTACAGAAGGCCTGCGGAAACAAACCTTTGTCTATATTTTTAATAGCGTTGTGAACATCTTCTTTTGATGCTGAAACTCCTCGTTGTGCGTATCGTTTTGAAACTTCTTGACTCATAATATTCTATTGTGTTGCAAATTTACTTTTTTGAATGAAAAAACCCCACTTTTTTAAAGCAGGATTTTAGAAGTTTTAATATTTAATGGGTTAAACCCTTTATTATTTTCAATTCTCTATTCTTTTTTAGTAAAAACTAAATAAAAGAAAAGTTTTAAGCCTTCCATTTATCTCTTTTCAACTAAAAAAACAATTGTATTCTAATTATCGTGTAAATAATAATTCGCGATATTTCGTTAATGGCCAAATTTCATCATCAACCAACATTTCTAATTTATCACAGTGATACCTAATATCATCAAACAGCGGTTTTACTTTTTTCGCATAAGCTAAAGCTCGTTTTTCAATATCTTCAATAGCATTTGCTTTTCGACGTTGATCCACCATTTTGGTGACATTTGAATTAATACCTTCTATATGATTCGAAATTTCTTCAATTAAAAGCACTTGTTCTTTAGAAACATCGTGATATTTCTCTTCAAAAATCTCTTTTAATCCGCGAACATTTCTAATTAAAATATTTTGATATTTAATTGCTGTTGGCACAATATGGTTTCGAGCAATATCGCCCAAAACGCGACCTTCTATTTGTATGTGCTTGCTGTAAGCTTCCATCTCAATTTCGTAACGCGCTTGGGTTTCTACCTTACTCATAACATTCATTTCTTCAAACAAATCGATAGTTTGTTGAGATATTTTAGCAGTTAACGCTTCCGGAGTGGTCTTGTTGTGGCTCAACCCACGTTTTTTCGCTTCTATTTCCCAAGGTTTACCATATCCATTCCCTTCAAATAAAATTGCTTTAGTATCCTTTATATATTCTCGTAAAACATTAAAAACGGCTTCGTCCTTTTTTAAATCTTTTTTATTGATTAAAGCATCAACTTCAATTTTAAAATCTTTTAATTGTTTTGCTACAATAGTATTTAAAACCGTCATTGGGTTACCACAGTTTGCAGTAGACCCCACAGCTCTAAACTCAAATTTATTTCCTGTAAAAGCAAAAGACGATGTTCTGTTTCTATCCGTATTATCAAGTAAAACATCAGGAATTTTACCTATAACATTAAGCTTAAGTTCTGTTTTTTCTTGCGGCGATAATTTTCCTTTTGTAACCCCCTCAAGCTCATCTAAAACCTTAGTAAGTTGCTCGCCAATAAACACCGACATAATAGCTGGTGGCGCCTCACTAGCTCCCAAACGATGGTCATTACTTGCCGACGCCACAGAGGCACGCAAAAGTGCTTCATGTTTATAAACCGCTTTAATAGTATTTATAAAAAAGGTAAGAAACTGTAAATTACTCATTGGTGTTTTTCCTGGCCCCAATAAATTTACTCCAGTATCTGTAGAAAGTGACCAGTTATTATGCTTTCCAGAACCATTCATTCCCGCAAATGGTTTTTCGTGAAAGAGCACTTTAAAATTATGTCGAGACGCTACACGCCCCATTAAATCCATTAAAAGTGAATTGTGATCTACTGCTAAATTCGCTTCTTCATAAATAGGAGCTAATTCAAATTGATTGGGAGCTACTTCGTTATGCCTTGTTTTCACAGGAATTCCCAAAAGCATACACTCCGTTTCTAGTTCGCGCATAAAATTTAAGGCTCTGTTAGGTATCGATCCAAAATAGTGGTCGTCTAACTGTTGCCCTTTTGCAGCCGAATGCCCAAGCATAGTACGCCCAGTAAGTGTAATATCTGGACGACTAGCAGCCAACATCTTATCTATTAAAAAATACTCCTGTTCCCAACCGAGAGAACTGGTTACTTTTTTTACATTTTTATCAAAATAGCGACATACAGCCGTAGCCGCAGTATCTACTGCATTTAGTGCGCGTAAAAGAGGTGTTTTAAAATCTAACGCTTCACCTGTATAAGCCACAAAAATAGTTGGTATACAAAGTGTAGTTTGGTAAATAAAAGCTGGCGATGTAGGATCCCAAGCTGTATAACCACGAGCTTCAAAAGTGTTTCTAATGCCTCCATTCGGGAAACTAGAAGCATCTGGTTCTTGCTGTACCAATTGGTCCCCACCAAATTTTTCAATAGCCATACCACCACCAATAGTTTCAAAAAAAGCATCGTGTTTTTCGGCAGTCGCTCCTGTTAAAGGCTGAAACCAATGCGTGTAATGTGTAACTCCTTTAGATAAAGCCCAATCTTTCATAGAAGACGATACTTGGTCGGCAATACTCCTGTCTATTTTTTTACCATGACTTATAGCATTCATAACGCCATTAAAAGCATCTTTGGTTAAATATTGGCGCATGGTGTTTTCGTTAAACACGTTTTTACCAAATAAATCCGATCGTCTTTCCTTTTCCTCAATATGCACAGGTTTATAGGCCAACGATTCTTTTACAGCATGAAATCTAAGTGTAGACATTTTCTAAAGCAGTTTTATATTTTCTAATAATTCTTCAATATAACTCATAAAAAATTTAATTCTAAACATCAGTATTAAACTTTCGGGCAAAAATAGGCACCAAAATCAAGAATTCCGTAAAATCCACAAATATATTATTAACACTTTTTCAGTATTTTCAATAAATAATCAACTTTTTTTAAAATAATCCTCAAAAAAGTAGGGTATAAATAAAAACAAGTCACCTCTTTGTTAAAACACCCCTAATAAATTCGTAGTAAAAACTTAAAAATATATATTTGTGATATTATTATCAATATTTCAATTATAAAATATTCATTATGGCAAAAATTAAATTAGAATACCTTTGGTTAGATGGTTACCACCCTACTCAAAACTTAAGAAGTAAAACTAAAGTTGAAGAGCATGAAGACTTCAAAGGTACATTAGAAGAAATAGGAAATTGGTCTTTTGATGGATCGTCTACTAGACAAGCAGAAGGCGGATCGTCAGACTGTTTATTAGTTCCTGTTGCAATCTACCCAGATCCAGATCGTATCAACGGTTATTTAGTTATGACTGAAGTTATGAATGCTGATGGAACGCCACACGTATCTAATGGTAGAGCTACTATTGATGATGATGATAATGATTTCTGGTTCGGTTTCGAGCAAGAGTATTTCATTATGGATAATAAAACACAATTACCTTTAGGTTTCCCTGTAGGTGGTTATCCTGCTCCACAAGGTATGTATTACTGCTCTGTTGGTGGTAAAAACACACACGGTAGAGATTTCGTTGAAGAGCATGCAGATTTATGTATCGCAGCAGGTTTAAACTTCGAAGGTATTAACCAAGAGGTTGCTTCAGGACAATGGGAGTACCAATTATTCGCAAAAGGCGCTAAATTAGCTGGTGACGAACTTTGGATTTCAAGATATTTATTAGATCGTTTAACAGAAAAATATGGTTACTACATCGAGTACCACCCAAAACCATTAGGTAAAGATATGGATTGGAATGGTTCTGGTATGCACGCAAACTTCTCAAACAATGTTTTAAGAACATGTGGAGACAAAGAAGTTTACGCAGCAATTTGCGAGGCTTTCCGCCCAGTAGTAAAAGAACACATTGCTGTTTACGGTGAGTTTAACGACCAACGTTTAACAGGTTTACACGAAACTGCAGCTATTACAGATTTCTCTTGGGGAATTTCAGATAGAGGTGCGTCAATCCGTATTCCTTTAATCGCAGTAGAAAAAGGTTGGAAAGGCTGGTTAGAAGACAGACGTCCTGCTTCAAACGCTGATCCATACAAAATTGCAGCAAGAATTGTGAAAACAGTTAAATCTGCAAAAGTATAATTCACATAGCATAACATTTTGTTCATAATATAAGCGCTAACATTTATTTGTTAGCGCTTTTATTTTACAAAATATTTAGTTTTCGGGCGTTACCCACAGGGTCAGGCTTTCCACTATATCTTTATTTGTGCCACAACGGTTTCAAACTACTTACAGCTTAGAGGCTAACACAAAACGTCGGTACTACCTACAACAATAACGCTCGCACAAAAAAGGATGCCGCATCAATCCCTAACGCAAACTCCCGCCGAGGTATTGAACTCAGGATTTACTTAAAATCCTGTGTGTGTTTTTTAATCTACCAACTCATTCACAGTGTAAACATGCTATCTAATCAACTCATTGACAAACCCTAATTTATCTATAGAAGAAATAATAATTAAATTGAAATAATTAAAAGCAAGCTCAATTCTACCCAGAGAAAACGCCGGAGATGCCATTAAATTAATGCTTTGTTTTACGCAATTTCACCTTATCAAGATCAAAATATGTTTTTAAAAAAATACCGCATTTTGTTTTCAACTAACAATCTCTTTATGTAAAATATTCTATTACAAAACTGGCGTAAACTTTACAGTTAGGGAACCTTCAGTGATTGGATGGATAAAATCTACACCTATTCGGTATGCGGGTCCTCCTTCTCTTAAACGTTCAACTGGAACACGCTCATCAATGATCTTTAAAGTTCCGTCTCCGCTAAAAATTTCTACCTTCAACCTATGATTTCCCTTTTTTATAATAACGGTATTCGTGTCTACAATTTCATAATCTGATAAGGTCATGATTGCTACTCCAAAATTTCCTGGTTCTGAAAGTAAAAACTCATCGGTTATACTAATAACTCCTTTTCCTGATTTATCGTTTTCCATGGTTCTCACCAAATGGTTCAAACTAGATATTTCATAAGCTGCCTTTAGATCCATTACTACCTTATCATAACTTTCTGTAAATTCTGTAGCAGTTATTTTACCCTCAAACTTACGCCCTTTGGACTGTAACATATTATTTATTCTAGGAACAGGATGTCCCCAAGAACTACGGGCAGGGTTAGTATCTGAAAACGCTCCAGCGGTATAAGATGGAGCACCAATATCACCTGTCATCATATCTTTACCTAATACAATAGTATAAGTACCAACATCCATATGGTTATGGTTTTCGCTATTGTGTCCTGCCTTAATAGCAATAGACAAAGGTACTTCTTGAGTACCACGAGATAAAATCATTCCAAACTGGTCAAAATAAGTATGATTAGGAAGTTTATTTTCAACTTGAACGCTTTCACTTCCATCCATTTCTGCATTCATATATCCCCACTCAATAAGTTGATAAAATGCTGGATAAGTATCTGATGTTTTTAGATTTTTATTAACAAGAGGAAATCCTGCACCGTATTTTCTAGCAACCATTCTTTTTGCAAAACCACCATCATAAGAAATTTTAGTAACACCATCAGCAAATGGTGAAAAAACACCTTCAGCGATTTGATACCTGTAAGGAAAGTTTGCAACGTTCATTAATTTTTTTGGATTATCGAACTCAAACAAATTGATAACTCCATTTGTAAAATCATAAATTATTTCTGCCAGATACAAATAATGACCAAATCCGTATCCCCAGTAACCAGCTCCTTCAGAACAATAACCATCATCTCCAAATCCACTAAGATAATTTTTCATACTATTAATGGCTGTACCTATAGCTTTAAGTCGTTCATTATAATTTTGAGATATACTAATGGACACAAAAACAGCTCCACTTGTACAAACTGAATTCCAATTACTTGTTCCTCTATACCAATTTAGATGTGTTTTTATCTCTCCACTAGTTGACTGTATATAAGCATTAATTATTCTCTTTTGCAGAGTGGTTTTAATTTTCTGTCTAATTTCTGCTGAAAGTTTATCCTGCAAAAGTACTTCTGCTAAAGCTAAATCTGAACCAAATCGACGTGAACCTAAATCAATGGCTATACTTTTACCCTCCAACACATCGTTAGATTCGTTATCGTGATTGGGGTGTAACCAAGATTTCATATCTAGAATAGCTTTTAAGTAGACTTCAATTTGCGGTAAAAACCGACCTTGATTTTCTATACATTCGGCAAGCATAAAATGCTCCAAACGGGTCATGGTTCTATAATACCGAGGTTTATAAATTTCACGATTCCCTTGCTTATTGGCCAAACGATAAATAGCATCTGTAATAGGAACTTCAGGCTGAATTTTAAGATCCAAAAACGCATCTTCAACATATGATTTTCCAGACTCAGTAGCAGCGATACTTTCCCAATAATCTCGATCACCTATAAAAGGAGACAACTGATATTGCTGTTGAGGAACAACAGCTCGTAACAGATCTAGTTGTTCGTTAGTAGGACCTACTTCATTAACATTTCCCGCATCCAAATAGGTTTTAATATCAAACTTATTCTCTTTATTTTTTTTTTGCTCCCTTTTACAACTTGAAGCAAAAAGTACCATAGTTAAAAGCAGTAATGTTAATTTAATTTGGTTCATGGCTTTACTTAAAAAATTCCTGTTTATTTTATTTTTTGAAAGTGATTTTTTTTTAAGGAAAAAACAACTTCCTTTCTAACGCGCTATTAATTAAAAATTATTCAATAGGTATAAATTCAATATAATCTAAACCAATTGCTCCACTTTCAATTGACTCAAATCTTATAGTATGACTTTTTGTTTCAGAGCAAAGCAATTCTTTGGTTATAACATATCGACCAAAACTTGTACTATTAAATGCAGAATTACCATTTTTATCTACTAGTTCTTTCAAACCAGGTCTCCATCCGTTTGCTTCCATGGCTGCTTCATCTGGAAACCCAACATCCGTCGTTTTGTTTCTCGGATCCCAAGCCGAGCCTAAAGGAACGCCATCCCAATACGTTTGATAAAGCCCTCTAGCTTTATTACCTCCGTTACCACATACCGTTACTTCATATTTACCTCTCGGCAATACCGGAGTATCAAACTCAGCCCATTGTCGTTTTGACATACTAAACGTTACCCAATTATATGAAGGGTTGTTAGAACTTCGTAAAAACCTTAAATTAGCTTCAGGGTACCATCTTATTCCCGTGTAAGCCGTGCTTGGATAATACTTACCACTTTGTACCAATCCTGATTGATATTCTGGTGAATTTACAATTGGATCAAAGATTATATATTTTGGTTTTGGGTTAAATATAGTAAGCATTTTATTTACGGTATGATAAACACCATTTTTAGCAGGAAAGTTACTTTCATCCATAATTAATGAAGTCCAAGTATCGTTTATTCCTGTTTCTGTTTCGTTTATTTTAAGTTCTTTATCTGTTTTAAACGATTTCCAAGTATTTCGTGATAGTACAGTGCTTACAAAAGCATCATCTGGAAAGTTTCTAGAATACATAAAGTTAAATGTAGCGTGATAGGCTATAAATCTATTTAATTCATTATTCGTATTTGTAAAATCGCTATCGTTTGGAGAAATTCGGTTTACCAAATCTTGAAAGGAATTAATCCCTTCTTGAGCATAAACGGCATCTGATTCTGCTAAAATGGTAAAATTGTTTTTTGAACCAAACTCATTAAAAAAAGGCAAAAACATTTCATTATAACCTGTTTTCTTTAAGGCCTCTACAAAAATGGAATGTTTACCTGCCTTTTCCATAACTACAGGTATTGGATCTACATAAGGATCTAATACACTCTTTATGCTATGAATAACACCATTAACAGCATCTATATCAAATTCCCCTAGACCTGCTGTTCTATTAATTTCGACATTAGCTATACCGCCTCCATTTAAAAAGGATGTAGTAAGAAAATCGCCTGTATAAGTTGTATCTAAGATCCTTCCTTCTTCAAAACTACTAGACCTCCTAGTTGTTGGTATGGTGTGGAATTTCACTAATATTTTTAAAAAGGCTATATCTTCAGTACTATTTAGTTCACTTAGAGATTTCACATTAAATTTTTCCATCAAATAAGTTTCAACAGCCGCATTGGTTGGAACAAAACAAGTATAATTACCATAAGAACTTAAAGAATTATAAAATTCTGTTTTTTTGAGAATTTCTACATAGGACGAAAAAGTCTCTGGATTGGACTCTAATGTCTGCACTATATTCATCTTATCAGATGTAAAATAGGTGGTATTATCTAACTCGTCATTACATCCTACAATGGCGATTAATATTAGAAAAACACCACCTAGTAAAGCAATAAATTTGTTTTTTTTCATAGTTTTTTATTTTAGATAGTTTAAATTTTGAAATAAATTAGGATTTAAATTAACATCAGTGAATAAACTGATATTTAAAATGTTGTCTTATGGATGTTATATTTTTTGCTCCTATAACAAGAAATATAATTATCTAAAACACGAGTAAATTACAGTAAGGGATCTACGCCTTTAGCCTCAATAAAATCAGCATAACTAATTGATTCTTCTATTTTATATTTTTTGTGGTTATTCCCCCGTAGAATTTAATAACAGTACTTCGTTCGTGTCTTTGCTTAAATAAGTATCAAAAAAAAAATGCATATCGTTATTCTTGCCGCATATCTTTCTTTTATTTTTCCATACTATAGAAGTTGCTAATTCTAACAATCTGTTATAACTGTTTCAGTAGTATCTTTTACCTCGTTTGGTGGGCTAAAGTAAATCTCGTATTCCGGTAAACGCTCTGAAATTTATCAGCGATATTATTGAGGTTTTAAGAAAATCTTCTCTGCCAATTTCTTTATAAGAAAAAGCAAATCCCTAAAACTCCAAGTTTAGCCATAAGCCCACATAAAACACTAGAAACAAACTTGATAGCCAATACCCAAGTTACAATCTCTTGTTTTATCATCTAATACTCCTAATAATTAAGTGCACATTTATCACCTTATATTATTTTAATAAAATCTTTTTAGCAAATACTGATGCTTCACCAGTAATCTTAACGATGTAAACGCCTTGATTATAGAAAGGAATTGACACATTACTAAATTGCGCTACAGAGCTATGTAATTGTTTTCCTAAAAGATCGAATATTTGCACTTTTGCATTTAACTCGCACTTTACAATGTCTATTTTATTTTCTCCTGATATAATTTTTGTTAATGATCTATTTGCAACATCTCTATTACTAAGTGGCTCAACATAATTTTTAATTGCTTGAATTGATACAAATGTTTTAATCCATTCAACATCTACTGTAGTTCTTATAGGATCTGTGAGATCACCTGTATTATCTAAGGCTAATATGATACGCTCTATAGCACCATCATTTAAAGCAGAAGTGGTAAAGTTATCACCGGATATATCAAAGAAAAAAATGTGATCATTGTTTAAATCAGTATCTGCTTCACCATATGCAATTTTATTTTTATACCATGCACCGGTACCCGCTGTCTTGAGATACATTAATACCCTTGAAGCTGGAGTATGCGATAATTTTATAGCCATATAGGGATAGTTATTCTTATCTAGATAAGTCGTTGGGGTTGGCATCTCCATTTGAAAACCATCTGTAGCATCCTCATAAGTATAAGTCATAACTCCTCCAGAAACTTCCAAAGGGTT
Organism: Algibacter sp. L3A6; assembly: GCF_009796825.1. Lineage (GTDB taxonomy): Bacteria > Bacteroidota > Bacteroidia > Flavobacteriales > Flavobacteriaceae > Algibacter. The sequence continues at coordinate 194,438 of NZ_CP047030.1, forward strand.
AGCATTATTAAATCCCACAAACCCTTCAGCATCCCCATCAGTGTTGAATAAATACTCATAATCTCCCGATTGTGCATTTAAACCTGCATTCATAAAAAACAATGCTATCAATAACATTGGTAATTGTGTAGTTTTTTTCATAATAAATTAGTTTAATAAATAATTAAATTTTCTCCATTTTAAGAAGACCAATTATTTTAGTCTTATTTAGTAGTTAACAATATTAAATATTAACATAATAAGAGTATCTGACTTATGATTCAAACAATCAACATTATAACCCAAAACCAATAAAAACAAGGGTTTGAGACGAGCAAAAACAGATTTCGAGTAATATTTATTTTTTTTAGAGAGGCATTAAACATTTAAAACAAACAAAAAAAATACCACTTAAATCACTAACAATCAACATGATAAAAAAAATAAATTAATCTAAAACTATATATAAATGGAAAAGCATTGTACTTAAATTTTTATTATCTTCTTAGTTGTTAAAAAAACGGTTATTGCTTATTCCAGCAAAATAAATACCACTCAAAAAGTTTCTAATATCTATCTGTTACTCGTTATTTTCTAACTTTATTTTAGTTAATAATTCACCCATAATGCTATAAATTTCTATACCCGCATCCAAACTATAAGTTATGGTAAACATGTTTTTAACAAGATTTGGGTTACCCCTATTAAATCTTGTTAAAAATCACGCACTCCTAAAGTTAATCCTGCATATTTAAGGATATAATCAAGCGAAGCAAAGTTTTTAATACATTCTATGTCGTTATAGGTAGTATTAGCTACTCCACTTGTGTTGCCATCATCTAGAAAAAAACAATTCTATTAGTATCGATATAGCTTCTTCCATTTGTATACATTTGAATTTTTCTTTTTTTGCCTAACACAAATTTAGGTGCGATTTACAACCGAACCGCAACGCTCGCACAAAAAAGGATGCCGCATCAATCCCTAACGCAAATTCCCACCAAGGTTTTATCTTATTGAGAAAACCGACCTACTCTTGCTTCCTTACTCTTCTCCATAATTTATTATCTATACTCACTTTAATACACTATTTGCTCATAATAAAACAACAATTTAAACAGACTATATCTCTATATATGTCATGAAATCATTAATACAGACACATATATTAGTCATAAATAAGATATTAATATATATTTGCACGCCCATTTCAGGTAGATAATTTCAATTACCTACCAACACCATTAATTGTATGAATAAAGTACTTATTATCTTTTTATTATTCTGTTCCAACTTCATGAACGGACAAACCACACCGGAATCATCTGGAGAGCAAACCATCTGGCAAACCTTTAAATACGATATGGGTAGTGTTGGAAAAGGTGTTGGTTATGCTTTTAGTAGGCCAACAAAATGGAAAGGCAAACAATGGATAGACTTTGCAGGAATAGCTGCAGGAACAGCTCTATTGACGCTTGCAGATGATGAAATAGACCATTGGTCTGATGGTTTCCGAAGTGCTATTCCTAATAACGTACTACATTTTGGCGGAAAAACAGCTAAGCCTGAAGGAAACTATAGCCTTAGCGGTGCTGTCTATTTTACAGGGCTATTTATAAAAAATGAAAAAATTAGAAGAACAGGTGTTTTAATGCTAGCTTCCACAATTACAGGCGGATTTTTACAGCAAGTAACTGTGCGAGTTCTAGGAAGAGCGAGACCATTAACTGGAGAATCAGCAAATAGTTTTAATGCCTTTCCTTTAGAAAAGGTTAATAATTACGATTCTTTTTTCTCAGGCCATACGGTCTTATCCTTTGCAAATGCTTACGCCATTGCCAAACAATTTAAGAGTCCTTGGGTAAAAGCTGGAATATATACTGTAGGTATGATTCCTGGATTTACAAGAATAGTGATAAGTAAACATTGGTTTTCCGATGTTGCACTAGGCACTGTAATGAGTATTTTAATTGTAGAGTCTATCGATAAATATTTAGACTCTAGATACGATCAAAAATACAATAACAACAATAAAAAGGTAAATTGGTATTTATCTTTTGCACCAGGACAAATTGGAGTTAATCTTCGTTTTAATTAAGAAATTAACCTTAAAATATGTAACAAATATTATAAAGTTAATACTAACTATAAAAGCTAAAATAAAATGAAAAAAATAACGAAAAAACAAACACTAATTCTCCTATCCATTGGAATGTTTGTAATTGCGATTTCTCAAATATTTTCTCAATTTATTGAATTATCAGATTTTGCGAAAGGTTCTTTTACGGGAGTAGGATTAGGGTTACTACTAACCTCTTTGATTTTTGGAAATTTTAAAGCTGTACAATAACGCTTCTATAAAAAATTTGTCACGAAATAAAACAACATTTACACGTTAAAAACCTTATCAAAACTCATCCAGAACCTCTAAAATATCTGAAAAGCCTGGACGCAATCTAACATCGCTACTTGTACAATCAGCGATTAATCTTTGCCATTTTTCGAGAAGTTCATTATTCATGTCATTTTCACGAACAAGATCTAACACATCTTCTACTAAACAAGCATAAGCACGCACTTCTACACGCTCAATAGCATAAGCAAGCTCAGAATTAACATCGTAAAAAGAAGCTGCGCCAAAATCGCCTAGAAGACAATCTGCCGATGCATTCACTAATATATTATGAGCATACAAATCACCATGGTTAATACCTTTTTTATGTAACTGCTCGCAAACTGAAGCTATACTTTTTGCAATTTTTAATAACTCCTGTGCATTAAAAACAGAGGTTTCATCAAATACATCGCGTGTGCAGGTTTGTAAACTTGGCGGATTTCCTAAATTGACGTAATCTGGAGAAATCAACGTCATTATTAAACCTATTTTATCGTCCGGATGGTTTTTAATTTTTCCTAAAACAGGAATTAAATTCTCATGAGCACCAGCTGCAATAGAAATAGCCATTTCATCATCTGGTAAACCGTCGCTAGTAACATCACCTTTAAATACTTTAACAGCAATATCTTTATTCTTCGATTTCCAAAAGGCTTTTGAAATAAATCCAGAAGCGCCTTCTCCTAATAATTCTTTAACAGAAAAATCGTTCCAATCAAAAGCTTCAAAATCGGGCTGTAATTCTATTTTATCAGCAGCAGGATTACCTCCAAAAGCTACCCAACTTAATTTCGGCAACTCAAAAAACCAATCTGGAATCGATTTTAATTTATTAGCCGAAAACCGAATGAGTTCAAGATTCACACAAGCTTTCATTTCAATAGGTAATTCTTCAATTAAATTTCCTGCTAAAGCGCATTTTTGAAGCAACATACAATCTCCAATACTCTTCGGAAGTTTTTCAATTTTATTATCGGTTAAAATCAACCAATTTAATAGTGGCGGAAATGCTTGCTCTGGCACTGTTTTAATTTGATTCGATTTAAAACCAATCATATTCAAATTAGGGCATTTTGCAAGTATGCTTGGAAATTCCGTAAAGTTATTTCTTGCAAAAAATATAATTCTTAAATGCTTAAGCTGAGCAATACTTTCGGGTAAAGAAGTCAATTTATTATCCGATAAATCTAAAACCTCTAAAGTTTCGGAAAGTGATATAATTTCTTCCGGAAACGTCTCTAAACCACAAGCTAGCTTTAGTATTTTCGAACCAATTAATTGTCCAGATTTTAATGCTTCTAAAGAATGTACCATGTATCGATTTTGAAGTTGCAAATCTAACTATTATAGATGTCTAAAAAGCAGAAAACCTCAGGTTTTTCGGGATGATTTACCGCTTAAACATTCGAAATAAAGAAAAAACTAATAAGCCTTGAACATAATATGATTAGGATTTGATCGCATATCGGAAAGTTTAAAATCGTAATCGCCAACAATTTTAAACTCATTTTTTGTGTAGAATTTTATCGCTTTCAAATTTTCGACCCAAACAGCCAACCAAATTCCTTTTTGATTATACTGCTTAGATGTTTCAATGATAAAATTAAAGAGTTCTACTCCCAGTTTTTTACCATGAAAGGCCTCCAATAAATAAAGTCGATCAAGTTTAGTAACAGCAGGTTCATTAACCCAAGGGCTCATTGCATTAATCTCTATTTTTGAAAAGCCAGCAATTTCACCTTCAAAAGAAATAATATAATATTGAACGTTTTCGTTTTTAAACTCTTCAGCTATAGCTTGTTCTTGATAGGTTTTATCAACAAATTTTTTAATATCATCTTCCGAAGCACTATGTCCGTGAGATTCTAAAAAGGCTTGACGTCCAACTTTAGCAATTAATCGAGCGTCTTTAACTGTTGCTTGTTCTATTTTAATCATATTACAAAAAATCTATTTCCCTGTAAATACTAAAAACATAAAAACACCATAACCAACAACTAAAGCAAAGCCTTTTAATCTGCTAATTTGTAAACGTGTTGGTAAAAATATTAACGGAATTAAAATAGCCGAAAAACCAAGCATCCAGAAAATATCTGTACTTAATATAGAAGGTTCTGTTACCGGAATTGGTTTTATCATAGCCGTTAAACCTAAAACCGATGCAATATTAAAAATATTAGATCCAATTAAATTCCCTAAAGAAATAGCTTTTTCTTGTTTTGCTGCAGCAATAACCGATGCTGCTAATTCTGGTACACTTGTACCAATTGCAATAAGCGATACACCTATTACAGCCTCGGAAACCCCTATAGAAACAGCTATAGCCTTAGCGCCTTCTACTAACCATTCACTACCAAAGTAAAGTGATGCTGCTCCAATTAACAGCCACAACCCTATTTTAAAATTAGAAACAGTAGCCAAAGTATCATCAACCTCATCTGAAGCCGTATCTTTTTTGGCGCTTCTTATTAAATATATTAAAAACACGATAAGTCCTGCAAACAGAATACCTCCTTCTATTGCCGACAATACGCTATCGTTTTTCAGAAAATAATACAGTGCTATAGAAAACACCATCATCACAGGCCAATTAACTTTATAAAATGATTTATCTACAGCAATAACGCTTACCATAGCCGTGATACCTAATACCAAACCAATATTGGCAATATTAGATCCCACAACATTAGTTATAGCAATGGCTGGCGACCCAGACAAAGCGGCTTGTAAACTTACGAGTAACTCTGGTGCCGATGTTGCAAAAGAAACCACCGTCATTCCAATTACCATTTTGGAGATATTAAACTTAAAAGATAATGCTACAGATGCACGAACCAAAAATTCGCCACCAACAACCAATAAAATAAAACCAAGGATAACCCAAAGTAAACTCATAACTATATTTTTTTGCGAAGATAATTGAAACTGAAAATTGAAAAGCTAAAAGCCAAAAGTTTTTTTTTGAAAACAATAAAGAAAGCAAATAGATTAAAGACCACCTTTCGGCTAAAATTAAGAACAAACACTTTTGAAAACTTAAAAAACAGTTAAATAACTGCTATTTTAGTTTTATAACTACAAAAATAGTTATACATTTGAAAACTACTGATAATTAACATTTTAATTTATAATGGAAAAGTTAACCAACAAAGAAGAAGAAATAATGCACATTTTATGGAGGCTAGAAAAGGCTTTTGTAAAAGATGTTTTGGCAGAAATAAAAAATGACAAACCACATTATAACACGCTTTCTACTATAATTAGAAATCTAGAAGAGAAAGGATATGTAGCCTACAATGCCTACGGAAAAACTCACCAATATTACCCTATTGTTTCTAAGGAAGATTATAGAAAAGGTTTTATGAATACAGCTATTAATAACTATTTTAATAACTCTTACAAAAACATGGTATCCTTTTTTGCTAAGGAGGAAAAGATTAGTGTAGACGAGCTTAAAGAGATTATTAAACTCATTGAAAGAGATAATTAATTATGGAATACCTATTAAAAGTATCCGCCTTATTAGCCATTTTCTATGTAAGTTATAAAGTGTTTTTGCAACGCGACACTTTTTTTAATGAGAATAGATGGTTTTTAATACTCGGTATTGTAACTGCATTTGTGTTGCCTTCTTTAGTGATTCCAATTTATATTGAATACACTCCTGTAGACGCACCAAATTTTAATAATATCCCTACGGAGGTTTCCGAAAATATCGAGACACCATTTAATATATTAGATTATTTACCTATAATTTATTTACTAGGAGTCATCGGTTTCTCTATTCGGTTTTTAATACAACTTACCTCTTTAAGTTTAGTTATTTCTAAAAGTAAAAAAGAAAAACACGGTAAATACACTTATATTAAAACGGACAAAAACATATCGCCTTTTTCGTTTTTCAACTGGATTGTTTTCAACCCAAATAACTTTAACAACAACGAGTTAGAACAGATTCTAATTCACGAAAAAATTCATTCCAATCAAAAACATTCCATCGATGTTTTACTCACACAACTTAGTTGCATTGCACTATGGTTTAATCCGTTGATATGGTTCTACAACAAAGCTTTAAAACAAAATTTAGAATTTATAGCCGATAATGAAACTCAACATCAAATAGATTGTAAAAAAACGTATCAAATCACTTTACTAAAAACAAGCTTGCCATCTCATCAAATGGCTTTAACCAATAATTTTCACACATCATTAATCAAAAAACGAATCGTTATGTTACACAAATCAAAATCGAAAAAAATCAGTTTATTTAAGTACACTCTTATTATCCCCTTACTTTTTACCTTCATTTTTAATTTCAATACAGAAGTTATTGCTCAAACTAAAGAACAGAATATTAATATTACAGGTAAAAGTGATTCCGAAGTTCCTTTAAAACTAGAAGAAGACGATAATCCGCTTATTATAATAGACGGTAAAACATCTAGCAAAACCAACCTTGAGCACCTAAACCACTCCAATATTGAAAGTATAAACATACTTAAAGGAAATGCTGCAACGCAAGCTTATGGCAACAAAGGAGACAATGGTGTTATGTTAATAACCACTAAACAACAAAGCCAATGGAAAGTTAGCTCTGAAAGAAATAAAAATGTTATTCATGCCACTAAAGACACTATATATGTTAACGAAAAGCCAAATGTTTTACAAAAGCTAGTTAACGGTTATGATAAAGAGCCACTTTTTATATTAGATGATAAAACAATAACTAAAAAAGAACTTACTTTACTAGACGAACAAACCATTAACTCCATATCTACCATCAAAGGAGAACAAGCCACAAAGAAATATGGTAAAAATGCTAATAATGGTGTTGTAGTAATAAAAACCAGAACAGCAGATTCCCAAAATAGTCCTTTTGTAAAAATAGTAAAAGTAAAGTTATACATTGTCGATGGCGAAGAAATTAAAGAAGCTGACTTCCAAAAAATAGATCCTGAAAACATCAAATCCATCAATGTACTTAAAGGAAAATCTGCTATTGATAAATATGGAGAAAAAGCTAAAAATGGAGCTATAGAAATTACGACTAAGAACAATAATCAAAATAACTCAGATTCTCTTCAAACAAAAAAAACACAACATAAATTAGAATTAGCGAAAGACAAACAACCTTTAGTTTATGTTGACAACGAAGAAGTAAATTACGAAGACTTGAAAAACCTTGACACAGAAAACATAGAATCAATGAATGTTTTAAAAAATAAAAACGCTACTGATAAATACGGTGATAAAGGTAAAAATGGCGTTATAGAAATTACCACAAAAAAATAAACTCCCAACCCATAAATTCAAAATTAAGGCACTCAGCAATGAGTGTCTTTTTTTGTTTTTTAAAATTTCAAAAAAGACAAAACCATTAAAAACAGTTATGTTTTACACCAAATCCCCCTTGGTTTCTCAGATACACCCTCAAAAACCCCTTGAAAAGTTTTAATTTAAAACCATATTAACACATTTTACACACAATTCAAAACACATTCAAAGCAAGTCACTCAAATATTAAAACAAAAACGATCTTTATACTTACAAATTCGCATTCAATTTCACCGATTTACCCAAAATCACTTGGAGAATACTTCTCTAAAAATATATATTGAAAACTCAATCGAAAAACTGAGTATAACACTAACCCTTTAAAACTAACAATTATGATGACTCTTGCAAAACTTGTAGTAGATTTAATAATCACAATCCTTACAAGTATCTAACCACAAAACATGTAAAACTTAGTCTAGAATAAGTTTTACTATTTTTACAAAAAAAAGAGGTTATAGATGCAAAAGCAAATATTCAAAATTTTAGCAAAGGTGAACAAAGCAGTCTTACCAAGTTACTCTAAAAAACAACTCGATTTATCAAAAGCCAGTAAACTACAATTAGCAATAATAGGTTGGCGTGTTTACGTCACTAAAAACGCGTTAGATTAATTTAAATTTATTGCATAAAAAAAGCTCCCAATTTCTTGGAAGCTTATTTTTTCGTGACCTCGACTGGATTCAAACCAGTAACCTCTTGAGCCGTAATCAATAAACACTACACACGACAACTACCCCTTTACTACATAAACAATATGATTATCAACACTATAACTAACACAAACTAATATCTATTAATAACTGTTATTGGTTTATTATGTAAATTTTTCTGCAAACAGTCTGCAAATAACATATATTTGCAGAAACAATTATGTTATGAGTTACAACATCTCTATACGCTTAGATACTCGAAGAATAAAGGATACTGGAATGTTCCCAGTAAAACTTCGTGTTTACGGCAAAGCAAGCAAAAAAGAAAAATGGTACAGCTTAGACATTGACTTGTCAGAAAAAAATTATAAAGATATTTGGTTAAACCCAAAAAACAAAAACCTTAGAGGATCTAATAAAGACTTACGTTTAAAACTCCAAGCCATAGAGAATAGAGCTAATGATGAAGCAAAGACAATGGACGTTTTTGATTTTCAAAAATTTGAATTTAAACTGTTCAGAAAGACATCAGATAAAAACAATGTACTATATCATTTTAATCTCGCCATTGAAAAAAACATTAAAAACAATAAAATAAATACTGCTGAAAGTTTTAAATACACTCTAAACTCTTTAGGTAATTTCAGCAAAGAAATCAAAAAATGTCCTGTCGAAAAACTTAGGTTTCAAGATATTAATATAGACTGGTTAAAAGATTACGAAAAACACATGCTGGATTTAGGTAAAAGCTACACAACTGTATCTATTTACACTAGAACCTTACGAGTTATTTTTAACAATGCTATTGAGGTAAACGACCTTAATAACGAACATTACCCATTCGGCAAAAACAAATACAAAGTACCAAGGACTAAAAAAGTAAAAAAAGCATTAAACTCAAATCAACTTAAGAATCTATTTGAAGCTAAAGCTACGACTTTCAATGAAACCAAATCTAGGGATTTTTGGTTTTTTAGTTTTGCTTGTAACGGCATGAATCCAAAAGATATTACCCTTTTAAAATATTCCGATATTAAAGATGACCAATTCACTTATTACAGAGCAAAAACTTTTGACAAAACAGCTGAAAAAACTAAAATCATAATTTACCTAACAGACTTCACAAAAGGCATTATTACCAAATATGGAAATAAAAACAAAAAAGGCTTTGTTTTTGATATTATTGACAACCTTGACGATAGTTTAGAACAGCACAAAAAGATAAAAAACTTTACACGTTATGTTAATGATCATATTAAAAGAATAGCCATTGCAAACGATTTACCAAAAGACATAAGCTTTTACTATGCCAGACACAGCTTCGCAACTAATTCATTACGTAAAGGCGCAAGTATGGAGTTTATTAGTGAAGCTTTAAATCATAGTGACCTAAGCGTAACTAAAAATTATTTTGCGGGTTTTGAAGATGAAGCTAAAAAAGAATTTGCTAACTCAATAATGGATTTTTAAACTTTAAATAATGCTAAAAAAATTAGATAATAGTTTTAGTCTTTCAATGCCTGAACTCAAGAATCAAACCGACGATATTTTAAAAAAAATTGATATAGGAAAAGAGATTGAAAAAAATATTAACTTAATTAAAAAATATTTAATTGAGGACACATTATACGATGAATGGACAAAATCTATTTACCAAAAATTTCACTCATCAATACCAAAAGAAGTAAAAGACAAGTGTAAAGTATGCAAAGGGGATAGTGAACTTACTGAAGACAAGGCATGTCAAAACTATTTTTCAGCAGTAAATGATGAGTTTTTAATACTTATCACTCTTTACGTTGGTTTTATTGAAAATAATAAGCACTTATTCAAATCAAAAGAATTAGTAAAGTCATTAACAAACAATTTTTTTGAAAATTTTGAATATAACGAAGGAAAATCAAACTTTAATACCGAAACACTTGACAACACATTGTTAACCAACACTTTATTACTACTACGTGAGTCTTTTGTTGAAATGGAAACTCACACAGCAATAACAAAAATAAACCAGATAATTGAAGAATTAGAAACCCACATAATTATCGCAACATCAACAAACAGAATTGTATTTGATTTTGTTAAACCTCAATTAAAATTCTTAAAAAAACAATTAAAGTATTATAATAAAAAGAGAGAAATTGAACTTTTATCTCCCCCTCCTTCAAACAGTATCGATCAGGATGTTTTGTTTAAACTCAATAATAATTTAATTCCTAGATTAAGTATTGAGCAAGTTTATAATTATTTCAAAATACTTACACAGGTAATAAACTCAAAACAAAAATTTTACCTGAATGAAGAAAAATTAATCATATTTATTAAAGCAACCTTTGTGGACTGCAAACCTATTAAACAAAACTTTGACGTTGAGTTTAGTAGAGATAAAATCGACATACGAAGCGTATTTCAAAACTTCCTAACTGAATGTTCTAAATTTGAGAAAAACAACAAAAATCTAAAGGAAAAATACTTCAATATTATGAACAATAGTTTTTATGGATTTAACCTAATAGATCATGAAAAGTTCCACAAAACAAGCAACAAAATAATTACAATTAAGCTCCATAAGTCTAAATAAGGTTCTCTTAACTCTAAATTAACGACCCTTAAATCTATCTAATTCCCTAACACACAACAAACTACTATCATTGTTTAATATTAATCAAAACATATTACAATGATAGCATTTGAACAAACGCAACAAGACGTTGCAGAGGTAAAAAAAGACATCAAAGAATTAAAAGCCTTTTTCCTCCAAAAGGCAGAAATACAAAAAGAAAATGATTATCCTGTTTCTATTGATGAAATAGAAAAACTAACTGGTTACACCAAACCTACACTTTACGGGTATTGTCAAAAAAACAAAATCCCATACCATAAAAAAAATGGTCGTTTATTCTTCTTCAAGTCCGAAATAATAGGTTGGATTAAACAAGGAAAACAAAAAACTATTATTCAAGTTGGTATTGATACCGATACCTTATTGTCCAACAAGAGAAAATTTTCTAAATAATGGGCAGTAAAAACACAAGGTTTTCCGAAAATTCGATTTCAGTAATCGTTAGTCTAACGTTAAAATAACGAGCAATGGACAGATATACATACAATTGTAACTATTGTGGTGTAGAATACACCCCTAGAAGAAGGTTTAAGCAGAAGTACTGTTGCAATAGTTGCAGAGTAAATGCTTTTAATCAAAGAAAAAAAGCTAAAACTAATTTACTCAAAACAAAAAAAGAAAAAACTCCAACAACAAAAGACAAAATGAGTTGGGCAGGTGTTGGCAATGCAGCCGTAGGTACTTTTGCTACTAATTTAGTAACCCAAATACTAACAAAAGAAGAAAACATGCCTGCGACAAAAGGAGATATTAAAAACCTTTTAAATAATGGTTCACACAAAACATTTTTAGTTAAAAATATGCCTCCAGCAGAAAATGGCTCTAGACCTTACTTTGACACATACAGACAAATAATAACTTACAAATAAAAAAATGAAAAACATATTAGAAAATACCACATACGGACCAATTGGTTTAAGCGAGTTAGAAGCTCTTCGATTAGAACTATACAAAATAAACACAATAAAAAGTGATCACCCTTTTTCATTAGCGATGATAAATAATTTGATTTTAAAAATTGATTTTATAATTAAAAAACTAACGTATAATCCAAGGTTACCACTTCAACAAATAGAAAAAGACATCGTGGAAATATGCAAAACGGACGCATCCATTAATGGTGTGGTAGTAAATATTTTATTTACTAAAAAATATAAAGAAATTGACTCAAGTCGTTTAGGCTGTTTAACCGTAAATGTATAATCATGGAAAAGAAATATTTAAGAATTGGCACTACTTACTATAAAATAGTAGAAATGCCATTAAACAGCACCGACACAATAAAAATGCTTGTTCCATGGTCAAAGCAGGAAATAGGCATGGATTATGATAAAGAATATCTAAAGAATATTCCAAAGTATGATGGTTTTTGTTTGATACCGTCACATAATAACTACCAATCTGGTATAAATGGTTTTTATAATAAATATGAAAAGCTAGAGCACAATATAAGCAATGGTCTTTTTCCAAACACAGAAAAATTCTTAAAGCATATTTTTGGTGAACAATATCAAATAGGCTTGGATTACTTCAGTATTTTATGGGAAAATCCGACACAAGTATTACCAATTTTATGTCTTGTTAGTAATGAGCGTAATACAGGGAAAACCACTTTTATTAATTGGGTGAAATTAATATTCCAAAACAATATGACCATCAATAATAATGAAGACTTTCGAAGTCGATTTAATTCGGATTGGGCATCAAAACTAATTATTGCCGTCGATGAAGTATTACTAGACAGAAGAGAAGATAGTGAACGATTAAAAAACTTAGCTACTGCCAAAACTTACAAAAGTGAAGCTAAAGGCAAGGATAAAATCGAAGGCGGTTTTTTCGGGAAATTTATACTATGCTCAAATAACGAGGAAAACTTTGTTTACATCGACAATTCCGAAATAAGATATTGGGTACGTAAAATAATCCCTTTCGATTTATCCAAAGACGATCCAAATCTTTTAGAGTCATTAAAAAAAGAATTACCTTATTTCATTAACCACATTAAAACCAGAACAATATCATGTCCTAGAAAAACAAGAATGTGGTTCACCAAAGAGCAGATCTATACAAGTGCTTTAGCGGTATTAATGAATGGCAATAAAACTTTTATCAACAAAGAATTAGAGCAGATTATATCCGATGAGTTTTTACAGTTTGATACCGAAGAATTAAAATATTCTATTGGCGATTTGGTTGAAAAATTAAGTAAAAACAACATTAGAACGAGCTCTTTCAAAGTTTCAGAACTTATAAGAAGTATATATAAATTAGAACCTAAAAACAGTACATATATGAAGCATCACATGTCTTTATCTATAGCAAACAAGCCTATTGTAGAAGAAAGCATGCATAAAGGACGTCATTATACTTTTACAAAAGAATTGTTTGAAAATCTAGGTTGATTTGTTGTGTAATTACTGTAATGCCATGCTAGCTGGCATTTACGGTAAAAACACAAAAGCAACTATGAAGCAACAATTAAAACTTAGCACATGTTGATAGCTTGTTTCTTCATTGTTTATAATCAAAAGCCTGTTTTCTTATACTTCAGAGAAAATAAGCAACAAACAACATTATTTTAGGCAGTTCACAAAAAGAAAGCAAAAAAACATCAATCTCTGATTACTAAAACTACAAAGCCCCCTATAGTAATTCTACTTTTCTTTATTAAAAACACCTGTTTTATTAAAACCTACACCTAAAATCACCCAAAATAAAACACCTACAATATTCCTCCCTCCTATTAATAAATTTTAGAAAACGATAATTACGAAAAACCGTAATTATATATCGTTAGGTTTTACTACATTTAAAGTTCGTAAATAATTAAAACCTTTAATGGCTAAAAAAACCAAAAACACCTTTGAGCAAGACTTGTTTAAAGCAGCAGATAAACTACGTAAAAACATAGACGCAGCTGAGTACAAACACGTGGTACTCGGACTTATTTTTTTAAAATACATTTCTGAATCCTTTACAGAATTACACAATAAATTAGAGGCTGACGAATGGAGCGATGCAGAAGACAGAGATGAGTACATTGCAGAAAACACTTTTTTTGTACCCAAACTAGCACGTTGGAGCCACATACACGCACAAGCCAAGTTGCCAACTATTGGTCAAACTATTGACGAAGCTATGGAAGCCGTAGAAAAAGAAAACAAAGAACTAAAAAACGTTTTACCACAAGTATATGGTAAAGCCAATTTAGATAAAACCGCTTTAGGCGAATTAATAGATTTAATCTCTAACACCGAGTTACAAGCCGAAAACGAAAACTCTAAAGACCTTTTTGGTCGTGTGTACGAATACTTTTTAGGTGAGTTCGCCAATGCCGAAGGCAAAAAAGGAGGGCAATTCTACACACCAAAAGCCATTGTAAAGCTTATGGTAGAGATGATAGAACCTTACAAAGGGCGTATATACGATCCTGCTTCTGGTTCTGGAGGTATGTTTATCATGTCCGAAAAATTTGTAACAGCACACTCTGGTAACATAAAAGACATTACGGTTTACGGACAAGAAAGCAACCAAACCACTTGGAAGCTCTCTCGTATGAACCTCGCTATACGTAACATTAACTCTAAGTTTGTAGCTTGGAATACTGAAGGCTCGTTTCTTAAAGATGCACACCCAGACTTAAAAGCCGATTTTGTTATCGCCAACCCACCATTTAACCAAAAAGAATGGGGAATAGACATTTTACAAGACGATGCACGTTGGCAATATGGCACACCACCAAATGGTAATGCCAATTTTGGGTGGATGCAACACATGTTATACCATTTATCACCACGTGGTGTTATGGCAACCGTTTTAGCCAATGGCTCTTTAAGTTCTAATACCTCTGGCGAAGGCGACATACGTAAAGCTTTAGTAGAAGCTGGCTTGGTAGAATGTATTGTAGCCTTACCAAAACAACTGTTTTTTAATACAGGCATACCAGCATGTATTTGGTACTTGCGCAGAGGACGTACAAAAACAAACGAAGTCTTATTTATTGATGCCTCAGAAATGGGTTATCTAAAAGACCGCGTACATCGTGATTTTTCAGATAGTGATGACGACACCAAAAAGGGAAACTACCACGAAGACGGTTTAGGAGATATTCAAAAAATAACAAAAACCTACCACGATTGGCGTAAACAAACACAAAACGCAACGTCTGTCATTCAGAGCGAAAGCGAAGAATCTCAATACCAAAACATAAAAGGCTACTGCAAATCCGCAACCCTAGACGATATACGCAAACACAACCACGTACTTACACCAGGACGCTACGTGGGCATACCAGACGAAGAAGACGATGGTATCCCATTCTCAACAAAAATGGAAGCCTTAACCACCACTTTGCAACAACAAATGCAAGAAGAGGAAGCGCTAAACCAAGAAATTAAAACACAACTTGCTAATATTGGGTTTAGGTTATGAGTAGTTTAGATAAAAAATTACCTGATGGTTGGATGGAAACAACACTTGCAGACTCTGTAACTAAATTAGGAGATGGTTTACATGGAACACCAAAATATTCTGATGATGGAGAATATTTCTTTATTAATGGTAACAATCTTAATGATGGGAAAATTGAAATAAAAAAAGAAACAAAAAGGTGTTCTAATGAAGAGTTTGAAAAATATAAGAAAAATCTAAATTCGAGAACAATATTAGTTTCGATTAATGGCTCTTTGGGATACTTTGCTTATTACAATAATGAAAAATGCTTTTTAGGTAAAAGTGCATGTTATTTTAATGTAAAAGAATCAATTAGTAAAAGATTTATTGGTTATCAAATTAGAACAAAATATTTTCAAAAATATATCGAAAGACTTGCAGGAGGAACAACAATTAAAAATATTTCTTTAAAAACAATGAGAGAATTTCCTTTTATTATCCCTAAAAATTTAGAAGAACAAAAAGCCATAGCCAAAGTTTTAACCGCTTTTGATGATAAAATAGAAAACCTACGCGCACAAAACCAAACCTTAGAGCAAACCGCACAAACTATTTTTAAAGAGTGGTTTGGTAAATACCAAGTTGGAGATGAGTTGCCTGATGGATGGCGTATTGGGAAGTTGGGAGAAATAGCATTTAATCATTCTAAATCTTTCAAATTTACAGAAGAAGATGTTGTTTTTGTTAATACAGGAGATGTTTCAGAAGGGCAATTTCTTCATGCTAATAAAGTTAGTCCAATTGGATTACCAGGTCAAGCTAAAAAAGCAATCGAATTATATGATATATTATATAGTGAAATAAGACCAAAGAATAAACGATTTGCATTTGTAGATTTTGATACTTCAAATTATGTAGTATCAACAAAGTTTATGATTATAAGACCTAAAGATGATTTTAGTGCTCATATTCTTTATCTATTATTAAAAAATCAAAATACAGTTAACGAGTTTAATGTAATTGCAGAATCACGTTCTGGTACTTTTCCACAGATAACGTTTGATTCAATAAGTGATTTTCCTGTTATTATTCCAACCAAAGAATTTCAAAATCAATTTGAAAAAATATTAAGACCTTTAATGGAAAAGGAAAGAATTAATCATCAACAAATCCAAACCTTAACAAAAACCAAAGATACATTATTACCAAAGTTAATGCGTGGTGAGATACGTGTAAAAATTTAAATATGGCACTAAAAGAGAAAGTAATATTTGACACTAATTTCCTTTACAATAAAAGGGCTACATCTTTTTTTGGTAATAAAGAAGAGTTAGTGCAGTTTTCAAAATTAGCGGATATTATAATACCAGAAATAGTAGTTGAAGAATTAGAAGGGAAATATAAGAGATCATTTGGTCAGGAAAAAGAAAAATTTTTTAAGACATTACTACCGAGTATGTTAAGTCACAATTGTGATGTGCTTGAAATTGAATCAAAAATTAAAGAATTAAAGGATGGCGAAGAGATCTTATATCAAATAATTCAATTAACAGATTTCAGTATTCTGCCAGAAATAAAAAAACTAGCTATAAATAAGCTGCCACCTTTTGAGCCAACAGATGGAACAGATAAGGGGTTTAAAGATACTTATATCTATTTTACAATTTTAGAGTATTTACAGAGGATACCAGATAAATACGTATTTGTATGCGTTAAGGATCAGAGATTTAAAAGAGCATTCGATGCTCATCATAATATTTTCGCTATCGAAAGTTATAAAGAATTTTTGAAACATCGTATTTCACAATTTCAAGATGATTATTTTTTATCAAAAGTAAAGGAAGAGTTAGGACTTGAGTTTGAAAAAGAGGAGGTACTTAATTTTTGGATGAATATTGATGATAATCAAGTTGTATTGGTTAAAAAAGCTGCTGATGAATTTGTTATAGAGGTAGACTCAGGTGAAATAATGAGTATTGCTAATAGAGAACACTATTTGACAACTATTGATGTATTAATTTCTTCTGCAAACTTTGGAACAACACATGCTACAATAGAAAAATTAGAAAGGTATATCAATTTCTTTTCCGAAGATGACGTGTCTAGAATTTTAGTTTCATCATTTCAAAATGAGCAAATTCGTTGGATTATTGAGGATGACGATGTAAAACAATTTATTGGTACATTGTTTAAAGCTCATGACGAGTTAGAATACTCTGAAATACAGGCTTTTTTAGAAGAAATATTTGATTAAAATAAAAATATGAGTGAAGAATCTAAACAATACGTTTATCAATTATATACAAACTTTGTAGAGCATTGTTTATTAAAAAACAATTCTGTTTTAACTAATGAAAATGACATTTTTAGCCTTTCTAATTTATTTAAAGTAAAGGAGTGTTTTCTAGATGCTGCTATAGAGGGAAATGAAAAAACCTATTGGGATAAAATAAAAACACAATTTCAAGATGCAAATTACGAAGTCCGTTTATGCTTTGCGCATTTAAATTGGTTGTGGTATTTACCAGCAAACGACATGAAGTCTGAAACCAAAAGAGATACGCCTTATTGGATTTTAGAAAAGGAAGAGTTTACTACGCGTTTTAACACCAATAAAAAGGAAAATTATTATCCTCAAGTTGGTGTAGGTTCTGCTGGTCAGTATCATAAAACCAATAAACCTATGGAAATTAATTTTTTATTAATACTCTGCATATCAATAAAAAAAGCAGTAGAAAAAGGTGAACTAAAAACAGTTTTAGATGTTAATAAATTTATAATAGAAAACGCAGATAACGTATTTGATGAAAATACATATGATATAAGGGAAAAGATATATAAGCTATTAGATAAAATTTCATTTGCAATGCAAGACTTAATACTGCATTTAGCAAAACCAGAATATTATGAGCCAATTGCCTCTAAGCAACATAAAACAGCTATAAAATCTAACTTTTATGCGCTTATAAAAGATAATGAAGACGTTAAAAAAGAAGATTTAACCATAGATGATGAAATATATTTAATAAAAAAAGAATTAGAAAAATTAGGTATCAGTAATAGTTTTTATGCACCACACTTATGGCCAATATGGAATAAAGGCTTGCACAATGTTGCTGAAGACATCATGGCTTTACAGTTTAAAAAAGCTTTGGTGTATTATGGGCCTCCAGGTACAGGGAAAACACATTCAGCAAATGCTTTAGCAGAATCTTTTATAACCAATCATTTTTTACATAGAAAAGAAAACCTAAAAGTGTATTTTGAAAAAGGCTTAAAAAACATAGACAAAAGGATACACAAGCTTCAATTTAACCCAAACACTTCTTACGAAGATTTTATTGCAGGTTATCAATTAAAAGCTTCAGAAAATGGTTCAGAAACTATTGCTGTAAAAGGTCAGTTGTTTGATATTATAGCCAAAGCAAATAATGAAGACCAAACAACAGATGAAAAAGGACTAGTTAAATTACCTCACGTTCTTATTTTAGATGAGATAAATAGAGTGGATTTATCTCGTGTTTTTGGAGAGTTGTTTTCTGCAATGGAATACAGAAACCAACCTATTAAAACAGCAATAAAAGGTATTGAGTTGAACATGCCAGATAATTTGTACATCATAGGTACAATGAACGAAATAGATTTTTCTGTAGAGCGTATGGACTTTGCCTTACGTCGTCGTTTTGTTTGGAAGTTTAAAGGCTATGATGATGCTGTTTTATTAGAAATGTTAGGTAGTTATTTTAATGACAAACATTTTGAAGAGTTTAAAAATGATTTTGTTACTGCCTGTACAGCTTTAAATAATTATATCAGTTTTTCTATTGAAGAGTTAGGAGAAGCCTACCAAATAGGTCATACGTTTTTCGCGGAACTTTCTAAAATATATAATGAAAACTATAATTTAACAGGTAAAGGGCGCTCTAAAAAGAAACTGTTTAAAGAAGCAAAAGATATTTTATGGTCAATTTCTATAGAGCCCATGTTGGTCGCCTTTTTGGGGAATTCAGATAACACAAGTGTAAAGGAGTATACAAGCAGAGCTAACGCAATATTTACTAATGGAAAATAATATTATTTATATACCACCAGTTAAAGATTGCTCTATTGTAGACATAGAAGCAAATATGGCTGTGCATATAAATTGTTGTTTTACAAATCAAAATGTTTTTAGAATAAGTAATACTGTAAAAGCGGAAGAATTACCACTTTTAACTTATGATTACAAATTTAATAAATGGAGAACAGGACGCTATATTGGTAAGTTATATTTTAAATATGAAGGAAAGAAGTATTGCTTTGAGGTAATACCTCGTTTTGGTAATACAGCTATAATTCATCTATTAGAAGAGATTTTTAATATTAAATTGGCACAAAGCCAATCAAGCAATAAGTTAAAAAGTAATGTGCAAAACGAACTTATTAAAAAACTGATAAGTATTATTTGGGTAAAACAGCTAAGTAAAGCTAATGTACATGGTTTGCCTAAAAACAAAATAAAAAGAGAGTACAAAAGCCTATCTGTAAAAGGTCGTATTGATGTAAGGAAAAGTATTTTACCACTTTTTAACGAAAGTTTAATTGTTTCAAATAGAATAGAAAAACAGGTAGATCCTATAATTATTGCAATTCTCTCTAAAGCATATAAAATATTGTGTAAACATTATTTTTTATCACAAAATATGCTAACGGAAAGTGCAAAAGAAGTTATTAATTCAACAACTAGTTTTAATTCAAGTACCCTTACAGAAAATCAATATCAGCATATAAAATATGGTTCAATGTATGCTATTTATAAATCTATTGTAGATTTTTCGTGGCAAATTATTAAGCGTAAAAAAAACAATATTATTCAAGAAGAGAATAAAGAAACAAATGATGCTTTGTTTTTAGATATGGCAGAAATTTGGGAAAACTATTTAATGACTATCTTAAAGAAACGATATGCTATTGATGGTTGGAAAGTATATTCTCAGAAATTTAATATTTACAAACAACAAAAATATAAAAGAGGTTTAATACCAGATATTATTATTGAAAAAGATAATAATGTTGTGGTGTTTGATGCTAAGTACAAAAATATGTCATCGCATAGAAATGATTATGATAGGTCAGATTTTTTTCAAATCCATACATATGGTTCATTTTTAGAATCTCAAAATAAAAAAATTATAGGTTTGGGCTTACTATATCCTTTACACGAACGTTTTGACGAAGATGTATTAAAAAATAATTTTTCAAATACCTTATTTGGAGAATCTGTTAATAAATCATGGTTTAAAGTAGATGGTATTCAATTAACAGAATCATTAGAAGATTTAGTAATTCAAAAAGAAGCTTTTTTATCAAGGTTTCAAAAGAATTTATCATAGTATTAAGATTATAAAGACATGGCTAAACTCTCAGAAGATAGCATAGAACAAGCATTCATAGACCAATTAATTGGTCAAGGTTACACGTACCATTACGGTCCAGACATCGCGCCTTATAGTGATAATCCACAACGTGAAGGTTTTGAATCTGTTTTATTAGAGCAACAATTAAAAAATGCCTTACGTCATTTAAACCCAGATGTTCCAGAATCGGCTAGAGTAGAAGCTTACCAAAAAATAGTTAATCTAGGTACGCAAGACCTTATGGAAAACAATGAGCGCTTCCATACCTTATTAACCAATGGTGTTACCGTTGAGTATAACAAAGAAGGTAGAACAAAAGGAATAAATGTACAGTTGCTAGATGTTGTAAACCCAGAAAATAACCAGTTTTGGGTAGTAAACCAATTAGTAGTTAAAGAAAACAACAACGAAAAACGTTTTGATGTTGTAATTTATATTAACGGTTTACCTTTAGTTTTTGTAGAGCTTAAAAATGCAACAGACGAAAATGCAACAGTTCGTAAAGCGTATCAACAAATACAAAACTATAAAACCGCTGTACCAAGTATTTTTTATTACAATAGTATCTGTGTGATTAGTGATGGCATAGAAGCAAAGACTTCAAGTGTTTCTGCTCCTTTTTCTAGGTTTTTATCTTGGAAAGCACCAAAAGTAAAAGACAACGACCCAAGAACTGAGTTACAGATTCTAACCGAATACATGCTCAACAAAAAAACGTTGGTAGAACTCATACGCTACTGTACAGTTTTTGAACAGGAAGAAAAAAAAGATGATAAAACAGGTTTAATTTTTCAAATAAAAATTAAAAAGGTAGCAGCTTATCATCAATATTACGCCGTACAAAAAGCAGTAACCCAAACCATAAGAGCAACACATTCTATAGAAGGAGATAGAAAAGTTGGTGTGGTTTGGCATACACAAGGTTCTGGTAAGTCTTTATCTATGTTGTTTTATAGCGGACAAATAGTTACGCATCCACAAATGGAAAACCCAACTATTGTGGTATTGACGGATAGAAACGATTTAGATGACCAACTATTTGGTACGTTTGGTAATTGTAAAGAGTTACTAAGGCAAACCCCAGTACAAGCACAAAGTAGAGACCACATTAAAGAATTATTAAACGTTTCTGGAGGTGGTGTTATTTTTACAACCATTCAAAAATTTTTACCAGAAGAAGGGAATGTATTTGATACTTTATCAGAAAGAACCAATATTGTTGTGGTTGCAGACGAGGCACACCGAAGTCAATATGGTTTTAAAGCACGTGTGGTTGATGTAGAAGATGGTTCTGAAATTAGATATGGAAACGCCAAGTATTTACGAGATGCGTTGCCAAAAGCGTCCTATATCGGTTTTACAGGCACACCAATAGAAAAAGAAGACAAATCTACACCTGCCGTTTTTGGAGGATACATAGACGTATATGATATTAAACAAGCCGTAGACGATGGAGCTACAGTACCCATCAGCTACGAGTCGCGTTTAGTAAAAATAAAACTCAACGAAGAAGTCACCAAATCTATAGACACCCAAGTAGATGCAATAGACGGTGCAACCGAAGAACAAATAGAAAAGGCAAAAACTAAAAGTGCAGCCATAGAAAGAATTGTTGGAAAAGATGATCGATTAAAAGACATTGCTAAAGATTTAGTCTTGCATTTTGAAGCGAGACAAACCGTTTTTGAAGGTAAAGCCATGATAGTAAGTATGAGTCGCAAGATATGTGCTAAGCTCTATAACGAGATTATTGCTTTACGTCCAGATTGGCATCATGACGATTTAGACAAAGGTGCTATAAAAGTCATCATGACAAGTACCAGTGATGATGAAGCTATTTTACAACCACATCATACGACAAAAACACAACGTAAAGCATTAGCTGCACGTATTAAAGACGCTAACGATCCTTTACAAATGGTAATTGTTAGAGATATGTGGCTTACAGGTTTTGATGCGCCTAATTTACACACCATGTATATCGATAAAAAGATGCAAGGTGCCAATTTAATGCAAGCCATAGCACGTGTTAATCGTGTGTACAAAGACAAACCAGGAGGTTTAATTGTAGATTATATTGGTATCGGTCAGGACTTACGTAATGCAATGGTTACCTATTTACAAAGTGGTGGCGAAGGCACACCAATTGTAGATATTAAAGAAGCTATTGCAGGTCTGTTAGAGAAGTTTGAGATTGTAGAGCAAATTTTTCATGGCTATGATTACAAATCTTATTTTACAGCAGAAACCAATATTAAACTTCAAGTTTTATTAAGTGCACAAAACTTTGTATTGCAAACAGAAGACGTAAAAAACAGATTTATAAAAGAAGTAACATTATTGTCTAAATTATTTGCGATGTCTATTCCTAGTCCACAAGCAGATAAAATAAAAGATGAAGTTGCGTTTTTTCAAGCAGTAAAAGCAAGACTAAATAAGTTTACAGGTAATTCCACAAAATCAGATTACGAAGTAGAAACAGCCATCAAACAAATTATGGATGATGCTTTATCTAGTGAAGGCGTAATAGATGTTTTTGAAGCAGCAGGAATTAAAGCTCCATCTGTAGGTATCTTATCGGATGAATTTTTGTTGGAAGTAAAAAACATGCAGCAAAAAAATGTTGCGTTTGAATTGCTTAAAAAGTTATTAGCAGATGAAGTTAGAGTACGTAAGACAAAAAATATAGCCCAAGGAAAGAAATTTTCAGAAATGTTAGAATCTGTTGTAAAACGTTATCATAATAATCAAATAGATTCTGCTCAAGTATTGGCAGAACTCTCAGAAATAGCAAAAGAAATGCGTTTAGAGGATCATAAATCAGAAGATCTAGGATTAACTCCTGCAGAATATGCATTTTACAGTGTTTTAAAAGAAAACAGTTCTACAAGCTTTTTAAATGATGATAAAATGAAAGAGCTCATCCATACTATTGTAGATGTTATTAGAAACAACGCCACCGTAGATTGGAGCAAACGAGATGATGTAAGAGCTAAACTAAGACTAACAGTAAAGAAAATCTTAATGCGTTATGGTTATCCGCCAGATGTTGCAAAAATGGAAGCGGATAAGGTATTAGCTCAAGGAGAAAGTTTGGCTGAGGTGTTTAGTAAAGAGTAAAAGATTTGGAACAGAAAAATTTAACCTGTTTTCTATATAGTTTTAGAAAAACGGATGCTTTACCCTAAAAATTAAGACGATTTAACCTCTATTTTTTCTGCAAATTTTCTGCAAATGGGAAATAAAAAAAGCTCCCAATTTCTTGGAAGCTTTGATTTTATTAGTGACCTCGACTGGATTCAAACCAGTAACCTCTTGAGCCGTAATCAAGTGCGCTATTCAGTTGCGCCACGAGGCCGTTTTTATGTGGGTGCAAATATACATCTTTTAATAAAAGCCCACCAAATTTTTTTAAACTTTTTTTATTATTATTTTTGAATATGGAAAAAGCCCTCTTAAAAGAAAAATTCAGCAACGCTCTAGATCAAGATATTATAAACGAAATCTTAGAAGTCGGACGCTTTAAAACCTTTCAAAAAGATGATATTATAATCGATATCAACCAAAATCTAGAATATATACCACTACTTTTAAGCGGAAACATAAAAATATTACGTGAAGATAGCGATGGTAACGAACTCTTAATATACTTTCTCGAAGCCGGCGAAACCTGTACCATGTCGCTTACCTGTTGTATGGGCACCTCAAAAAGCAAAATTCGCGCCGTGGCCGAAAGCAACTCAAGCATCGTACTTATACCTGTAGCAAACATGCAAATTTGGTTCCATAGCAACCACAGCTGGCGTAATTTCATACTCGAAAGCTACCAATCACGCTTCAACGAAATGCTCGAAACCATAGACAATCTGGCCTTTTTAAAAATGGACCAACGCCTCTACAACTACCTACTCAACAAAGCAGAACTCAGCGGCTCAAAAACCATTATCGTAAAACATCTCGACATATCCGAAGACCTCCACACCTCACGCGTCGTAATTTCTAGACTCTTAAAACAACTAGAAAACGAGAACAAAATAAAACTAAGTCGTAACAAAATAGAAATTCTATAAAACATTTGGGCGCTACCCGAAAAGGGTCGGGCTATTCGCTACAAGTCCTCGTACGTGCAATTGTCATTGCACGTACTGTGGGCTTTTCACTACTATCCCTAGCGCAAGCAAATCCGCCAACAAAAACCTCTATCAAATAAGCACATTATTTTCTCTTATTTACGCTCCTATTTCTTCTAGTTTCTATAACCTCTCACCTATTTTCTCGGTCTTATAAGTAAAGTAACCTCAGCACACACTTCTAACCTACTCCCTTAAAACAACTTAACCACACACAAAATTCAAAGTAACATTTATTACAGAACATACTACACCAAGACCATACCTTTGTGCCAAATAAAAGAATATGGAAACAATTTTGAACCCTTGGCCATGGTATGTATCAGGCCCATTAATAGCCATCGTTATGGCACTACTACTCTATTTTGGAAAAACTTTTGGTATGTCATCCAACCTGCGTACACTTTGCGCTATTGGAGGAGCCGGTAAATTTGCCGATTTTTTTAAATTCAACTGGAGAGATCAACTATGGAATCTTACCGTAGTATTAGGCGCTATTATAGGCGGCTTCATTGCAACACACTATTTATCAAACGATACACTTATTGATTTAAACCCAGAAACGGTTGTCGAGCTTCAGAATATGGGCTTTCAAAATGCAGGCGCATCACTTTTACCAAACGAGCTCTTCAGTATCGAAGCACTCAAATCACCTAAAGTTTTAATCATATTAATTATTGGAGGTATACTTGTAGGTTTCGGAACCAGATATGCGGGTGGCTGTACTTCAGGCCATGCCATTACAGGGCTAAGCAGCTTGCAAAAACCATCACTAATAGCTGTTATTGGCTTTTTTATCGGTGGATTAATAATGACTAACCTTATTTTACCCCTAATATTTTAACTATGAAATTTATAAAATTCTTATTAGTAGGCATTGTCTTCGGTATTCTATTAGTAAAATCCGAAGCCGTTTCATGGTATCGCATTTACGAAATGTTCCGTTTTCAATCCTTTCACATGTACGGCATTATTGGTACGGCTGTAATATCGGGTATTTTGTTTTTACAAATATCAAAAAGAGGTTACATCAAAAGTATAGAAGGCGCCGATATATTTGTTCCTAAAAAAGACAACGGCATCACTCGCTATATTGTTGGCGGAATTATTTTTGGTTTAGGTTGGGCACTTATAGGTGCATGTCCTGGACCTATGTATATTCTTTTAGGTACAGGTGTTTCTAGCATGCTTGTTGTAATTGCGGCAGCCATAGTTGGTACATTTATTTACGGTATACTAAAAAGTAAACTCCCACACTAAATGGAAAGCTCTCAAATTATAGGTTATGTAGGTGCGCTTATTGTTGGTCTCGTTTTGGGACTCATTGGTGGTGGTGGTTCTATATTAACTGTTCCTTTATTAGTCTACTTATTAGGCTACAACCCTATTGTTGCAACGGCATATTCTTTATTTGTTGTTGGCACAACTTCACTTGTAGGCACTTTACAGAAATTTAAAGAGGGCTTGGTAGATGTAAAAACCGGATTAGCTTTTTCATTTCCATCCTTTATTGCCGTCTATTTATCACGTCGTTATTTAGTGCCAAATATCCCAGAAACCTTATTTAACTTTGGCAATTTTACGTTAACTAAAGACATGAGTATCATGGTGTTTTTTGCTATAATTATGCTTATAGCATCCATTTCCATGATAAAAAAAGGAAAAACGGAGGACGTTGTTACAACAACAAGCCAACCTTATTACAAAACCTTTATACAAGGTTTAACCATAGGTACCATAACAGGTTTAATTGGTGCGGGAGGCGGATTTCTATATGTTCCGGCATTGGTACTTTGGGCTAACATCCCCATGAAAAAAGCAGTAGGAACCTCATTAATTATCGTAACTATAAATTCCCTTATCGGCTTTACAGGCGATATGCAAACATTAGAAATCGAATGGACCTTCCTTTTAACATTTACGGGTATATCCATTTTTGGAATTATTCTAGGAAACTATTTTTCTAAATTTATTAGCAGTAGTAAACTCAAAAAAAGCTTCGGTTTTTTTGTTCTACTAATGGCCGTATACATTATGTACAAAGAGCTTAAATAGCTTATGTAATAATTGTAACGTAGCAAACCATTAAAGTTTCTTAATTTTGAAACAAGAAATAAAAAAGTATCGATTTCATTCCTATTGAAATCACAGAAACCATAAAAAATTAAAACATGAAAATAGAACAAATATATACAGGTTGCTTAGCTCAAGGCGCTTACTACATAGAATCTAACGGCGAAGTTGCTATTATAGATCCATTGCGCGAAACGCAACAATATGTAGACAAAGCAAATAAAGAAAATGCTAAAATAAAATATATTTTTGAAACGCATTTTCATGCCGATTTTGTTTCTGGTCATGTTGATTTAGCTAAAAAAACCGGAGCAACTATTGTTTTTGGACCAAATGCAGAAACCGATTATAACGCTCACATAGCCAAAGACAACGAAACCTTTAAAATTGGAGAAATCACTATTAAAGTATTGCATACACCTGGGCACACTTTAGAATCTTCTACCTATTTATTGATTGATGAAGACGGAAAAAACCATGCGATCTTCTCTGGAGACACTCTGTTTTTAGGTGATGTTGGCCGACCAGATTTAGCCATAAAATCTGATTTAACAAAAGAAGATTTAGCTGCCATGTTATTCGATTCGCTTCGTAACAAAATTATGACACTTGCCGACGATGTTATTGTATATCCAGCTCACGGCGCAGGCTCTGCTTGCGGAAAAAACCTAAGCAAAGAAACTGTTGGTATTTTAGGTGAACAGAAAAAAACGAATTATGCTTTACGTGCCGACATGACGCGTGAAGAATTTATAAAAGAAGTGCTTAATGGTATTGCTCCACCACCACAATATTTTGCAAAAAATGCCATGATGAACAAATCGGGCTATGATAATTTTGAAACTATTCTGAAAAAAGGAGACACACCACTTTCTCCAGAAGCTTTTGAAGCGATGGCTAATAGTGAAGATGCATTAGTTTTAGACGTAAGACATCAAGACGATTTTGTAAAAGGCCATATCCCAAATTCTATTTCTATTGGTATTCAAGGTGGTTTTGCACCATGGGTTGGCGCTTTAATAACAGATTTAAAACAACCTATTCTACTTGTAGTTCCTGAAGGAAAGGCACAGGAGACTGTTACAAGACTATCTCGTGTAGGGTATGATAACACTTTAGGTTACTTAGAAGGCGGCATAGAAAGCTGGAAAGCAGCTGGAAAAGATATAGAAACTATTCAATCAATATCGGTTGATGAGTTCTCTAAGCACTTTAATGCAGAAGATATAAAGGTTTTAGATGTTAGAAAAGATGGAGAGTACAACTCGGAGCATTTAAAAGGTGACAACGTTAAGCATTTTGCGCTAGATTATATTAACGATAATATGAGTAGAATTGATAAAAATCAAACTTACTACGTGCATTGTGCTGGTGGTTACCGCTCGGTAATAACAGCATCTATTTTAAAAGCTAGAGGTTTTGATAACTTAATTGATATTGCAGGAGGATTTGGAGCTATTAAAAACTCCGATTTACCAACCACAGATTTTGTGTGTCCAAGTACGCTTTAGAGAAATCGCAAAAAAAAAGCCTCAAAAGTTTTAAAACTCATGAGGCTTTTTTTACTAATGATTTATTATGATCGGCTAAAAAGCATCTTAATTATCCTTCATGGCTATGAGGGTGACTATGAGAATGTCCGTGCGATTTATTAGTAACGTCAACTTTATAATCAAATTTTATATTGCTTAATTTATGATGATCTGCCATAGCATAATGCTCAAATAAAGTTTTTGGACCATCTTCACTTCATTTATTATGTAGGCAAACAAACCGTAATCTCCTCCATTATCTGTTGATGGATTGTTTGGTATTCTAGTTATACTATGGACATGGTTCCAATCATCAATATTATTACTATTTGCACCAGTAACATCTTCTGTATTGAACTCAGCCCATAAATATGGATTGTATATTCGATAATAAAATTGAGATGTGGCGGTTGGAGCATCTACATTATCAATCCAAACAAAGTAAGTATCATCGATATTTGTTATAATATCATCCCACCAAACATCGGCAAAAGTATCCGATAAATTATAAACATACTCTTTCATCACTAGTATTAGGTTTGCTTTAGTTGCATCAGACATGTCGGTATATTTCAATCCTGTTTCGAAACCAGAATAATCGTATGTTCCAATGTACGGATCAGGATCTCCGTTCATATCAGCTGGTCCTACTTCCAAGTCGCGAGAACTAGATGTTGTAACTGCTTTTGTATTTTCATCGGCACTAAATCCATTATATAGGTTTAATGCTAAATCTCTTTCGTTTTCAAAAATATCAAAAGCTACACCGTTATAAGTCTCTGAAGCTGGCTCTCCCCCAAGAAAAGCAGGTACAATAGACACATTATCTCCATGTACTAAAAAGTTAATCACACAATGATGTCCATCTAACTGAAATCCCCAAGACCCACTAGTTTCAGGATTACCAAACATATCAATAGAATAAAAATCAGGATCCCATACATCACTCATAATATTATTTAACCATCCTTCAGACAGCTCGGTAATTTCATATACTTTTTGATAACCATCTGCACTTAAAAACAATTGTAACATCGCTTTAAAACTTGTTAACTGTGCTATCGATAAATCGCCATAAGTTATACCATCTCTATTCCCATTATTTGCGGGCGTATTATGCCATAAATAGAAACGTTCATCATCCAAGCAAACAGAAGCTTCTTCTAATAACGTAGAAGACAATGATGCTCTAAAAGCAACCATAGCTTCACGCATAGCTTCAATTTCATCATTTGTAGACTGTTCTACTTCACCTGTTGTATTACAAGCAACTGTGCTCCCGCTTCCATCATCACTATCGTCTGAATCATTACTATTAGAAACATAGCCACTCGGTTGCTCACAAGCCGATAATGTAACGCTAGGATCACCCAAACCATCTTCATCAGCATCTTGATACCAAGTGCTTTCAACACATGAATCATCATCAGATTCATCACCATCGCTACCACAAGATAATATTGTAACTGAAACGAAAACCAACAGAACAACTAACTGTAATTTAATAAATACCTCTTTCATCCTTTTCTATTTTTAGTTAATTTTAAAATAAAAGTAGAGTCTTTTAGCTTATTAAAATAAAAATTGAGGTGAATTTGAAGATGGCCGAGGTAAAACAGATTAAACTCTTAATTTTTTAACAACTTCATCTTTATATGTTGCACTAATTGGAATTTTAACAGCCTCTATTTCAAGTGTATCCTTGTATATCGTTTTTACTTTTTTTAATGCAACTATATAAGATCTATGTACTCGTTGAAATTCTAGTTCTGGTAATTTTTTTAAAATATTTTTCATGGTATACCGAGCTACGATTTTTGTTTTATTTTGAAGATGAATACCAATATAATCATCAAGAGCTTCAATTAAAACAATATCCTCAAATGCAATATTGTAAAGCTTATAGTCTGCTCGTATAGCTAAATTGGAGTGATTTAATGGCTCATTTTTTTCTAATTTAATTTCTTTATTCACCTTTTCTGTAGCTTCAAAAAAACGATCAAAAGAAAAAGGCTTTAATAAATAATCGGAAGCATTAACATTAAAACCTTCTACAGCATAATTACTATAAGCCGTGGTGAAAACAACTTTTACATTATGCTTTAATGATTTATAAAGATCTATGCCATTTAATTTAGGCATGTGAATGTCTAAAAAAAGTAAATCAACATCAAACTTATTTAAATACTTTATGGCTTTTTCTTGCGACGTAAAGGTGTGGATTAAATCTACACATTCTATTTGCTCACAATATGCCATAATCACCTCTAAAGCAAGTGGCTCATCATCTAATGCTATTGCTTTTATCATGCTATATCTATTAAAAGATTAACTTCCCATTTCCCCTGAACTTCTCCAATATCTAACTTATATTTATTTCGATATAAAATATCCAACCTTTTTTGTGTATTACTTAAGCCTTCCTTAGTAGCCGATTTGTTAATTTCTTCTACTGACACAATATCATTTTTTACAAAAAGTTCTATTTTATTTTTTTTTATAGTTATACTAATATCGATTTTTGTTGGTACTTCTGGACTAACCCCATACTTAAAAGCATTTTCAATGTAAGTAATAAGAATAATTGGACCTATTTCTTTTCCTTCACAATTTCCACTAATTTGAAATTGTAAATCGACCTGATTACCCATTCTTAATTTTTGCAACTCAACATAATTTTCTATGTATTGTAATTCTTTTTTTAAATCAACTTTATCCGTACTACTTTCGGTAACAATATAGCGCATCATATCTGCCAATTTCAACACAGCTCTTGGTGCTTTGTTAGAATTTGTTAGTGTAAGGGAATAAATATTATTAAGTGTATTAAATAAAAAATGTGGATTAATTTGAGCTTTTAAATATGAGACTTCAGATAAAAGTTTTTCATTTTTAACTTCGGCCAATCGATTTTCTAACCGCAATAATAAAGATAATATCCAAACCATAAAAAATTGGAATATTAACGCGTTTGTTACATTAAATACACTTAAGAATCCGCGAGGTCTTTGTAAATGTTTTATTTGCATATTAGGCCGTATATGATCTACTCCTAAATCTACAACCAAAATAGGTAAGTAAGACACGGCAAAACCACAAGCAAGAATTAATAAACCATATAAAACCCATTTTTTTTGAAGATAAAATTTAGGTACAATAACATAATAGTGTAAAAATAAGAAAACAACTAATAAGAAATAACTAAAAAAGTTTCTTAAAAAAGGAGCTACCGTAAATAACAACCAACCTTTATTATAATCTGGGGAGCTCACAATAGGAATGCCTAATAAAGCAATTCCGAGTAATAGATGAATGATTAGTGTTTTTTTTTCCAAACTATAGTTAATAAAATAGTGATAAGCTAAAAATAAGAAAAAACTAGCTTTACAAAAATAATTGAGGTAGGAGTCCTATTTTTTAAGGTAAAAGATCTAAACATCACAAAAAAAGACCTTTCATTTTAATGAAAGGTCTTTTTTGATTATTGTATATATGTGTTTTACACGAGCTCTGCACTTAAGCCTGCTTCTAGCAGCATAGAGCAACGTGGTTTTAAATCGTCTAATAAGCCTGTTTTAACCGTACATTTCCCTTTGTAATGCACTAACATAGCGCATTGTTCTGCTTGTTCTGGTGTATGCTCGCAAGCATAAATTAATGTATCAATAACGTGATCGAAAGTATTTACATCGTCGTTATGCAAAACAATCTCGTTTTGAGTTAAAACTTCTTCTTCTAGCAATAATTCTTCGAATGTTTTTTCTTGTATACTCATAATTTACACTATGTCTTTCTTATGTTTCCTTATCGGAAAACACTTGGTTAACGGTTTAAATATGTTACTAATTTAAAAATTTTAACGATACCCAATTGTTTCTTTCTAACTTTTCTTCAAATTTTAACAAATGTTTTTCACATTCGGCTGTTATTAACGGAATGTCTTCAGCATAAAATCCACTTAAAAATAACATACCATTTTTATTTAAACAAGCAGCATAAGTTGCCATATCTTGAAGTAGAATATTGCGGTTAATATTTGCTATAATAACATCGTAACTTTTACCTTTTAAAGCAGAAGCATCGCCTTCTATAACCGTGATATGCTCAGCATTGTTACGCTCTACATTCTCTAAACTATTAAGGTAACACCAATTATCATAATCTACAGCATCTAGAGGTTTTGCCCCTTTCATTTCTGCAAGAATCGCTAAAACTCCAGTACCACAACCCATATCTAAAACCGATTTATCTTTCAAATCTGTTTTTAAAATATGCTGAATCATCATGTGTGTCGTTTCATGATGCCCTGTACCAAAACTCATTTTTGGTTCTATAATAATATCATAAGTTGTATCTGGTTTCTCGTGAAAAGGTGCTCTAACAGAACAGGCATCGTCAACAATAATAGGATTAAAATTTTTCTCCCATTCCTCGTTCCAGTTCGTTTGTTCTATTTCATTGAATTCGTAAGTAATTTCAAACTCATCAGATTTTAATATTTGAACATCGTCTAAAATATTAGCATTCCATTCTTCTTTTTGAATGTAAGCCGTTGCTCCATCTTCGTTTTCTACAAAACTCTCGAAACCAGCGTAACCAAGTTCTGCTATTAAAATCTCTACGGCTGGCTGTAATGGCGCTACTTTAAAATAGTACCCAATATAAATAATATTTGACATTTGATTTTTTATTAAAGTGCAAATTTAAGCGTTATTAACGGAGTTCGTGATAAAATTTTATTAAAAATTATTTTGAAGCGACTGCTTTATGATGGTTTTAGCCTTTCGGACGTTCGGAGATATCTAACTTGATTTCGTAAACAGAAATTCTAATTGTTTATATTCTCTATAACCAAGTATGTGTGATTTCTCCTTGCATAGAAATGACAAAAGATTTAAAGGAAAATAACCGGTATTTATAAAACAAAAAACACCTTATCAAGTGAATGATAAAGTGTTTTACATTTTCAATACATCATTAAAAAAGTTGACGTATTTAATTTATTTTAAATAGAACTTTGCAAAAATGAAGACCCAAAAGGGCTGTCTCTACATTTTGCAGGTTAGCCCGTGTTAGAGATTGAGGCTTTGTTGGAGCTCTTTTTGTGTGGTTGCACCTATGCAACACAAAAAAGCGACTGCGGTAAGCTCGGCCCTTTTCGGGTAACGCCCTAATTACTTTTAACTAATTGTATGTTTTAAAAAGCATTTACAATTGCGAAAAAATCTTCCGCATTTAGAGCTGCTCCTCCAATTAAACCACCATCTACGTCTGGTTTAGAGAAAATTTCTTCAGCATTTGCTGGCTTAACGCTACCTCCGTAAAGGATAGAAACCTCATCGGCAACATCATTTCCGTATTTATCGGCTAAAGTTTTTCTAATAAATGCATGCATATCTTGAGCTTGCTCTGGGCTTGCTGTTTCTCCAGTACCAATGGCCCAAACAGGCTCGTAGGCTAACACAATGTTTTGAAATGCCGCTGCTTCTAAATGAAACAATGCATTTTTAATTTGATTACCAACTATAGTCTCTTCGTTTCCAGATTTTCTATCGGCTAATTCTTCACCAAAACAGAAAATTACACGCATACCTTTTGCTAGAGCTGCATCGGTTTTTTTAGCAAGTAACTCATCGGTTTCATTGAAATATTCACGACGCTCACTGTGACCTAAAATTACAGTATTAACGCCAATACTTTTCAACATACTTGCACTAATTTCACCTGTATAGGCTCCATTTTCTGCAAAGTGCATGTTTTGTGCTATAACTTCTATATTAGAAGTTTTTAATGCTTGATATGCCTGAAATAAATTGGTAAAGGTTGGTGCTACCATTACTTCTGCATTAGAGCTTGTTGTTTGATTTTTTAACGCAGTAATTAACGCTTCGGTTTGCGCTAAATCGTTATTCATTTTCCAGTTTCCTGCTACAATGTTTTTTCTCATAGTTGCCTTTTAACCTTCCCTAAATTGACAAGGATATTTTTTTAAAAAAGTTAGTAATTGTTGTTTTCTACTGCTAAAATAGTTAATTTTTTATAGCTTTTATTAACTTATCGTCATCAGCTTCAATAACATTAAATACAACGATTTCGCCAGCTTTATTTATTACCAAATATCTAGGAATCCAACTGATATTTAAAAAATCTGCAAAATCACAATCTTTAGCATTTGGCATAAAATAATGGTCGCCATTTACTTGGTATTTTGCAATACCGCGTTGCCAAGCCCCTTGCTCTCTATCTAAAGATAAAAACACATAGCCTATTTCTGGATTGTTGGCTTGTAGCGCCTTAACTTTAGGCATACCTTTAATACAATCGCTACACCAAGATGCCCAAACATCGATAACTATTGTTTTACCTTGGTGTTTATCTAATATGCTTTGGAAGGTTACCTCGTCGCCATTTTGAGCAATAAAGGTATCATTTAAAGCTTCGGCAGAAAATTGTTTTGGCTCGTCTTTACAGCTTAAAAAAGTGATTAATAAAACGAAAATATATTTAATCTTGTTCATATAAAAAGTGTTTGAAATGTTTACGCTTTTGCGGAAATAAATATTTATTTTAATTTAACTTTTGGATCTAACCAAACGTAGATTAAGTCGACAAAAATGTTGATAATTACAAATAATACAGCAATTACCAATACAGCGCCCATAATTACCGGTAAATCTAGAGTGTTTAAGGCATTTACAATTTCTTTCCCAAGGCCGTTCCACCCAAAAATATATTCTACAAAAACGGCTCCTGCAAGCATAGATGCAAACCAACCTGATATTGCTGTAACTACAGGATTTAAGGCGTTTTTTACAGCATGTTTTTTTATAATTTGAAATTCACTAAGTCCTTTAGCTCTTGCTGTTCTAATGTAATCTTGATTAAAAACCTCTAGCAAAGAATTTCGCATAAGCTGAATAACCACCGCCAACGGGCGTATACCTAAAACAACTGCCGGAAGTATTAAGTTTTTCCATTTTATGTGCATAGCCTCTCCAAAATCGTCTAGTTCGTACAAACTACCCGTCATCTCTAAATTGGTATATTCATGCAGTACAAAACCAAAAAACCAAGCAAACAGTATGGCACTAAAAAAAGAAGGTACGCTCATGCCTAGCGTGCTAAATATTTG
The DNA here is from genome assembly GCF_009796825.1 of Algibacter sp. L3A6. Classification (GTDB taxonomy): domain Bacteria; phylum Bacteroidota; class Bacteroidia; order Flavobacteriales; family Flavobacteriaceae; genus Algibacter. The sequence goes on from NZ_CP047030.1 coordinate 230,077, forward strand.
AATTGTTTTATCGATCCATTGGTCTTTGTACAAAGCAGATACAATACCCAAAATAACACCTAATATCATGGCTATTACAATGGCTGAAACAGCTAGAACAAAAGTATTGGGTAAGGTTTCGCCTAATACCTGACTTACTTTTTTTCCTTGTTTTGTAAAGGATTCTCTCAAATAAGGAAATTTTAAAACCGTGGTTGTATTCCCTATAGTGAATAATTTACTCGCTGTATATTTTCCTTCGCGCAAAAAAGTATAATCATCTTTTTCTTTAGAATGAAATGACAATGGTGACAAATCGTTTAAATAATATAAATACTGCGTTCCTAAAGGCTTGTCAAAACCATATTTTTGCTTCACTATGGCGAGTTGCTCACTATCTTCATTTTGGCCCAACATCATTTGCGCAGGATCTCCGGGAAGCACATTAAATAAAAAGAAAATAACAGTAACAACCCCAAATAATGTTAGGATGGCGTATGCTATTTTATTTATTAAGTAATTCAAAATAATTGCTGGGTATTAATTATTGGTCTAGATAAAATTTCAATAAAGCATGATGCCTTATTTTTTTAGCATCACTTTTACTATCCCTGTATAATTATTAGTATTTGCAGTGTTCATAGAGTCTAGCTCTTCGTTTTGATCTTTTAAAACATTTACCGATTCTATAGTGTCTGCATCAAGCGCTTCAACCTCTGCTTTCGTTGCTGCTACACCATCTATTTGATATAAAATATTTTCTACTTTAACAGGCTCAGGAGCTCTTTCTACTTTCGGTAATTTAAGGTCGTCTAGATCGTTCCAATGTACTTTTTGTTTAATTGTTCCTTTATCTAATTCTATAACTCCAGGGTTAGAACGCACAATGGTTTTCAGAGCTTTCTCATCACATAAATAAAACTTAAAATCAATATCGTAAGCTTCTGCTATACGCTGTTTAGCAGCTTCTCCAGAGGCAGATAACCCAATAATTTCGTAACCGTTTCTTCTAGCTTCATCTTGCAATGCTTTTAATTTTAAAGCTCCTCCTTGTTCTATACTTTCTAAATTATAAGAAATAACAACAATTAGATTATCTCTATTTAAAAAGTAATCGGTTAAATTTTCATCTGCTGTTTCTATTGAAAAATCATAAATTGGCGGCTCGTAACCTGCAGAAATTTCTTTAGTATCTACACTTATAAATTCACCCTCAACAGATGGGTAAGAACCATTAGTAGTTATAATTTTTTCTTCGCCATTTACTTTAAATTTCCAAGCATATTCTGTTACCGGTTTTGCTGCACCTTCAGGCACCGTCATGCCCTCTTGTATATTAGCCCCAATGTGGTATGCTCTAAAATCTATTGCTGGTAAATGCATTAATACATGGTAACCAAACCATAAACTTGCAATAAAACTTAGTAGAGCTAAAACGGTTGTACCTAGCTTTCCGAAAAGGGGTTTTATGTGCTTTACTCCCGCAAATAAAATGAGAATAAAAAACAGTAACACAACATCTTTTGTAAAGCTTTCCATGGTGTTAATTTCAAGGCGTCACCGAAGCAACCGCAATCTTTTACTTTATCGAAATATGCTGAATAAAAAGTTAAAAATGTGAAGAAAACAATCATTAATAACAAACTCCATACAGTAAACTTAGGTTTATAACCAATGAGTAGAAATACACCTAAAACAACTTCGAACACAACAACTAGCACCGAAATCATTAAAGAATAAGGCTCTAAAAATGGTAAGTTTAAAACATCTTGACCAAAATATTCGGCTAATTTATATGAAAAACCTAACGGATCGTTAAGCTTAATGAATCCGGAAATAATAAATAGAACTCCTACAAATACTCGGCTTATACCTACTAAAAATTTCATGTGATATGTTTTTATATGAAACTTAAACCCTAAGCTTAAGTTTTGAAATGTGCTTACTGTTAACCTAAATTAATGGTCTTCACCTAAATGAATCATTGCGAAAATGGCATAATTAATCATGTCTTGATAATTAGCATCAATGCCTTCGCTTACTAAAGTTTCACCTTTATTATCTTCTATCTGTTTTACACGAAGTAATTTTTGCAAAATTAAATCGGTTAAACTACTCACGCGCATATCTCGCCATGCTTCTCCGTAATCATGGTTTTTGTTTTCCATTAAAGTTTTGGTAACCAAAATGTGCTTTTCATACAATTTGGTAGCTTCTTCTGTCGATAAATCGGGCTGTTCTACAACACCTAATTCCAACTGAATAAGCGCCATAATAGAGTAATTTATAATACCTATAAATTCGCTTACTTCACCTTCATCTACCTTTCTAACATCGTTTTGCTGTAAACCTCGAATACGTTGGGCTTTTATAAAAATCTGATCGGTTAGCGATGGTAAACGTAAAATTCGCCAAGCACTTCCATAGTCGCTCATTTTTTTAATGAATAAACTTTTACAAGTATTTACAACCGTATCGTATTGTTTTGAAGTATCTGGCATGTATCAATTATATTTTGTGTAAATTTCGCTTAAATTGTTTAAAGTTCAAAAGTTTTTAAGAGGAAGTTTGACGTTACAATTTTAAAGTTTTAGGTTTGATATTTAATATTGAAAATATTGACATTTTAAGAGGTTATGACCATTAATTGCAAAGGAACACTTATTGATTTATCGTCGCCAAAAGTGATGGGGATTTTAAATTTAACACCAGACTCATTTTATGATGGCGGACAGTATAAAGATGAAAAATCTATTCTGAACCATACCGAAAAAATGCTAACTGAAGGCGCTACTTTTATTGATATTGGTGCATATAGTTCGCGTCCAAATGCCGACCATGTAAGTGAAGCTGAAGAGTTAAAACGGATTTTGCCGATAGTAGAACTTCTAACAACAACCTTTCCTGAAATTTTAATTTCTATTGACACATTTAGAAGCGAGGTCGCAAAACAAGCTATTGAAACTGGTGCGGCATTAATAAACGATATTTCGGCAGGAAAGCTCGATGATAATATGCTGAAAACGGTTGCGGCCTTGCACGTACCCTATATCATGATGCATATGTGTGGCACTCCGCAAACCATGCAACAACATACCAATTACAACAATTTGGTTAAAGATATTATATTCTATTTTTCTAAACGTTTAATGGCTGCAAAAGAACTTGGTATTATGGACCTAATTGTAGATCCTGGTTTTGGTTTTGCAAAAACTTTAGAACAAAACTTTCAACTTTTAAACACTTTAGAATTATTTAACATACTCGAAAAACCATTACTTGTTGGTGTTTCTAGAAAATCGATGATTTACAAAACGCTTAACAATACAGCTAAAGAAGCTCTAAATGGCACATCGGTTTTAAACACTATTGCTTTGCTGAAAAACGCATCTATTTTACGCGTGCACGATGTAAAAGAAGCCATGGAAACTATTAAACTTGTTGAATCTCTCAATGCTTAAAATGAAACATTTACTTGCCTTTTTTATTACCGTTCTTTTTTTTTCTTGCGATAATGAAAAAATACTACAACTACCTGAAATTAGTCATTCTAAAATAACAGAAATCGATGATATTTCTCCAGCCTATCTTTTTTACGATTCGGAAAAAGACAGCATCGAATTAAACCGTAAAAACTTAATTAGCACAACCAATTGGCTCGTTAACGTCGATAAACGCTTAAGTTTAAAGTTGGCTATTCCGCAGATTACATTTCTTCAGAATAAAAAGAAAAACGCAGGACATAAAAAAGAAGGTATTAAAAACTACTTTACTTGTAATGATACGAGTTTAAAAAGCTTAGGTTTTATTGAATTTACTGAAACTGTTTATCATGAAGAAACGAGCTGGGAATACTTAGCAAAACTTTCAGATTTAAATGAAAGCAAAAACGCTATTTCTATATCATTTGATAACACCAACAGCATATCGATAATAGAAGTTGATAGCAGTTTAACTTCCACTAAAACAGACAAAAATAATCTATTGGCTGATTTAAAAAAACAAGATCTTGCCAACCGCAATATCTATTTAAATTTCAATGTAGATTTAAACTTTCAAGATTATATAACTTATAAATCACTGTTAGAAAAAGCCGATTTAAAAGAAAGTAAAATCTCAAACAACGAATTTATTTTTAATTAACCTTTATTCACTAAATTTACAAAAATACTTTCACCATTGGAAATTTTTAATGACCTCTTAAACTTTAAAATTGTTGATATTATTGATGTAATTCTGGTAGCAGTGCTCCTTTATTATGTTTATAAACTAACAAAAGGCACAGTTGCCATCAATATTTTTATTGGTATTATTATTATCTATTTTGTTTGGAAGCTTACCGAATTTCTAGAAATGGAATTACTTACCGGTATTTTTGGAGGCTTCATGAAAGTGGGGATTATAGCCTTAATTGTTGTCTTTCAACCAGAAATCAGGAAGTTTTTGTTAATGGTAGGTTCGACTAACTTTAACGGACGACGCAAATTTTTACAACAATTTAAATTCTTAAAAACAGAAACTAGCGATGCTACCGATGTTGACGTTATTGTATCGGCTTGTAATAAAATGGCAATATCTAAAACGGGTGCCCTTATTGTTTTTGAACGTAATAATAACTTAGATTTTATTGCCGCCTCTGGTGACGAAATGAATATAAAAGTAACTCAACCTATTATAGAAAGTATCTTCTTTAAAAATAGTCCGTTGCATGATGGCGCCATTATTATAAACGATAATATTGTTAAGGCCACTCGTGTAATTCTTCCTGTTAATAATGATAGAAGCATACCGAAACGTTTTGGACTTCGTCACAGAGCAGCTATTGGTGTTACCGAAAAAACAGACGCTTTAGCGCTTGTTGTAAGTGAAGAAACCGGACACATTTCTTATTTTAAAGATGGAGAATTTGTTGTTTTTGATGATACTAATGCACTTACCGAAATTATAAAAACAGATTTAGCTTAAATGAAATTAGCCTGTAAAAATTGCAAAAATTCACTACTTGAAAAAAGTAATTTCTGTAATTTATGTGGCGAAAAAACAGCTTACAAACGCCTGACGGTGAAATCTTTTTTTGCTCATTTTATCAATCAGTTTTTAAGTATTGATAATAAGCTTTTAAAAACTTTTATAGATTTATTTACAAGGCCTGATTTGGTTATTGACAGCTATGTTAAGGGCTTTAGAAAAACATATGTAAATGTCATTTCTTATTTAGGGTTATCGATAACTCTTATGGGACTTCAGTTTTTTATTCTGAAGAAATTCTTCCCAGAACTATTACAATATGGCTCAGGACTTGAACAACCAGAAGGTTTCGATATTAACAGTGTTATGGATTTCATTACAGAATATCAAAGTGTTATTACTTTGGTGTCTATTCCTGTATATTCCCTAATCTCAAGATTTGTATTTAAAAAGTCGAAAAAGTATAACGTAGCGGAACATTTCGTGATTATAACCTATACTTCGGCACACTGGTTTATTATATCATTTTTCATGATTTTAATAACTTTACCTTTTGGATTAAACTTCTACAACGCATCGCAATTAATTTCTATTCCAGCCTTGTTTTATATGGCTCATGTTTACAAAAAGTTATATGAGTTTTCGTGGAAATCGACAATATTGAGAACTATTTTATACGTTGTAATGAGCTTCCTTTTCCCGATGATTATAGCATTAATTTTCGGTATACTTTATGCAGTTTTTTATCTAAAAAATTAGTGAGCTAAACAATATCAACTAATAAAGATTAGGCAACATCTTCCTTTAAAAACTGAACTTCATATAAGTTTCTGTAATAACCATTTTCTTTTTTAAGAAGTTCATTATGCGTGCCTTGCTCAACAATTTTACCAGAATCCATCACGATAATTTTATCAGCCTTTTTAATGGTTGCTAAACGATGCGCAATAACTATGGAGGTTCTGCCTTTTGTGATTTTATCGGTCGCATTTTGAATAAGTTGTTCTGAATAAGAATCAACAGACGAAGTCGCTTCATCTAAAACCAAAATACTTGGGTTAGTAACGTAAGCACGTAAAAAGGAAATAAGCTGACGCTGACCAGAAGATAGCATCACCCCGCGTTCTTTTACATTATAATGATATCCGTTTGGTAACGACATAATAAAATCGTGAATCCCGATATCTTTTGCCGCTTGGTAAACCTGCTGTTCTGTAATTTCTGGATGATTTAGAGTAATATTATTTAAAATAGTATCTGCAAACAAAAATACATCTTGTAAAACAACAGCTATTTGAGTTCGAAGAGATTCTAAAGTAACATCCTTTATATCAATACCGTCTACTGAAATAACTCCGTCTTTAATTTCATAAAAACGATTAAGTAAATTAATAATAGTAGATTTCCCTGCTCCTGTAGCTCCAACTATTGCAACGGTATCTCCAGATTTCACATTAAAAGAAATCCCTTTTAATACAGCTTCATCTTCAACATAATTAAAATACACATTTTCAAAATCGATATCTCCTTTAAAAGTTTCGGCAATATGTGTTCCGTGATCATCAATTTGCGAAGTAGTATCCAGAACTTTAAATACGCGGTTTGCAGCGACCATTCCCATTTGTAGGGTATTAAATTTATCTGCAATTTGGCGCAGAGGCCTAAATAGCATTGGGATAAACATGATAAAGGCAATTAAATCACCTTGAGATACATCACTAGCTTCCAAAACCACGTGTAAACCGCCATACCAAGCCACTAAGCCCATCGCTATAGAACCCGATAAATCTGCCAATGGAAAGAAAATAGAGTTATACCAAACGGTTTTTAACCATCCTTTTTTATGACGCTCATTTATGGCTTTAAACTTTTTAAACTCGGTATCTTCTCTTGTAAAAAGTTGTAGAATTTTCATTCCTGTTAAGCGTTCTTGCACAAAAGAATTTAGGTTTGATACTTCTGTTCTTACTTCTTCAAAAGCCTTTTTCATTACTTTCTGAAAAATTCTTGTAGCGTATAATAATAAAGGAAGCATGATAAATACAATAATACTAAGCTTTACATTGATATAAACCATAACGGCGAAAACAACAATCATGGTCAGTAAATCTTTTACGATCATGAACAAACCTTGACCAAAAATATCGGCAATACGTTCCATATCGGTAACCGATCTTGTAATAAGCACACCTACCGATGAATTATCATAATACTTCATTTTAAAACGTAGTAAATGATTGAACAATTTAGTTCGCACATCTTTCACTAAATTCTGTCCTAACCATGCCGCGTAGTAAATAAAACAAAGCTGTATAACCGTTTGCAGAATTAAAACTACCAACATAATTATAATATAGAACAGAAAATCTTCTTTCAATTTTACAGCAATACTATTATCTATGGCATATTTGGTTAAATAAGGTGTTGCTGCACTGAAAGCAGCAGATAAAACCACCATAATTAGCAAGCCAACAAAAACCAAATTATAAGGTTTTATGTAAGTGAATAACCTTTTAAAAAGGTTAACGTCAAATATTTTCTCTTTGGGTTTACTCATTTATATTTTTATATCTTCTGGATATTCTACTTCAATTAAATATAGACCGTGAGCAGGAACAGAAAATCCAGCTTCACTCCTATTTTTAGAATCAATAATGCTATGCAAATGTGCTACCGGATTTTTCCCTAAACCAATATTTATTAAGGTACCAACAATGGCGCGCACCATATTACGTAAAAAACGATCAGCTTTAATAGTAAAATGCAATTCGCCATCTACCAATTGCCATTCGGCCTTCATTATATTACACAAAAAGGTATTTACATTTGTTTTACTCTTAGAGAAACACTCAAAATCGTTGTATTCCAACAATATTTTAGTGGCTTCTTTCATTTTTTCAATATCTAACTTTTGCTTCACATTGTAAGCAGCATCGACATTGAAAACATTTTTATGTAAAGAAACGCGATACAAATATGTTCTACTCACGGCATGAAAACGTGTATGCACATCTTTTTTCACTTTAAATATATCGTGAATAGCAACATCTTTAGGTAAAAACGAATTGAGTTTAAAAACCAAATCTACGTTATCTATATCACCTTCAAAATCAAAATGCGCAAACATTTGCTTCGCATGCACACCTGTATCAGTACGCCCTGCACCCATTATAGAAATTGACGTATTTAATAAAACCGATAAAGCTTTTTCTAAAACTTCTTGTACCGAAATGGCATCGGGTTGTATTTGCCAACCATGATATGCTGCACCGTTATATGAAAGTTCTATAAAATATCGCAATTTGTTTTAATACTTTTGTTGAAAGAACAAATATAGTCAGTTTTAAGGTTCTTGTGAATACTCAAATCTTAATTATATATTAAAAGATTTTAATGAAAAAGATATTACTCCTTTCGGACACCCATAGTTATATAGATGATGATGTTTTAAAATATGTCAAACAAGCCGATGAAGTTTGGCATGCTGGAGATATTGGTGATTTAAAAGTAACCGATGCTATCAAAGAACTCAAACCATTAAGAGGCGTTTACGGTAATATTGACGATGCTAAAGCGCGTGGTGAATTTCCGGAACACAATCGCTTTATGTGTGAAGGTGTAGATGTTTGGATTACACATATTGGCGGTTACCCGCCTAAATATAATTTAAGAGTGATTGAAGAGATTAGAAAAAATCCTCCAAAAATTTTTATTTCTGGGCATTCTCATATTTTAAAAGTGATGCCCGATAAAAAATTAAATGTGTTACATATGAATCCTGGTGCTGTTGGAAAACATGGCTTTCATAAAGTAAGAACCATGCTACGCTTTACAATTGACGGCAAAAAAATTGATAATCTTGAAGTTGTAGAGTTCCCTGATCGGCATCCAAAAACTAATTAGTTTTATGCCTTAAACTAAAAACAGAATAAAAATAAAAAACTCCGAAGCTTTCACTTCGGAGTTTTAACGCACTAATACTACTAAGATGTTAGGTTTATCGTAATCGATCTACAGATTTTACGAGGTCTTCATCCTTCTTGATGGCCTTATTAGCTAAAGCTAACAACACGATAGAAACAAGTGGAAGAAGCATCCCAATACCTTTCTCAGAAACCGCCGTCTCTCCAGATAAATTTAGAGATTGATACACAAAAAATCCTAATAAAATAAAGTTTAATATGATGTTAAGCCTCCCCAAAACAAATTGGAGTTGCCTATTTTTGAACATAAATATAGAAATTAAAGATAATACCGCCGACCCTAAAAAGAGACCAAAGTACAATATATCGTCTATTGCAAACACTAACTCATCAGTATTTGTGGTCCATAAATTGAACACAAAAATTAACCCAGCAGAGATTCCTGCTGCTACTAATAAATAAACTGTTTGAATGCGTTGTAACATATTATTTTAACTAACTAGTTAGCAAAAATAACGGTTTCTTTAAAAAAATAGCCTAAAAAATTAAAATAAAGTTGTATAATTGCAGTATTAATTCTCAACAACCGCAATAACAGGCGGTTAATTCTTCAGAATAAAAATTCATTTTTTTCAAAAAACTCAATTTTATATTCAATATATAATATTCAAAATATATCAATGTTTGAAATTTCACAATTAAAAGAAAAGAAACTCACTGACCTACAGGAGATTGCTAAAAAACTGAACGTTCCTAAGTACCGTTCATTAAAAAAATTAGATTTAGTTTATCAAATATTAGATACTCAAGCCGCAGACCCAAAAGCGGTAGATGCAGTAGTTGCTCCTGCTAAACCAGCAGCTGAAAAAACACCTGCAGCTAAACCAAAACCTAGAAAACCTAGACAACGTTTACAAAAACCAACACCAAATACTACTGATACACCTGCTGAGCAAGCATCAGAGATAAAACCCGTAGCAGAACCTAAACAAGAAGACACTAAGGTAGATAATAAACCAGCCAAAAAAACTGAAAAAGTTGAGGCTAAAGTAGAAAATAAACCTAAACCAAGACCGCGCCCTCAAAAGGAACGCAAAAACGAAAATCAACCAAATCCAAGACCAAAACCTCAACAAAAACGCGATCAAAACAAAAACCAGAAAAACGGTAACGTACATACTGGAAGCAATGGTAATAAAGATAGCCGTAACCGCTACCGTGAGCCAGATTTTGAATTCGATGCTATTATTGAGAGTGAAGGGGTTTTAGATATTATGCAAGATGGGTATGGATTTTTACGCTCATCAGATTACAACTACTTATCATCTCCAGATGATATATATGTATCGCAATCGCAAATTAGATTATTTGGTTTAAAAGTTGGTGACACCGTTTTAGGACAAGTGCGCCCACCAAAAGAAGGCGAAAAATATTTCCCTTTAATAAAGGTTAGTAAAATTAACGGCCAAAATCCAAATGTGGTTAGAGACCGTGTAGCCTTCGAGCATTTAACACCATTATTTCCTCAGGAAAAATTCAATTTAGCAGGGCGTCAAAGTACAATCTCAACTAGAATAATGGATTTATTCGCACCTATAGGTAAAGGGCAACGTGGTATGATTGTATCGCAACCAAAAACAGGTAAAACCATGTTACTTAAGGATGTTGCTAATGCTATTGCAGCAAACCATCCAGAAGTTTATCAAATGATTTTATTAATTGATGAACGTCCGGAAGAGGTAACAGATATGCAACGTAACGTTCGCGGAGAAGTTATCGCATCTACCTTTGATAAAGAAGCGCACGAGCATGTAAAAATTGCAAATATTGTTCTAGAAAAGGCAAAACGTTTAGTAGAATGTGGTCACGATGTAGTAATTCTATTAGATTCTATCACGCGTTTAGCACGTGCGTACAATAGTGTACAACCCGCTTCTGGTAAAATATTAAGTGGTGGTGTAGATGCTAACGCCTTACACAAACCAAAACGTTTCTTTGGAGCGGCTCGTAACATAGAAAATGGAGGTTCGCTTACCATTATTGCTACAGCGCTTACAGAAACAGGTTCTAAAATGGACGAAGTAATTTTCGAAGAATTTAAAGGAACTGGTAATATGGAGTTACAATTAGATAGAAAAATATCTAACCGTAGAATTTTCCCTGCTATCGATTTAACCTCTTCAAGCACACGTCGCGACGATATTTTACTCGATGCCAATACCATACAACGTATGTGGGTAATGCGTAAATACCTTGCAGATATGAACCCGGTAGAAGCCATGGAATTTATAAACGATCGTTTTAAACAAACCCGAAATAACGAAGAGTTTTTAATCTCAATGAACGGATAAAACCTTCAAAATATACACAAAGCCTTAATGTAAAAGTTAAGGCTTTTTTTTTACCATAATTTTGGCGTTACCACAAGGGTCGCGCTTTCCGTTACTAGTTTTGGCTCGATGCTCGCCTCGCCAAAAGCTAACCACTAAAATCGCTAACGCAAGTTTAGACCTTAATTATGTTACGTTATTATAAAACAACAAACACTTAAAGTATTAACTTTTAGGGTCTGTTCTTCTTTCTAATTAACACTAAAACAGAATAAAAGCTAACAATTTTCAGTCTAAACCAAATGTAAAGCGGTATTTAGTAGACTTTATTTCATGTTTTATCGAAAATACTAATAATACATATTTTGTTATTGAAATAGTTACTATTTTTGACACGCTATTAAGCTATTAATTAATTCAAAGCTGAAAAATGATGAACAACAACAAAAAATCTCTTGTTAATATAATTGGTGCTCTCGCTATTATATTAGCATTCACTTTCTCTACTAACGCGAACGCAACTTCAGTTAGTGCTGTTTCAACGACAAACGTAACTTTAGCAACTACACACTTTATGGTAGTAGGTGGAGGTAGCAGGTGTAGTCATGGTATTACAAACTGTAATCTAAGGCATAACGATACCGGTAGTAAATGTAGAAGATGTAGGAGTGCACACTCTGGAAAATGCGGTGGTGGATCTACTCCAACTGATCCAGACTCAGTACCTTTAGATGGTGGTCTTGGTTTCCTTATGTTAGGAGCTGCTGCTTTAGGTGTTAAAAAATTACGTGGAAAGAAAGATGCTAAATCTTAAATCTCTACAAAAAGACATACCATTACCAATAAGGCTTTTTCTCGGAAAAGCCTTATTGCTTTTTATAATATGGAAGGTTATATATTCTGGCTTTCTTTATGACTCTCAATACTTAGATCACCCATTAACTACACACGTTGCTAAAGCATCTACTTATCTCTTAAATAACTTAGGAGGTATGAGTGATTTCTCTACGGAAAGGGAAAACACAAGTTTTATTTTCGAAGGCGGAGAAACCGTTAACGAAATATCAGCAATTTATCACTACGATTACATTTCATTATACATTGCTAATGCCTGTAACGGTTTAGAAGTGTTTGTACTTTATATTGGATTTATTATTTGTATGCCTTCATCATTTTGGAGGAAAACAAAATATATCATTTATGGTATTCTACTTTTAGATGTTATAAACATTTTAAGATGCGTAGGTCTTATCTATTTAAAAGAATATTTCGACGTTTACTTCGATTTTGCTCACCATTACCTTTTTAAAGCTGTAGTATACACGGCGACATTAATAATTTGGGGTTACTTTGCCCGTAAAATTCATTTAAAAAATGAAACTGTATAAATCAGATAAAGTTCGATTCATTGTTGGGCTTATATTAATTATTATTGTTTACTCTTGGTATTACATCTTTTTTGCAGAAAACAAGAACACAGCCTCTATTCCGTCGAAAATTAGGCACCTAATCACCTTTGCTACTACAGTAGCCGTTTATTTTATAGGTACTTTTCATTTAGGAAAACTAAAAGACACCTGGATGTCTTCACTTTGGCATTTTATTCATATTTCTGGTTTGTTTATAATTGGAGTCATGGGGCTTTTTGATTGGTTTATTCATGAAATATCATTAAACGCAAGGCACTTTGCTGGAGGCATTCAAGAAATGCTTATTTCTCCTGTTTTATATTTTGCAATGGGGTTATTAAATAGAACCTTCAACAAATAAGTAAAAGTCCTTTTTTAAAACTTTTATTTCAAATGAACAAAACTCCTCACCTAGTAATATATACACCTGTATTTTAAAAACGAGTATAATCGATAAAATAAAAAAACCCCTTGACATCAAAAATGTTAAGGGGTTTTTTAATCTATTCTAAAACCTATTACATAAGTTTTATAAAGTAAGACTTAGTAGCGTGCAAAAAGATCTTTATACTCTCTTAAATCGGCTATGTTACCTTTGTTGTTAAGATTTTTAGTTAGCGCTATTAAGTATTTTAAACTCTCTACCGGTGTATCCAAATCATTTACTCCTTCAGCGCCTTCTTCTTCATCTTCTAAAGGCTCATCATCAAGTATAGGAATAAGAAACGTACTATTCTCTTCTAAATGCTCGTAAGTTAGTCTTAATACTTTTACCACTAAAGGTATTTGCTCTTCTAAAGCATAAGTTCTTAATTCCTTAATATCGTCAATTAGCGCTTCTTTATTAATACCTGATTCATCAAGATCCTTAAGAATTTTATCGACTAATTTATTTGCTTTTTGATTTTCCAACGGTGCTATTATTATGTGGTTAATAAACTTATTCTATTTGCAAATTTATATTTTTAAATTACTTTTCGCACTATAAAGCGCATTAAAAAAATCCAAAAAAAAAGCTTCTCATTTCTGAGAAGCTTTTAGTATCATAAATTTTAAATCACTCTTAAAGTGCAGCAACAAATTTAGCTAAACCAGATTTAAGGTTTGCAGCTTTGTTAGCGTGAATTACGTTCTTCTTAGCTAATCTATCTAACATAGATACAACTGAAGGATATAAAGTTTCAGCTTCACTCTTATCAGTTAAATCACGTAATTTCTTGATAGCATTACGAGTTGTTTTATGCTGATATTTGTTAGTTAAACGCTTTGCTTCGTTACTTCTAATTCTTTTTAATGCTGACTTATGATTTGCCATTTTGTTTTTTTCTTAATTTTTTAAAATTGTAGCCCGTAGGGGAATCGAACCCCTCTTACCAGGATGAAAACCTGGCGTCCTAGCCGATAGACGAACGGGCCATTATTTTTTGAGTGTGCAAATATAAAACTTTTATTTTAACTTGCAAATTTATTTTTTCAAATAAATTATTTTCTTTTCAAATAACTTAACAATGTTTTCCATTGCGGGTGCAAAGATACATCTTAATTTAAGTTTTGCAAGTTTTTTTAAAAGTTTTTTGCATTTTTTTTTAATTAATATGCCTTTGCAAATAACACTCTTCCTTTCGATGGTTTCCCAGAATAGACACACACTCCTTCTTCTTCATTGAATTCCAAAGGAATACATCTAATAGTGGCTTTTGTGATCTCTTTTATCTTATCTTCTGTCTCAATTGTACCATCCCAATGCGCAGAAATAAATCCTGTTTTATTTTCTAAAATATTTTTAAATTCTTCAAAAGAATTCACTTCTGTAATGTGAGAATCTCTAAAATCTAATGCTTTTTTAAACAAACCTTCTTGCATTTCCTTTAATAAGCCTTCAATAATTTCTGTTAAATCGCTTAAAGCAACAACTTGTTTTGTTAAAGTATCACGTCTTGCTATCTCAACAGTTCCATTTGCGAGGTCTCTTGCTCCAATTGCAATACGTAAAGGTACGCCTTGTAATTCGTGTTGTGCAAATTTAGCTCCTGGCCTATGCGTGGTTCTATTATCAAATTTAACCGTCATATTTTTACTTCGTAGATCGCCCATTATAGTATTTGCGACTTCCGTAATAGCGTTTAAATCTTCTTCCGTTTTATATATAGGAACAATTACAACTTGGTTTGGCGCTAAACTTGGAGGCAGAACTAATCCAAGATCATCACTATGCGTCATTATTAAAGCACCCATTAATCGTGTTGACACTCCCCATGAGGTTGCCCAAACATAATCTTGCTTTCCTTCCTTATTAGCAAACTTAACATCAAATGCTTTTGCAAAGTTTTGCCCTAAAAAGTGAGAGGTTCCGGCTTGCAATGCTTTTCCGTCTTGCATTAAGGCCTCAATACAATAGGTTTCATCTGCTCCAGCAAAACGTTCACTTTCGGTTTTTAAACCTTGAATAACTGGTATAGCCATAAACTTTTCAGCAAATGTTGCATATACATTATTCATTGTTTCTGCTTCCGTTAGCGCTTCTGCTTTAGTTTCATGAGCTGTATGCCCTTCTTGCCATAAAAACTCAGCGGTACGTAAAAACAAACGTGTACGCATTTCCCAACGCACTACATTGGCCCATTGGTTTATTAATAAAGGTAAATCACGATAAGATTGTACCCAACCACGAAACGTATTCCATATAATAGCTTCAGACGTTGGTCTAACAATAAGCTCTTCTTCTAACTTTGCTTCCGGATCTACACGTAACTTCCCTGGTCTATCAGGATCGTTCTGTAATCTATAATGTGTAACAATAGCACATTCTTTAGCAAAACCTTCAGCATTCTTTTCTTCAGCTTCAAATAAACTTTTCGGTACAAAAAGAGGAAAATAAGCGTTTTGATGTCCTGTTTCCTTAAACATTTTATCTAATTCCGCTTGCATTTTCTCCCAAATAGCATAGCCATAAGGCTTGATTACCATGCAACCTCTAACAGCAGAATTCTCCGCTAGGTCGGCTTTTACAACGAGTTCGTTATACCACTTAGAATAATCTTCTGCTCTACTAGTAAGTTTTTTGCTCATATTGATGTTTTGGCACAAAAATTGTGATTATGTTAAATAATAAAATAGTTCAGCAAAACTAACTATTTTTGTAGTGTCCAACAATAAAATTATACAGATATGCAATTAAATAGCTACTTAAAACAAAAAATGCCAAACTTAGCACTGCTTGCTTTGCTAATTAGTGTGTCATCTTGTGGCTCATATCAATACGTAGGTGTTGACAATGATGGAATTTATGGCGAGGAAACTGTTCGCGTTGTTCAAAACGAAGAAGCAGAAGTTGCAACTCCAAGCAGCTCAAATAGTAAATATTACGAAAATTATTTTAAAACAGGTGCTTTAGAAACCGAACAAATGATAGTGAATAGTGAAATTTTCACAGATATTGATAGTTACGAAAGTGACAATTACACTGATGAAGAAGCTATTGCAACTGATAATACGTACCAAGGTTATGCAGGCTGGGGACAAGCCACCAATAACGTTACTATTACTTATATAGACAATGGATGGAATAACTACGGATGGAATAATTGGGGTTACAACAGTTGGGAATGGAATAGATACAACAACTGGGGTTGGAACAGATTTAACAACTGGGGCTACTATAATCCATACCGTTATGGAGGTTACAACAATATTTTTTATGGCGGTTATGGCGGCTGGGGTTATTACAACAACTGGAGCTACAATGGTTTTAACGGATACTGGGGTAACAGAGGTGGTTACTACAACTACAATAATAGAAATTACAATAATAACCGAGTAGCATACAATGCTAGTAGAAGAACTAGCTATGGAACTGCAGTAAACACAAGTCGTCGTACTAGTGCTTCAACTACTTCAGGACGTAGCAGCTCTACATCAAAATACAATACAACAACGAGAAGAAGTAGCACATCTAGTTCTACAATTAACGGTAATACAGTTAGAAGAAGCTCAACGCCTAGCTCAACAACATCTAGAAGGACATCTACTGTAACTAGAACGCCGTCTACAAATTCAACATCGAGATCAACATCAACTACAACAAGACGTAGTTCTACATACACACCATCAACAAGTAGCAGAAGCTCTTCTCCTTCAAGCACAAGATCTTCATCTAGTTCAGGAAGCTCTACTTACACACCAAGCACAAGAAGCTCATCGAGCTCTAGTGGATCTTCAACAAGATCATCAAGCAGCAGCAGTAGTCGAAGTTCAAGTAGCTCGTCAAGATCATCAAGCGGAGGTAGACGTGGTTAATTCATTCTAAAAAAAAGAAAAATATTTATATATGAAAAAGTTAAGTTTACTATTCATAGGTGTATTCTCTATGTCTAATATATACGCGCAAGATATTAGTGACGCCTTACGTTACTCTCAAGATGAAATTCAAGGAAGTGCTAGATTTAGAGCGTTAAGCGGTGCCTTTGGTGCTCTAGGAGGTGATTTGAGTGCAGTAAGCATAAACCCTGCTGGCTCCGCTGTCTTTAGTCAAAGTCACGCATCGTTTTCATTAGTAAGTGCAGATAAAAACAACACTACAAACTATTTTGGAAACATTGAAAAAACAAACGATTCTAAATTCGATTTAAACCAAGGTGGCGCCGCTTTTGTTTTTAAAAGCAATAACAATTCACCATGGAGAAAGTTCACTTTAGCCATAGCTTACGACAGAACAAACGACCATAATAATAGTTGGTATTCTGCTGGAATTAATACAAATGACGACGGAAATTTCAGTAATTCTATTGCTAGTTATTTTTATGATTATGCCGATGGTAGGCGCTTAGATCAAATTTCTGCTTTTCCTAATGAATCTATCAGAGAAGCTTACTCTGAAATAGGTAGAGCTTACGGTTTCGCTAATCAACAAGCCTTTTTAGGTTTTGAATCTTTTATTTTAGAAGCTGATGACATCAGCAATGACGCAAACACAACATATACAGCTAATGTAAATTCTGGTAATTTTGAACACCGCTATACCAATGTTGAAACAGGATATAATGGTAAAATAAGTTTTAACTTTGCTACTCAATATCAAGACAATGTTTATTTAGGGATTAACTTAAATTCTCATTTTATAGATTATCAACGGTCAACATCTTTATTAGAAGACAATAATAATGGCGGATTAATTGATTTTATAGATTTCGATAATGCTTTATCCACAACAGGTAATGGTTTTTCTTTTCAAATTGGAGGGATTTTTAAATTATCACAAGAATTTAGATTAGGATTAACCTACGACTCACCAACTTGGTACACTATTGAAGAAGAAACATCTCAATTTTTAGATACTAGTGAATTAGTTAATCAAAACATTGATGCTTTAGATCCACAAATCGTAAATATTTACCCAGAATACAAGCTACAAACGCCAGGGAAATTTACAGGGAGTTTAGCTTATATTTTTGGACAACAAGGTTTAATTAGTTTCGATTACTCGAATAAAAACTATGCCAACACTACATTTAAACCAGAAGCAGATTATACAGGTTTAAACGCAGATATTACAAACGTATTAACCTCTGCTTCTACTTACCGTTTTGGTGGTGAGTACAAAGTAAAACAACTAAGTTTTAGAGGTGGTTATAGATTTGAAGAAAGTCCATATACCGATGGTGTTACTGTTGGAGATTTAAATGGTTTTTCTCTAGGTTTAGGATATAATTTTGGTAACACAAAATTAGACCTAACCTTCGATCAGGCTAAACGCTCATACCAAACATCATTATACAATGTTGGACTAATTGATACTGTTGATATCGATAGAGTAAACTCTAATGTTACACTATCTTTAAGCTTTAATATCTAGTAAATATTTCGACTTTAAAACACTTAAAAAGCTTGAACTTTAAAACGTTCGGGCTTTTTTCATTTTAATTGTAATATTTAAAGAGAAAAACAGACCAAGTAGAAACAACAATTATATGTTAAGATAAAACATAACAAAACGGAATTACTTATCTTTGCAGACTTAAAAATAAGATATTTTTCGCAAATGAAAATGGATAATAATATAGAAGAACACGATACTTTGGGCGAAGACCATATTGGAACATCAGCGGACACGCCTTTAAGGAATGATGCTTTTACCCTTTCTGACTCAGAGAAAATAGACATTATTAAAGACGATGTACGTCACATTTTGGAAACATTAGGGTTAGATTTAACCGACGATAGTTTAAGCGGTACACCTAATCGTGTTGCAAAAATGTTTGTAAACGAAATTTTTGGTGGCTTAGACCCTAAGAAAAGACCAAAAGCATCTACTTTTGACAACAAATACAAGTATGGAGAAATGCTTGTTGAAAAAAACATAACAGTATACTCAACATGCGAGCACCATTTATTACCAATTGTTGGAAGAGCGCACATTGCTTACATTTCTAACGGAACGGTAGTTGGTTTATCTAAAATGAACCGCGTTGTAGATTATTATGCAAAACGTCCACAAGTTCAAGAGCGCTTAACGATTCAAGTTGTAAAAGCATTACAAGAAGTATTAAACACAGACGATGTTGCTTGTGTTATCGATGCTAAGCATTTATGCGTAAACTCTAGAGGTATTCGCGATATTGAAAGCAGTACTGTAACTTCAGAATTTGGTGGTAAATTTAAAGAAGAATCTACTAGAAGAGAGTTTTTAGATTACATCAAATTAGAAACTAAATTTTAAATTTTTAATTTATTCACTCTCGATTTAAAATCAACAACATCTAAACCTAACAACATTTAACGCATGCAACTTTTCGAGCATAACCCCATAAAAATATACAATTCACTTACAGGAAAAAAAGAAACCTTTAAATCTATTGAAACCGGGTATGTGGGTATGTATGTTTGTGGACCTACGGTTTACAGTAATGTACACTTAGGTAATGTTAGAACGTTTATGTCTTTCGATATGGTGTTCCGCTACTTAAAGCATTTGGGTTATAAAGTGCGTTATGTTCGTAATATTACCGATGCTGGACATTTAGAAAACGATGCAGATGCAGGTGAAGATAAAATCACTAAAAAAGCACGCTTAGAGCAAATAGAACCTATGGAAGTAGTGCAACGCTACACCGTAGATTTTCATAATATATTAAATACATTCAATTTTTTACCGCCAAGTATAGAACCTACGGCAACGGGGCATATTATTGAACAAATTGAATTAATTTCTACCATTATCGAAAATGGTTTTGGTTACGAAGTAAACGGATCTGTATATTTTGATGTTCATAAATTTAATGAAACTCACGAATACGGAAAATTAAGTAAACGTAAGCTTGAAGATTTAATTCACAATACAAGAGAACTCGACGGACAAAGTGATAAGCGAAACCCACAAGATTTTGCGCTTTGGAAAAGAGCAGAACCTCAACACATTATGCGTTGGCCTTCGCCTTGGAGCGATGGTTTTCCTGGATGGCATTTAGAGTGCACTGCTATGAGCACAAAGTATTTAGGAGAGCAATTTGATATTCATGGTGGTGGAATGGACTTAAAGTTTCCGCATCACGAATGTGAAATTGCACAAAATGAAGCGGCCAAAGGAAAATCGCCTGTAAACTATTGGATGCACGCCAATATGCTCGAATTAAACGGACAACGTATGTCTAAATCTACCGGAAACACGGTAAATCCGGACGAGTTACTTTCGGGTAATAACGATTTTTTCAGTAAAGCATATGCGCCTAGTGTTATTAGATTTTTTATAGCACAATCGTCATACAGAAGTGTTTTAGATTTAACCAACGATGGTTTATTAGCCAGTGAAAAAGGTTTTTACAGATTAATGGATGCTGTTAATTTATTAGAAAAATTAGAAGTATCGCAAACGTCATCTGTAGATATCAATGCTTGGAAACAATCTTGCTACGATGCCATGAACGACGATTTTAACTCGCCGATTTTAATTGCAAATTTATTTGAAGCGGCAAAATACATCAACCAAATAAAAGAAGGTAAAGAAACTATTTCTGCTGAAGATTTAGCAACTTTAACAAATACTATGAACATCTTCGTTTTTGATGTTTTAGGTCTAGAAAACGTGGTTAAAAACGATTCCGGAACCGATAAATTAACTGGTGCTGTAAATGTTTTAATAAAACTAAGACAAGAAGCTCGAGCTAATAAAGATTTTGCTTTATCTGATAAAATTCGTGACGAACTAGCCGAAGCGGGTATATTACTAAAAGATGGTAAAGACGGTACAACCTATTCGGTTAACTAACACTTTCTTTTTTGTAGAAATTCAGGAAGCTACTTTATAACTTAAGGGTTTATAATCTTATTTAGATCTTATGCTGAAAAAAATATTAGTAGCACCATTTCTATTCTTAATAAAGGCTTATCAAAAACTGATATCGCCACTCACACTTGCAACCTGTAGGTTCCACCCTACTTGCTCGCAATACTCTAAAGAAGCCTTAGAAAAACATGGCATACTTAAAGGCGGTTGGTTAGCTATAAAACGTATTTTTAGCTGTCATCCGTGGGGAAGTTCAGGATACGATCCTGTTCCTGAGAAAGACGATAAATAAACAGCTTACAAACTAAAGCTCTTCCAACTCTTTTACGTTTTCATTAAAGAAATAGAACTGATTTTTGTGCCAGTATGTATTTTCAAACAAGGTAATTCCAGAAGCAGTGTTTCCATTTCTTTGTAAAATATCTCTAGCCTTGTTGTAGTATAATTTGGTATTTGGTAAATCTTTCAACTTATAGTACGTCATAGAAAGGCCAAGCATAGCATCAAAATCTAACGAATCAAATTTTAATGCCGTTTCAAAATCCGAAACAGCATTTTTATATTTCCCTAAAAGCAAATGAGTTGTCCCTCTATAGAAATAAGCAAACCCGTTATTCTCATTCAACCTTAGTACTGTAGAAAAATCATTTTTTGCTTTCTTGTAGTAATTAATACTCAACAAAAACACACCACGATTGTAGTACGTATCTGCCGACGGATCCATGAGTACCGCCACTGTATAATCTTTTAAGGCCTGTTTGTAATTCTCTAAATTCTCAAAAACCAAACCACGTAACGTGTATCCCTTTGGATAATACGGTTCCTTACTTAACAAATCATTAAGCACCTCAATAGTTCCTGTATAATCACCTAAATCAAAATTAGCACAAGCCAAACTGTAAAGTGCATCCATGAAATTAGGGTCTATTTTTACAGCATCTTTATAATCCTGCCTTGCACCTTCAAAATCTTCTAAACTATATCGAGCATTACCACGATTAAAATAACTATCGGCATCAGGCTCTGTAATTATTATTTTAGAATAATCGATTATAGCTCCCGAGTAATCACCCAAGTCATTTTTTGCAATCGCACGATAAAAATAAGCATCTAACTTATCAGATTCTAAATTAATTACCTGCGTTAAAAGCTCTATACGCTCGCTTAAATCTTCAGTTTTTAAGGCTTGACGAAACAATTTATTTGCCTGCCCAAATATCAATATCGGTAAAACAACTAAAATTAAAGTAAAATATTTTTTCATATTATATTAATTCAACAATTAATATGCCATTTATATGGCTTCAGCAATTTTTTATGAAAGGTAATTATTTTTTTAGATAATTCTATACATTTTCTATTCGGCAAACGCATTCATTTTTTGTGGGCGTTTCCCTTCGGGTCAGGCTTTCACTACTCGCTCCCTCCTATGGTCGGGGAGCTCAAACAGGCCGTTCAATCCTTAACGTATAGTTGATAGTTGAATTAAAACTCATACCTTAATCACATCCTCCACATCCATCACAGCTATTGCAACCGCTACTATCATTATCCCAAGAAGAACAACTATTAGCATCAAACTCAGAATCGAAAGACTCTAAAACGTCATCAAAACCTCCCGAAATCAAGTCGAATACATTGTCAAAATTATCATCATCGCTATAAACCCACCAATAAATATAGGTGTCATCAGAGTTATTAGTTAAAGTCTTCTGATGACTTATAAATGACTTATCAATATTTTTAAAAAATTCAAAATCTAAATTCTTTAACAAAAAAACATTCCCACCAATCCGCAACAATACCTCTAAACCTTTCTGTTTATCGTCATGCATTAATTTATCGATTCCTCGATCCAAATCATTTAAATATGCAACAATATCATTTCGAACTAAAGCTCCTTTATCTGTTAGTATAATAGCTCTAAATAATTTGGCCCAAAAATGACTTTTAAAATACGGATAGATATTTTCACTACTTCTAACAAGCTTTTTATAACTCCAACTTCCTTTCGATAAGTCAAAAACCATTTTAAAATAATTTTTAAATAAAATCTGGATAGATTTACTTTTTAAAAAAGGACTTAAAAAAATTAATTCATGTTTATTATATTTATATTTTTTTAAGTTTTCACCAGCCACAATGTAAGTGTAACTTCGAATATATTTATCATTGGGATGAACTTTTCTATCAACCTTATCTATTTTAATAACCTGTTTTAAAAGTAAATCCATGAAGGTGTACTTCATTAAATCTTTTAATTCCGCCGAACTCCCATATTTTAGAAGTAATGTCTCTGCAGGTGTTATTTTTGAAAGTATGTCCATTATTATTTAAATATAAACTTTGGTATTACCCAATTCTTTGCTCTATTAACTCTAGTAAAACGAACATATTTGAATCTTGATTCGACATCAATCCAAATATCCTCAGGAGGTCTTTCATTAAAAGTAGATTCATAAAAACCAAGAGTTTTTAAATACTGCTCTTTAAACAATCCACGCTCTTCCAATCCTTTTGTTGGACCATGATGTATATTTTTCTTAATTGTATTTTTACACAAATCTATCCAATAAGATTCTGTATAAAGTAAATGAAGGTGCCAAACTTGATCTATTTCATCTGAAGGAGTTTGAGGAAAGTTTGAAATGGCAATTAAAAAAATAAACTTTTTATATTCTAATACTGCACGTAGCGCATATTCAAAAGACCAATTATTTTCTCTAGCTAATCTATCCGTAAAATTAAAAGAAGAATCAATATCATCTATTTCAAAACTTTGAAGTTTATTCCACAGTAAGTTTTGTTCTTCATTCATTGATTAAATTCTTACTATATTCTTTGAAAATTTTCTAGATTCAACGAATATAATTCAAAATCCATTCACACTAAAATTTCATAAACCAAAAAAAGACCATCTAAAATTTTTAGATGGTCTTTTAAAAATATATGTTTTAAGATTTATTCTCCTAAAAATGGGTAACGGTAATCTTTAGGTGTTACAAACGTTTCTTTTATCATTCTTGGTGACACCCAACGTAATAAGTTTTGTGAACTTCCAGCTTTATCATTAGTTCCAGATGCTCTTGCGCCTCCAAATGGTTGTTGTCCTACAACGGCACCAGTTGGTTTATCATTAATATAGAAGTTTCCGGCTGCATTTTGTAAAGCTTCAGTAGCCTGAGTTACTGCATATCTATCGGTAGATAAAATAGCTCCCGTTAATGCATAATCACTTGTTTCATCAACTAACTTTAATGTTTCCGCGTAAGCGTCATCCTCATACACATAAATAGTAATTACAGGGCCAAATAGCTCTGTACTCATAGTTGTATATTTAGGGTTTGTTGTAAGTATAACAGTTGGCTCTATAAAGTAACCTTTGCTTTTATCATAACCTCCACCAACAATAATTTCGGCATCAGCATCTACTTTAGCCTGATCAATATATTTAGCTAATTTATCAAAAGACCCCTCGTGAATAACAGCAGTAATAAAGTTACTCATATCTTCAGGAGAACCCATTTTAAAAGAGTTTACATCTTCTATCACAAAATTCTTTACATCACTCCATAAGCTCTTTGGAATGTAAGCACGAGATGCCGCACTACATTTTTGACCTTGAAACTCAAATGCTCCACGAACAATTGCCGTTGCAACTTGCTTAGCATTTGCCGATTTGTGAGCTACAATAAAATCTTTCCCTCCTGTTTCTCCAACAATTTTTGGGTACGTTTTATAAGTATGGATGTTATTCCCTATTTGTTTCCAAAGTTCTTTAAATACATAAGTAGAACCTGTAAAATGTAATCCAGAAAAATCTGGACTAGCCAATACGGTATCTGTAATCATTACCGGATCTCCAAAAACAACGTTAATAACGCCAGCAGGAACACCTGCTTCTTTAAAAACATCCATAATAACTTTTGCAGAATACACTTGGCTATCACTAGGTTTCCAAACTACAACGTTCCCCATTAATGCCATACAAGCTGGTAAATTTCCAGCAATTGCAGTAAAGTTAAATGGTGTTACAGCATAAGTAAAACCTTCTAGTGGGCGATACTCAACACGGTTCCAGGCATCACTTGTGCTTTCTGGTTGCTCCATGTAAATATCCGACATAAACTGTACGTTAAAACGTAAAAAGTCGATAAGCTCACAAGCTGCATCAATTTCTGCTTGGTATATATTTTTAGACTGCGCAATCATGGTTGCAGCATTAATTTTAGCTCGGTATGGGCCTGCTATTAATTCGGCAGCCTTTAAAAAGATTCCTGCACGTTGCTCCCATGGTAATAAACTCCATGTTTTTCTAGCCTCTAAAGCTGTAGCAATAGCATCATCAATATGTTTTTGTTCTGCTACGTGATAAGTTCCAACCACATGTTTGTGATCGTGCGGAGGAGACATTGTTCTGGTGTTACCCGTTTCAACATCCTCACCGTTTATGTACAAAGGAACGTCCACTTTACTATTAAACATTGTTTTATAAGCCTCTAATACTTCCGCTCTTTCAGGACTTCCTGGCGCGTAAGATTTTACAGGTTCGTTAACAGCAACTGGTACGTTAAAAAAGCCTTTTCCCATGATTTTCTATTTTTCGTTATTGAATATTCAGTAAATACGCTACAAATCTAAGAATTTTAAAATGATTTTCAAGACACAAAGACTCATAAAACATCGTTAATTTATAACAAAACAATACGACAGCTTTAACTAATTATCCAAATCGTTTGCTCCCCATTCATCTAAACTTCTTAAAATATTTTCTAAAGATTTTCCACGCTCACTTAATGCATATTCCACTTTGGGTGGCACTACAGGATATACTTTTCTCATAACAAGCCCATCTTTCTCTAATTCGCGAACCGTTTGCGTAAACATTTTATTAGAAATACCAATAATCTGTTTCTGTAAAATTCCCGAACGTAATGCACCTTCTAAAAGATGAAATAATATTAATGGTTTCCATTTTGTACCAATTAAAGTCATGGTATAGTTAAGCGGACAATAATTATTTTTATTCATTTAAAAATTTAATCAATTGTAAATCATTATTTTACTCGTTTTGGTAACTATACTACTTTTTAGTAAGTTATTGCCAGATTGGCAAATATAACCTTAGTTTGCATAATAAAACTTTGAATTATGACTTTAAATAAAAATTATCCAAAATCGTTTTCACACATCGGAATCACGGTTCCTGACATAAAAAAAGCAGTACAATTCTACTCAGATGTTATGGGGTGGTACATTATCATGGAACCTTCTGAAGTAAAAAAAGAAAGCGATACTGCCATCGGGCAAATGTGTATTGATGTTTTTGGTGAAGATTGGGAAACCTTTGAAATCGCACATTTATCTACATCTGATGGTATTGGCATCGAACTTTTTAGCTTTCCGCATGGCGTAAAAGAAGCTCCAGAGTTTAGTCCTTTCAATACCGGATTGTTTCATTTTTGCATACAAGATCCTGACATTGAAACACTAATAGATAAAATTATAAAAAACGGTGGTAAGCAAAGAATGCCTATTCGCGAGTATTATCCAGATGATAAACCTTATAAAATGTGCTATGTAGAAGATCCCTTCGGAATTGTTTTTGAAATATACACACATAGCTACGAATTAACGTATTCTTCTGGAGCTTACTCCAAATAATTCCTAGTAATACAAGGGCGTAGAAGCCTATTTTAGTCTCTAAAACCGATTTTTGACTTTCTAAATTTTAAATTTTGAAACATTTTTTCGTAAGTTGCCAATCGGTTTTCAGACTATAAATTTATGTGTACAGTAACTATTTTCCCAACAGGGAATAACGACTTTGTTCTAACCTCTAATAGAGATGAAGCTCCAAATCGTATTTCTCTTCAACCCGATTTTTATAGCGTTGAAAACACCACCCTTTTATTTCCCAAAGACAAATTGGCTGGCGGCACATGGATTGGCGTAAGTGAAAAAAACCGGGTTATTTGTTTACTCAACGGTGGTTTTAAAATTCATAAACGTCAACCTAAATACAGAGTTAGTCGTGGTGTTGTAACTAAAGACTTATTAATTACAGATAATATAGAGCGTTGTATTGAAAACTACAATTTTGATGATATTGAACCTTTTACTGTTGTAGTTGCCGACTGGAATTCTAAGTTAAAATTCTACGAATTAGTTTGGGATGGCAGCAACAAACATTTTACGCAACTACCTCTAGAATCAAAAGTTTGGTCTTCGTCCACTTTATACAA
The DNA here is from genome assembly GCF_009796825.1 of Algibacter sp. L3A6. Taxonomy (GTDB): domain Bacteria; phylum Bacteroidota; class Bacteroidia; order Flavobacteriales; family Flavobacteriaceae; genus Algibacter. The sequence continues at coordinate 257,209 of NZ_CP047030.1, forward strand.
TCCGTCCATGAAAGCAGAGCGTCTACAATGGTTCGATAATTATAAAAATGAAAACAAATTAACACCAAGTTCAATTTTAAATTTCCATAAAACAGCAGGACAAAATAATAACGAATACGGGGTTATTATGAATCGCAGCACTGTAAAAACCACAAGTATTACTCAGGTTATAAAGGCAAATAGTAGCATTAATATGCGTTATGAAAGTTTACAAAACCAAAGTGTTTCTTCTAAAACATTAAAAACACCTCAAATAGTTAATGGATAATACCGGAATTATTTTAACACTCGCCTACCCTGACACTATTGTTATGGTTTCCGATGAATGGTTTTCTCCATTTTTAAGATTTGTAGGAGTTGGAAAAAAGAATTATTTGCGTGCTGGTCATGCTGCTTTAGTTTTAATTGAAAAGGAAACAGGTGTTTTAGAATATCACGATTTTGGACGTTACATAACACCAGAACCCAACGGACGTGTTCGAGGTAGAGATACCGACAACGAATTACATTTCCCGCTAAAAGCAGAAATTAAAGATGATAAAATCTTGAATTTAGACGAAATTTTAAAGTTTTTAGCCACACAACCTAAGTTAACCCATGGCGATGGTAAATTAGTAGCCTCTGTTTGTAATACTATTGATTATAAAAAAGCTAGAAGCTTTATAACCATGATGCAAAACGAACATTTTATACGTTATGCTGCCTTTATTAAAAACGCTAGTAATTGTGCCCGTTTTGTTTGTGATGCCTTAATCGCTTCTGTTACAAAGCCAGATATGAGAAAAAGTATTGAAAACTCTAAATGGTTTACACCAAGTACTGTTGGTAATGTGCTACTTGCTAATACAGAACCACATGCTTTTGAAGTATCGGAAACTGGTGAGATTTCAAAATTTAAAGGTTCGCAAAGAAGTGAAAATCTACGTTGTTTTTTAGATAAACTGAAAGACCACAAAGTAAACCTTATTGGTACTTTAAAACCCAAACCCGTTAACGGTACACATCAAAATGCGCAATGGTTATCTGGCATTGCTGCTGGAGCATGGTTTGAACTCCATGAAACGGAAAATGCTTTAAACTATAGGTTTAGACGTGTTTCTCCTTACGGAAATATTGATGTCGATACCTTTTTCAAAATTGAAAATGAAGGATTTAATTTTAATCAAACTTTTGAATTTGTGCCTTATTCTAACTGTAAATTCTTTCATATAAAACAAGATGAAACTATTTATAGATTTAACAGAATAGACGACTAAACAGATAAGTCTAAAGTTTTAAAACAGCTTCTTTTTGCTTTTGGAACACCTTAATTTTTGGCAACTCAACAATTGCTAAATCAATATACTTTAAAGCTTTTTCTTTATTTTTTTGATGCGTTTCTATTTGCGCTAAACGGTAATACGCCCAAGCTTTTGGCACACCATCTTTAGCCGAATAATGTTGAATATATTGATTTAAACAAGCTTCTCCTTTTTCTAATTCAACGTTATATTCTGCAGCAACTTTTCCTATTTGGTAGTGTAATGCATTACGCTTATGATTAGCTTCGGCTTGTTCTATATTTTTTATGGCTTCTTCTGGTCTTTTTTCATTTTCGTAAAAAGCAGTTAACTTATCGAAACAGTTTAGCGATCCGCCTTCAGCTATAGCCATTTTATAAAATTTTTCGGCAAGTTTAGGTTCGTCGTCATATTCATAAATATAACCTTTAGCCAAATAGCCATCTACTTTAGAAAGCACTTCAAGTTCCTCAGCATATTGTAAAGACTTACTTCTACTTCCGCCTAAAACTCCCGGTAATTGCATGTAGAGTTCTACTAAAGCCCAACGCGTATCAATATGGGTTGCATCTAATTCCGCGGCCTTTAAAAATGCACCTTTAATATCGCCTATTAACCCTAATGCGGTAAACTTGCTTACCGATAGAGCCTTCATGCCTAAAGCTCCTCCGTATTTATAGTGATAATTGGCTGTCTTAGGTTTACTTTCAACAAGTTTTTTATAATTATCAATAGCATGATCCCATTGTTTTTGATGTCCATAAACATCTCCTAATAATTCAATCGCTTGCAAATCGTTAGGCGTATTTTCTAAATATTGAATAAGCAAAGGCTCGGCTTTTTGATAGTGCTTTTTACTAACGAGCTCTTTAAAATCGGCAATAGACGATTGAGAAAAGACCATAATTGGCAATAACAGAAATATCAAAAATTTATTCATAGATTTTAGTTCGAAAATGCAAAGTTAAACTTTCTGCTTTACTCTAAAAATGGTTAACTTCACTCAATAAACGAAACCGTTCACGCATTGGTATATTTTGGAACGGCTTTTGTTCATATTTTAGAGACAAATTTAATGCAATGAAAAACACACTATCTATATTAATGGTTATATTATTTTCACACTTTTCTTCTGCTCAAAGCCCTAATTACGACAAATTATGGCAAGATGTAGCAAAGTTTGAAGCCGAAGGTTTACCCAAATCAGCTTTAAAAGTGGCTGAAAACATTGAAAAAATTGCCAAAACCGATAAAAACCACGCCCAAACCATAAAAATTATGCTTTTTAAAAGCAAATTTGCTATGGTGCTAGAAGAAAATGCGCAACTCGATATTATTAACGATTTTAAATCAAAAATAGCAGCTAGTGAATTTCCTACTAAAAACATCCTAGAGAATGTTTTAGCCAATTTACATTGGCAATATTACAAGCAAAACCGATGGAAATTCTATAATAGAACACAAACCACTGAAAAGGTTGATGCTACAGATTTTAGAACTTGGGATTTACAAACGCTGTTTGATGAAATACACCTACATTTTCAAAATTCGTTAGCAAACGGTTTAATGCTTCAGCAAGAAGATTTAAAACAATTTGCAGCTATTTTAAGGGAACAAAAAGATTCTAAAATTTACAGACCAACACTGTTTGATTTTTTAAACCATACAGCTCTAGAATTTTATAAAACCAATGAAACTCAAATCACCAAACCTGCATATAAATTCGAAGTTGATAACGAAAAACTTCTAAATGATGCTAAAACTTTTGCTGAATTAACAATAACATCCAAAGATTCTAGCTCGTTACAATTAGAGGCTTTAAAAATTTATCAAAACTTAACTCGTTTTCATTTAAAAGACAAATCTCCTTTTGCCTTAGCCGATGTTAATATTGAGCGCTTAAAATTTGTAAACGAACATGCCACTTTTAATAACAAAGAAACCTTACTACTCGATGCTTTAAAAGCAGAAAATAAAGAACATAAAAAACACGAATTTTCTGGCCTTTATGATTTTGAAATTGCACAAATTTACTACCAACAAAGTAACACTTATCATCCAAAAACAAGCGACACACATAGATGGAAAGCTAAAGAGGCATTAGAAATCTGTGATGCTGTTATCGCTAAATTTCCAAAAAGTAATGGGGCAGAAAAGTGTGAAGTTTTAAAAGCTATCATTAACCGCACGCAACTTCAACTAACTAGTGAAGCGTTTTTACCGGTTCAGCAAAACGGACGCATTTTTGTGCAATACAAAAACTTAAACCATCTTGAATTTAATGCCTATAAAATAACCGAAAACCAGTTTGAAAAATTTCTAACACTTTATAATAGTGATGATCAATGGGATTTTATTAAGCCATTAAAATCTACTAAAACTTGGGAAAGCACATTAAAAAATGAGAATGACTACCAAAGTCACAGCACCGAAGTTTTACTTCCTAAATTAGATAATGGCAGATATCTTCTGGTTGCAACTCCTAAAAACGCTAGTGATAGAGATTTTTCATTTTCCAACATTCAAATAACAAACACGGCTTTAATCGAAACCGAATCGCCTGAGTTTAAAATTTTTCAATGTATAGATAGAACAAATGGAGCACCAATAGCCAATGCTTCGGTAGAATTAACATACACCGAAAACTATACAAACAAAATAAAAACCGAGCAACATAAAACAAATAGTTTAGGCCAATTTAAAATTAATAAAAAAAGAGAGCATTGGTACAGAAACGTAAAACTTAAGGTTAAAAACAATAATGATTTAGCATACTTTGGCGATTATTATATTAACAGAAGTAATACCCAAAACGAAGAAAAAACAACCTATAAATCTTTTTTATTTACAGACAGAAGTATTTACAGACCATCGCAAACCGTATACTTCAAAGCTATTGCTATAAAAAGAGAAAACAATAAATCTGAAGTTTTAGAAAACCAAAACGTCTTGGTTTATCTCTATAACGTTAATGGTGAAAAAGTAAAAGAATTACAACTAAAAACCAACGATTTTGGATCGGTTGCTGGTGAATTTATCTTACCTAACTCAGGTCTAAATGGTGCTTATTATATTGAAATTAATACCGCTTCTAATGGCATCAACTTTAGAAGCACAGTAGATTTTTCGGTTGAAGAATACAAGCGTCCAAAATTTGAAACTCAATTCACTCCCGTTACAGACACCTATAAAGTAAACGATTTGGTTAAAATAACCGGTAAGGCCTTAGCTTATGCGGGCAGTAATATTACCGATGCCAAAGTAATTTACACCGTTAAACGCAAAGTGAGATACCCAAGCTGGTATTATTGGTACCGCCCTTATTTTAGCAGCGAAGCTCAAGAAATAACACATGGAGAAACAAAAACTAATGATAAAGGTGAGTTTGAAATTTCTTTTAAAGCGCAGCCAGATCAAAGTATTGATAAATCTAGCTTACCAATTTTTAATTATGAAATTACGGCCGATGTTACCGATTTAAATGGAGAAACAAGAAGCGCAACAACAATTGTTAACGTTGGTTACCATGCTTTAATAGCTAATATTATGGTAGATTCTGTTTTAGATAAAACTAAAAAAGACAACCAAATTTCTATAAACACACAAAATCTAAACGGCTCCTTTGTTGACGCCAAAGGCTCTATTAAAATTTATAAATTAAATGCTCCAAACTTTGTTTTAAGAACAGCACCTTGGAGTGCACCAGATTATCAAAGTTTTACCTTCGAAACTTTTAAAACGCTTTTTCCTCACGATGCTTTTCAAGATGAAGATGATTCTAAAAACTGGAAAAAAGGAGATTTAGTTTTTCAAAAGGACTTCAATACAAACACAGCCAAAACTTTAGAACTAGGAAACATCAAAAAATGGAAATCTGGTCAATATATAATCGTTCTAGAAAGTGAAGATAAATTTGGACAAACCGTTAAAGATGAAGCTAGAACAACCTTATTTAGTAATACTGATAAAACATTAGCCGATAATCAATTATTCAGCGTTTCAGCCAATAAAAATCGATATGACATTGGAGACAAAGCCGTGATAACCTTTGCTTCTTCAGCTAAAAACATCAACCTTACCGTCTCTATTGAAAAGGATGAAAAAATTATTAAAACTGAAATTATTCAGCTTAATAACAACAAAACAAATATCACAATTCCGGTAACGGAAAATGATTTAGGAGGCTTTACGGTAAACTACAGCTTTGCGGTTTATAATAGCTACCAATCTGGTTCTGTATTTATTTCAGTTCCATTCCCAAAAACAAATCTAGACATTGAAACCATCACGTTTAGAGATAAGCTACAACCTGGCACAGAAGAAAATTGGCAGTTTAAAATTAAAGGTCCAAAAGGCGAAAAAGTGAATGCAGAAATTTTGGCAAGTATGTATGATGCCTCTTTAGATCAATTTAACAACCACAGTTGGTACTTTAGCCCAATTCAGAATTCTACATACCGAACAAGAACTTACAGTCAAGCAAATTCAAGTTTCGGCAATACCCAATTTAGAGTTTATAACAGCTATACCAATGTAAGATATCCTATACAATATTATGATCAACTAGATTGGTTTGGCTTTAATTTTGGAAGACAACACCGTAATATATCTATTAGAGGTATGTCTAGCATGGGTAAAAAACTAAGTGGTAGTGTCTCTGGAGTTCACGTCGTTGAAGATCGTATTGAAGCTCCTGAAATGATGATGGAGGAAAGTGAAATGTCTAGTTTAGATGATACCGTTGTTGTTGGGTACGGCACTCAAAAAGAAGTTAATAATTCTGTTGCCCCTACCGAGCAAGCTAAAGAAATGGATTTTGATGATGTTCAAATTCGTAAAAACTTGCAAGAAACAGCCTTTTTCTTTCCGCAGTTAAAAACAGATAAAGACGGAAATATTAGCTTTAATTTCAATACACCAGAAGCTTTAACAAAATGGAAATTACAATTATTAGCGCACACCAAAACCTTAGAAAGTAGCACTACAACATTAACAACAGTTACTCAAAAGGAGTTGATGGTTTCGCCAAATTCACCACGTTTTTTACGCCAAGGCGATGTTATTTCTATCAGTACCAAAATTTCAAACCTTACAGACCAAGCACTTTCTGGTCAGGCTAAGTTAATTTTAACCGATGCCTTAACCGGAAAAGAAATTAACGGAGCATTAGGTATTACTGAAGCTAATAAAACCTTCAATGTAAATGCTGCCGGTAACACACAAGTATCATGGCAACTAAACGTTCCTGATAACATACAAGCTGTGCAATACAAAATTGTTGCAAAAGCGGGCGATTATAGCGATGGCGAGCAAAATGCTTTACCTGTTTTAAGCAATCGTATGTTGGTAACCGAAACTTTACCAATGTGGGTACGTAGCAATGAAACTAAAACATTTGTTTTAGATAAGCTAAAAAACAATAACTCTTCAACTTTAAAAAACCATAAACTTACTCTAGAAGTAACTTCTAATCCTGCTTGGTATGCGGTTCAGGCCTTGCCATACCTTATGGAATATCCATACGAGTGTAACGAGCAAACTTTTAGTCGTTATTATGCCAATGCCCTGGCTAGCCATATTGCAAACTCGAACCCAAGAATTCAAGAGGTTTTTAACCAATGGAAAAATAGCGATGCGTTGCTTTCTAACTTAGAAAAAAATGAAGATTTAAAATCTATTTTAATTCAAGAAACACCTTGGTTACGTGATGCACAAAGCGAAACGGAGCAGAAAAAACGTATTGCTTTATTATTCGATTTAAATAAAATGAATAGCGAATTACAATCTGCCGTTAATAAACTAGATGCTAACCAAATGCCGAATGGTGCTTGGTCTTGGTTTAAAGGTGGCCACGAAAACCGATACATTACACAACATATAATTACTGGTTTTGGTCATTTAAAACAACTTTCTGTTGTAGATGCTAATGAAAAAACTGCTGAAATGGTTTCTAAAGCCATTCAGTTTTTGGATGCTGAATTTGTTCAAGAATACAAAGACATTAGAAAGTATGATAAGAATATGGACTTAGATTTAGACCATTTAAGCTATACACAACTGCATTATTTATACATGCGAAGCTTCTTCCCTAACATTAAAAAATCTAAAAAAGTTGAAGAAATCATTAGTTATTATCAAACACAAATTGAGAAATATTGGTTAAATCGTTCGCTTTATGCAAAAGGTCTAATGGCATTAATTTCACATAGAAATGATGCACCTATTATGGCTACCAAAATTTTAAAATCGCTGAAAGAAACAAGCATTACTTCGGAAGAATTAGGGATGTACTGGAAAGCTAATACCAACTCTTGGTTCTGGTATCAAGCACCAATTGAAACTCAAGCGTTATTAATTGAAGCCTTTTCGGAAATAGAAAATGATACAGAAACAATTGATAATTTAAAAATCTGGTTACTTAAAAATAAGCAAACCAACCGTTGGAAAACTACAAAATCTACAACCGATGCCGTGTATGCATTATTACTGCAAGGTAGCGATTGGTTAAGTATAACCGATGCTGTTGAAATTGTTTTAGGCGGACAAAAGATTGAACCATCAAAACTTGAAGATGTAAAAATTGAAGCCGGAACAGGTTACTATAAAACATCGTGGAATACTAATGAAATTAAACCAGAAATGGGAGACGTTAGTATTTCTAAAAAAGGAGCAGGTATTGCTTGGGGTAGTTTGTATTGGCAGTATTTTGAAGATTTAGATAAAATTACTTCAGCAGAAACACCTTTACAATTGAAAAAGAAATTATTCTTAAAAACGAATACGGACACCGGTGAAAAAATAACGGAAATAACAGAGCAAACCACTTTAAATGTTGGCGACTTAGTACGTGTACGTATAGAACTTAAAAGCGACAGAGCTATGGAGTTTATACATATGAAAGATATGCGAGCAGCAGGTTTTGAGCCCGTAAATGTAATATCTGCTTATAAGTGGCAAGATGGTTTAGGCTATTATGAAAGTACAAAAGATGCAAGCATAAACTTCTTTTTTGATTATTTACCTAAAGGCGTTTATGTTTTTGAATACGATTTACGTGTAAATAACTCCGGAAATATGAGCAACGGCATAACCACGATACAAAGTATGTATGCTCCAGAATTTAGTAGCCATAGTGAAGGTGTACGTGTTTTAGTTGACTAGAAGTAATAAAAAAAGTAAGCTTGGTCATTTCGACGTTAGGATAAATTGCATAACAAATAGAAGCCTAAATTATGTGATGTCTCCATTCGTCGACATGACAACAGAAACTCTAAGTAACTCATAAAACAAAAAAAGCCGCTTCAAGTTTAACACTTAAAGCGGATTTTATATTATAAATAGAATTCTTAATTAAAACTCCAGTTTTTGTAACTACTAGAAGCTTCTAATTTGTTTTCTAAACTATCTTCTAACTCTGGAAAGAAGTCGATTCCTGTAAGTTTTTCAACTTCATCTACAGATACAACAAACTTATATAAGGGTTGTTTAGACTCTACGCTAGGCATTAAAAAAGCAATCATTTTAGTTTTACCCGAATTATTATCGATCAAAACTTTATAAAATTGATTTGGCACTGCTACTTGCTCGTCACCAATGGTTTTCATGTTTCCCTTTAACACTCCTCCTGTTACTACAAAAACGCCATTATATTTACTTGCCCAATATCTAACTTTCTGTTCTAGCGTATTCCATATACCCGCATTAAAATCATGCTTTTGCGGACTAATATTACTTGTTAAAAACGTTTCGTCGTGCGCTTCTTTGCTATAACGTCGGTCTCCAGCAGGACAAAGATGCCCGCGATCGTAACCCGATTTCTTATAATTACGCCAATCTGCTGCGCCTGTTTTTACCGCTTTATCTATTTCAAAATAAGGTCTCTTAAAATCATTTTTTGATAAATGAGATTTTTTTAACTCATAAGCAACCCATTCAGCTTGCTCATAAGGTTCACTATACGAAAGCGAATACCCATCATGATGCACAATTTGCCCTGTTGTACTGGTTGGCAAAAAGTATTCGTTTGTATCACTCTTAGATGTTCTGCCTTCAGTTACAATTTCATTTTTTTCCTCTTCATCTAAAAAATGCTCATATCCATAAATAGCGACCAGAATAACGACGGCAATAACCGATAATAATTTTCTTTTCGTCATTTATTCTAAAATGAATTCTAAAGGCTCTCCAAGTTTAAAATTAGGTGCATTAATATCTAACAACGCTGAAATTGTTGGAGCAATATCTGTAATTTCTGTTCTCTTAACTGTTTTACCATGTTTAATTCCTTTTCCGAAGAATAAAAGTGGCACGTGTGTATCGTAATTTAAACCACTACCGTGTGTAGAACCTGTTTTTCCGTAAGATATGTATGCTGGATCTTGAATAACTAAAACATCACCAGAACGTTTTTGATTATACCCATTTTGAAGCAACTTTTCAATACCTATTGTAAAGGAAGCTTTACCCATTGTAGTTGCTGTGTAAGCTTTGTAAACATTAGTATAATTAATTATTTCGTTAACGATAGCATCTTGCACGTCTTCTAAATCTAAACCTAACGTTTTAATCTTTTCACGATTTAAAAATATTTGATTATTGCTTATGTTTTCAATTAAATCATCGGCTTTAAACGTTGTTTTCATAAACGCTTCTAGCTCGGTTCTCATAGCTTTATTATTTAAATATCCTGCTGGGATTTTTTTAGACCTCATATATGCAGGCACGTTAATAGCCCCATGATCTGCAGTTAAAAACACCGTGTAATTTCCTTTACCAACTTCGGCATCTAATCCTTTAAAGAAACGCTCCAAATCTTTATCTAAACGTAAATACGTATCTTCAATTTCTTTAGAATTAACTCCAAAATTATGACCAACATAATCAGTACTAGAAAAACTAACCGTTAAAACATCGGTAAATTCATCTTTACCTAAATCTTCACCAATTAAAGCTGCTAAAGCAAAATCGGCAACTAAACTGTTACCATAAGCCGTTGCTTTTAAAATATCGTAACCACCATTTTTTCCTTTTAAGGCATCTAAATCGTAAGGAAATGTTGCTGTAGCTTGTCCTTTAAAACCACCTTCAAAATCGTTTAAATCACTACCACTTTCTAAATATGTCTCAATATTATATAATGTATTCCAAGGTTTAAGATATGATTTTACAATACCAGATTTATTAAATTTACTTACCCATTTAGGTAATTCCTCCATATAAAAAGAACTCGAAATAAAGTTTCCTTCATTTTTTCCTTGAAACCAATATGCTGCATTTGCAGTGTGCCCTGCCGGTAAAATAGCTCCACGGTCTTTTACTGAAATTCCTATAGTTTTACCACGCATTTGTGTGAATAACCTATTCTCATCTGCAAATGTTGTAGTTTTCATGCGTTGTGTAGACATTTTACCTGCATCTGTTTTTGTTCCTATGGAAGAAACAGCATCGTCTTGTGCACAATACACCATGGTTTTTAATTCTTTATCGTACCAATTATTAGCGATAATACCGTGATATTTAGGACTTGTACCCGTAAAAATAGATGCGTGCCCTGGCCCAGTATATGTTGGAATATAATTAAAGTGATTATTCTTACAATTAAAGCCCTCACTCATCATACGCTTAAAGCCGCCTTCTCCGTAACGGTCTGCAAATCTTGTTAAATAATCGTAGCGCATTTGATCTACAACAATACCAACCACCAATTTCGGGTTAGTTTCATCAGAATTATTTTGTGCTTTAGAAGATAAACTCAACACAAAAACTACAACTAAAAAGAAAATATTTTTATTCATTATAATAAGTTTAAGTGTCAAAAATACATATTTTAAAAACATGATAATTTAAAATAATCGTTAAATCCCACTAACTTTTTTTACTTTAGCAGTTCAAATTTATATATGACGTACCTACATAATATAGGAGCTTATTTTTTAATGATTGTTGAGATGTTTCGCAAGCCAACTAAATGGAGTGTTATGAAGCAATTAATATTAAAAGATATAGACGATTTAATCATTGGATCTTTAGGCATTGTTGCCTTTATTGCTTTTTTTGTGGGTGGTGTAGTTACCATACAAACCGCACTAAATATTGACAATCCATTAATTCCAAAATACCTTGTTGGTTTTGCTACCAGACAATCTATTATATTAGAATTCGCACCCACTTTTATTTCTATTGTAATGGCCGGTAAAGTAGGTTCTTTCATTACATCGAGCATTGGTACCATGCGTGTTACCGAACAAATTGATGCTCTAGAAGTTATGGGTATTAACTCATTAAACTATTTAGTTTTCCCTAAGTTTATTGCTTTAATGTTATATCCATTTGTAATTTCTATTGCTATGTTTTTAGGAATTCTTGGTGGTATGGCAGCTTGTGTTTACGGTGGTTTTAGCTCATTAGACGATTATATTGTTGGTATACAAATGGATTTTATTCCGTTTCATATTATTTACGCATTTATAAAAACTTTCGCTTTTGCTTTCATACTAGCTACAATTCCATCTTTTCATGGTTATTATATGAAAGGTGGAGCATTGGAAGTTGGTAAAGCAAGTACAACAGCATTTGTATGGACTAGTGTTGTTATTATTCTTTTAAATTATTTACTAACCCAAATGTTGTTAAGCGCATGATAGAAGTTAAAGATTTACAGAAATCATTTGGAGAAGCACATATTTTAAAAGGGATTACAACCACTTTTGAAAAAGGAAAAACGAACTTAATTATTGGGCAAAGTGGCTCTGGTAAAACCGTTTTTCTAAAATGTTTATTAGGCTTATTTGATTACGAAGAAGGCAGCATTGCTTACGATGGCCAGATATTTTCTAAACTTACAGAAGATGAGAAACGAAACATGCGCGCCAAAATAGGCATGGTTTTTCAAGGAAGTGCCTTATTTGATTCTATGACTATTGCCGAAAACGTGATGTTCCCACTACAAATGTTTACCAAACAAAGTAAAAGCGAAATGCAAGACCGTGTGGACTTTGTTTTAAATAGAGTAAATCTACCAGATGCACATAACAAAATGCCAAGTCAAGCTTCGGGAGGTATGCAAAAACGTGTTGCTATTGCTCGCGCTATTGTAAACAAACCTAAATATTTGTTTTGTGATGAACCAAACTCGGGTTTAGACCCAAAAACAGCTATTGTAATTGATAACTTAATTAAAGAAATTACTGAAGAATATCAAATTACAACGGTAATTAATTCTCACGATATGAATTCGGTTATGGAAATAGGTGAAAAAATTGTGTTCTTAAAAGATGGACTAAAAGCTTGGGAAGGCTCTAAGGAAACCATTTTTAGAACAGATAATGAAGTGGTTACCGATTTTGTATACTCATCCAACTTGTTCAAAAAAGTACGTAAAATGTACTTGGAAGAAAATAGCTAAAATCAGTAACCCTTTATTTTTATTTTAGAGTTGTTATTCTATCGAATTAATTTCGTTTTAGAATAATACGCTTGGCTTTAAGCTCTTCTTTTAACCAATCGGTAAGTTGCTTTTCTTTTATAACAATCAAACTATCATTTAAAGATTCGTTCCATGTTACGGTGGCGACCTGCAATGTATCGGTATTTATAAAATCTTTAGATTCTAATGTTTTAGCATAACTAAAATACGTTAAATCGTTAAATCTAACTTTAGCATCACGCGATAAATTGGTAAAAGAAATTACACTGCTTCCTCCATTTACAAGAAGAAGTTCTTCTCGTAAAACTTCAATTTCATTTCTTAAGCCAGAAATAATATGATCTTTTTCATCTAAATCTCTAATAGCTCTATCATAAGCATCAGAAATTTTATCAAAACTTCTATTTTTATTACCGAAAATCTCTAATTTAAAATCACTTATTTTATCGTAACCTTTAATTTCATTTAATAAATCGGACTCTGTAGCTTCAGATATTTCACCATTAAAATAAAGTGTTATTTTTTTCTCATCTGAATTTAATGTTCCGTTTTGAAACCAAAGTTCCTGATTCAGTTTAATTTCATTTGAAATAAAATTATTATAGTCATTTTCGAAACCACTGCTTTTTAAAACTCTCAAGAAAGTAATTGTTGGATAAATCATAACAACCACCGCAACCAACCCTGCAAAACGTGCTGTACGCCTTCTTTTAGCAGAATTAGCATACTTAAGCATTGGAAACCTAAGAAGCTTAAGCACTATAAATGTTGCTAAAGCAATAAAAATAGTATTAATGGTAAACAAGTTCATGGCACCTAAAAAGTAAGTCCAATTCCCATGTGCTAAACCATAACCCGCAGTACATAAAGGCGGCATTAATGCTGTAGCAATAGCCACACCAAAAATAACAGAAGCTATAGTTCCTCTTTTAGTACGTGCAATTATTAATGCCAAACCACCAAAAAAGGCAATAAGTACATCTCGAATATCAGGCTTTACACGCCCTAATAATTCTGAGGTTTCTTGATTTCCTAAAGGAAAAAATTTAAAGAATAAAAAAGCCGTTAATAAACTTAACACAAGCATGGTTGCTAAGTTTATTAACGATTTTCTAAGAGTATCAATATCATTTATAGCGATAGACATGCCAATACCTAATATTGGCCCCATAAGCGGAGAAATTAACATGGCACCAATTACAACAGCTGTTGAATCGGCATTAAGTCCAATGGAAGCGACAAAAATAGAACAAATTAAAATCCACGCTGTAGCTCCTTTAAAAGGAATATCTGCTTTTATGGCCTCAATAGTAGCATCGCGATCGGTATCATCCCTAAAATCTAATAATTCTTTAAAAAACACATAAATGCTTTTAAACAATCCTTCGGCGTCTTTCTTAACTGCCTTTTTAGATTCCTCTACATTTTGATTTTTCTTTGCCTGAACCTCTTCTTCAGAAAAATTGAATTTATTTTCTTCCATTTATATATTAATTAGCAAAACCGCTTAAAATTTAGTTGCTATATTTATCATTAAAACGCTTTAAAACAAGCTTTATATCTTGCTCTTTACTCTTAGGGTAAATAAGCAAAGCTTCATCATTATCAACAATAATATAGTCGTTTAAACCATCTACAATAACTTGTTTTCCAAGTTTTGTTCTTATCATATTACCTTCAGCATTCTCAACTAAACTTTTAGCATTTAAAATAGCATTATTATTACTATCCTTATCTAGTTTATCGTAAAGACTTCCCCAAGTACCTAAATCGTTCCAATCGAACTCTGCTCCTATCACAAAAACATTTTTAGATTTTTCCATTATGGCATAATCCACAGATATGTTTTCGGCTTTAGAGTAATTTTCTTTTATAAAATCATCTTCACCATCGGTGTTATAAACCGAGACTCCAGACTCAAACAATTGATATAATTCCGGTTGATTATTTTTAAAAGCATCTACAACGCTTTTTGCACTCCACATAAAAATACCTGCATTCCATAGAAAATTACCTTGACTTATAAAGGCTTTAGCCGTTTCATAATCTGGTTTTTCTCTAAATTGGCTAACTGGCTTAATAACATTTTCAGAGGTTTTATCGAACTCAATATACCCAAAACCTGTGTTTGGGAATGTAGGCTGAATACCAAGCGTCATTAAAGCATCATTTTCTGAGCAATAATTAAAAGCTTCTTCTACATTTTTAGAAAAAGTTTGCTCATCTTCAATCCAGTGATCACTTGGTGCAACAATCATTAAAGCATCTGGATTTTCTTTCTGAATTTTTAAAGATGCATATAAGATACAAGGTGCTGTATTTCTCATTGCTGGCTCTAAAACTACTTGTTTTTGTGTTACTTCTGGAAGCTGCTCTAAAACCAAATCGTTATAACGCTCATTGGTAAGTATGTATATATTTTCCTTTGGAATTAATCTCGATAGACGCTGAAATGTTTTTTGAATAAGCGTATCGCCCGTTCCTAGCATGTCGTGAAATTGTTTTGGAAAATCACTTGTACTTACTGGCCAAAATCTCGATCCTACTCCACCTGCCATCAATATGGCATAATAATTATTCTTCATTTCTTAATTTGTTTTTCTAGAAAATCGTAAAATATTCTAGCTTATTATTATTTTGTTTTACTTCTATTTTCAAAAATTAAATAAGTTTAACCTCCGCATTTGGATTAAACAAATATAACCTTCCTGTTTTAATTTCCACACACTCAAATCGTTTTACCCTTTTTTGTCCCATTTTAAAAACGCGACCATTGTATAATTGAAACGATTGTCCCAAAGGTATTTCAAAAACATAAGTTTTATCGTTTGGTTCGTTAAATTGCTTTAGAGCCAAGGCTAACACCGTATCGGTATCACTAGATGCTTTTGGGTTTTTAAAATGCCTGGCTAAAAGAGGCAATAAACTATCCGGAAAAACATCGGGATTTAAAAATGGTAACATTAAATTTTTAAACGTATATTTCCATTCTTTACCATGTGGTTTAATAAATTTTCCGAAACTTTTGTACGTCTCGAAATGGGCTATTTCATGAATAAGCGTTATTAAAAACTGGTATACATTTAAATTAGAGTTTATAGTGATTTGATGCTTACCATGCGGCAATTGTCTATAATCACCGTGGCGCGTTTTACGCTCGTTTTTTATTTTCACCACCAAATGATCATGCTCTAAAAGTTTTAAAACTCGATTAACAGCATGTTCTGGAATATAACTTTTTAGTAGGTTTTGCATTACGACAAAAATAATAATAGTTAAAACAACACACTTATATTTACAAGAAAAAAAAATAAAACTTAACGATCGAATATCAAACAGTCTAAAAATTTATGTATATTTTTTTTAAGGTTTCGTAAATATTAAGCCTATTTTATTTTTTTGTAAATTGTGGTAATAGCTCATCAAAAATAGATAACTTTTATTTTTTTTATTATTTAAGTCGCAAATAAATCATATTAAAAAAACAATAACAGTTAAAAAACTATATTTATTTTAACAAATATCAATAAAGCATAAATTTTATTTAGTTAAAGTCATAAAACACTAAATATTTTACAACAAACACTTATATTTGAGCATAACACTTTGTAGCTTATGAAAGACAACAACCTATTCTCTAATTACGAGAAACTTGCTAGTACTTGGGATGAAATGTATAATGACAATGCAGAATTTAGATCGCAGTATGATGGTTTTATTAAATATTTAGAAAACACATCAACAGAAAAGCTTTCTAAAAAAGAAGACCTTGCAAAACAATTATTTATGAGTCAAGGGGTTACATTTACGGTCTACAATGATAATGAAGGTATCGAGAAAATATTCCCCTTCGATATTGTACCTAGAGTTATAACAGCTGCCGAATGGCA
The DNA here is from genome assembly GCF_009796825.1 of Algibacter sp. L3A6. Taxonomy (GTDB): domain Bacteria; phylum Bacteroidota; class Bacteroidia; order Flavobacteriales; family Flavobacteriaceae; genus Algibacter. Next base: position 273,804 of record NZ_CP047030.1, read on the forward strand.
GAAAATTGAAGCAGGTATTAAACAGCGTCTAAAAGCACTAAACTTGTTCATTAAAGATATTTATAATGAACAGTTTATAATTAAAGATGGCATTATTCCTGGTGAATTAATTTACTCTTGCCCTAATTTTTTAAGAGAAATGAAAGGCGTTAAAGTACCTTATGATGTTTATGTACATATTTCTGGTGTCGATTTAATAAGAAATAACGATGGCGAATTTTACGTTCTTGAAGATAATTTAAGAACACCTTCTGGCGTGAGTTACATGCTGGAGAACAGAGAAATATCAAAACGTTTATTCCCTGGTATTTTACCTAAAAACAATGTTCGATCTGTTTCCGACTATCCAAATTTATTATATAAGAAGCTTAAAGAACTTTCAAACCTGTCTAAACCAAATATTGTTTTACTTACTCCAGGCATTTACAACTCAGCATATTACGAACATACTACACTAGCCCGTTTAATGGGTATTGAATTGGTAGAAGGTAGCGACTTGGTTGTTAAAAACCATTTTGTTTACATGAAAACAACTAATGGATTAAAACAGGTTGATATTATATATAGACGTGTGGACGACGATTATTTAGATCCACTAGAATTTAATGAGAAGAGTGTTTTAGGCGTTGCCGGAATTATGGCTGCCTACAGAAAAGGGAATGTAAATATTGTAAATGCTCCCGGAACTGGAATTGCCGATGATAAAGCAATTTACATCTATGTACCAGACATGATAAAGTATTATTTAGATGAAGAACCTCTTCTGAAAAATATTGAAACCTACCAATTGGGTCGACCAGATGAGCTGGAATATGTTACCAAAAACATTAAAGAAATGGTTATTAAAAAAACTGATGGTAGTGGTGGTTACGGTATGCTTATGGGACATGAAGCTACAGATGAAGAAATTAAAGATTACTTAAATACCGTTAGCAAAAAGCCAGAAAACTTCATTGCTCAGCCTATTTTAAGGCTATCAACCGCACCGTGTTACATAGATGGTAAATTATCCCCAAGATGTATCGATTTAAGACCATTTGCCCTTTCTGGACGAGATGGTATTGATATTTGCCCTGGCGGATTAACCCGTGTTGCACTAAAAAAAGGATCTCTAGTAGTTAACAGTTCGCAAGGAGGCGGCAGTAAAGACACTTGGATTTTAGAATAATTTCACAAAAATAAATATGTATGTTAAGTAGAGTAGCAAATAATCTTATTTGGTTAGATCGATATATGGAACGTGGTAGTGGTATTCTTAGTTTACTAAAAGTAAATTATTATGCCAATCAAGATTCGCCAGAATTATTTTCCTGGACACCCGTTATTAAAAATTTCACAGCATTCGATAACGAATATTACACGGAAGATGCTTTGGAGTGTATCGATTTTATGGTGTTTAACACAAATAACTCTAATTCAATTCTCAATATTGTTACCAAAGCGAGAGAAAATGCACGTAGTGTACAAGAGCATATATCGAGAGAACTTTGGCTATGTGTAAATAATTACTATTTATACCTTACAGATAAAAATTTACGAAAGCGATTAAAAGAAGAAGATCCTGTTCAGTTTTTAGAAGATCTACGTAAGCATCATTTAATTTATAACGGCACATCCGATATTACTCAAGAACGTGGTACATCGTATTATTTTATGAATGTTGGAAAGTTCTTGGAGCGTGTTAATCTTATTGCCGATTTTACATCGCTTAAGCTTCAGGAAATAGGAAAAACATCGGATAGTTTAGAGAAAAGTTTCTATTGGAAAAATTTACTTCTCTCTATAGGTGGTTATCAATTCTATCTTAAAACTCATAAATCTACTTTCAATCAAGATCACGTAATTACTATGGTTTTTCAGGATAAATTATTCCCTAGATCCGTATATTATTGTGTAAATAAACTAAGTAGGCATATTACGCGTTTAATTGAAACAAACGAACTTGAAAAAAAGAATTTAGAATTCTTAATTGGTAAATTAGAAAGCTCTATAAAATACACCACCATTGAAAACATTAATGAGCAAGGCTTAAACAACTTTATACATAGTATAAAGGAAGACATCAGTAATATTTCAACAAATATTAATGCGGTTTACAACTCTAATAATTGATTTATAACTATCATGGCTACATTTTTCATTAAACATACAACAAAGTATAACTACAATGCACCCGTAATAGATGGGGCAACATTAACTAGGTTACACCCTATTAATGATGATAATCAAAAAGTGATTTCGCACTTAATATCTATAACAAATAACCCTTTTATAGAAAGTTTTATCGATTTTTATAACAATAGAGTTGGTACGTTTATGGTAATAGAGCCACACGACGAATTGAATATAATTTCTGAAGTTGAAGTGGTAACATCTCCAAAATTAATTCCGGATGATAGTATTGACAAAACTTTACAGTGGGAAGAGCTTAAACGCATAAAAAACACCACAGACTTTATAGATTTTACAGCCCATAAACCTTTTAAAGGTAGCAAAGAAATAACTGATGTTATTCTAGATTTAATGCTAAAAACCAAGTCGCCCTTTCAGGCTGTACTTGCCATATGCGAGTATGTGTATAATAATTTTGAATACAAAACAGGAGTTACTAACGTAAAAACATCTTTAGAAGAAGCTTGGGAACTAAAAGTAGGTGTTTGTCAAGATTTTACTAATGTTATGCTACGTATGGTAAAAATGCTAGGTATACCAGCTAGATATGTAAGTGGCTATATTTGCCCTAACGATGAAATAACTCGAGGAGAAGGTGCTACACATGCCTGGATAGAAGCTTATATTCCGTTTTATGGTTGGCTAGGATTCGACCCAACAAACCATGCCATAGCAAACGAAAATCACGTTAGATTAGCTATAGGAAGAGATTATGGAGATTGCGCACCAGTTAAAGGTGTGTTTAAAGGTAGTGTTGAAGCTGAAATGCAAGTTACTGTTTCTGTTAAAACAAATAAAAATGAAAACTCAAAGCAACTAAATCCAGAAGTTTCTACCGTATATCCTTCAAACAGTTACAAGCGTAGTTTGGAAGAAAAAGAAAACGGTGGCGGACAACAACAGCAGCAACAGCAACAATAATAGAATTTTATTTTTTTCTATCGATAACATAGTTAACCATAAGCTCTAACGATTGCTTATATTCAGAATCTGGATACTTTTGAAGCAATTCTAGAGCTTCCGTTTGAAATTGTGTCATTTTAGAAATGGCATAATCCAAACCACCATTATTTTTCACAAAAGCGATAACTTCTTTTACGCGTTTGGTGTCTTTATTATGGTTTTTAATGGAATTAATGAGCCATTTTTTATCCTTTTTAGATGCACCATTAAGCACATGAATTAAAGGTAAAGTCATTTTTTGTTCCTTTATGTCAATACCTGTTGGCTTTCCAATTTGCGTATCCCCATAATCAAATAAATCATCCTTAATCTGAAATGCCATACCAATTAGCTCTCCAAATTTACGCATGGTTTCTACATGTTCCGATTGTGGTTTTACAGATGCAGCACCTAAACTACAACAGGCAGCAATTAGAGTTGCTGTTTTCTGACGAATAATCTCGTAATATACCGCTTCGGTAATATCTAATTTTCTGGCTTTTTCTATTTGGAGCAACTCACCTTCACTCATTTCTCGCACTGCAACCGAAATAATTTTAAGCAAATCGAAATCATTATTGTCAATCGATAATAATAAACCTTTAGACAGTAAAAAATCGCCAATTAAAACAGCTATTTTATTTTTCCAAAGTGCATTTACAGAAAAGAAACCACGACGTCTGTTACTATCATCCACCACATCATCATGTACTAATGTTGCAGTGTGTATAAGCTCTATAACAGAAGCTCCACGATAGGTACGCTCGAAAACTTCGCCGTTAGAAACCATTTTAGAAACTAAAAACACAAACATAGGGCGCATTTGCTTCCCTTTGCGATTCACAATATAATGTGTAATACGGTTTAGCAAAGCCACTTTACTCGACATAGAAAGCAGGAACTTTTGTTCAAAAAGATCCATTTCGTAAGCTATGGGTTGCTTTATTTGTTCTACTATTTTCAAGGTGAAATATTAAAAGAAATCAAATATAAGATTTACAAATTTATATACTAAGCGATTTATGATTTTATACGAAATACCAAACGCTTAACTTTTGTTGGCCAATTGCCCACAAGCAGCATCGATATCTTTTCCGCGACTGCGACGTACGTTAACTACAATTCTGTTTTTTTCTAATGCGCTAATGTAATTTTCAAGAGCTTCGTTTGAGGCTTGTTGAAATTCACCATCGTCAATAGGGTTGTATTCAATAATATTAACCTTACATGGTACATATTTACAAAACTGAACAAAGGCATCAATATCTTCTTGTCTATCGTTTATACCTTTCCAAACCACATATTCGTAACTAATTTTACGACTAGTTTTTAAGTACCAATATTCTAAAGATTCTTTTAAATCTTTTAAAGGAAATGTTTCGTTAAAAGGCATTATTCGAGTTCGAACCTCATCTATTGCTGAGTGTAACGATACGGCTAAGTTGAATTTTACGTCATCATCAGCCATTTTTCTGATCATTTTTGGCACTCCTGATGTTGAAACCGTAATTCGTTTTGGAGACATGCCTAAACCATCGGTAGATGTTATTTTATCGATAGCCTTAATCACGTTATTATAATTCATTAGCGGCTCGCCCATACCCATAAACACAATGTTGCTTAAGGGACGATCGTGATATAAGCGGCTTTCGTTATCGATAGCTACTACTTGATCGTAAATTTCGTCTGGATTTAAGTTTCGCATACGCTTTAAACGTGAGGTTGCACAAAACTTACAATCTAAACTACAGCCTACTTGACTCGAAACACATGCTGTGGTTCTTGTTTTTGTTGGTATTAAAACCGACTCTACAATTAAACCATCGTGCAAACGTACCGCATTTTTAACTGTACCATCGCTACTACGTTGCATGGTATCTACTTTAATGTGATTGATTACAAAATTGTCTTCCAGCATTTGGCGTGTTTCTTTAGATACGTTTGTCATATCTTCGAAGGTGTAAGCCGATTTTTGCCAAAGCCATTCGTAAACTTGATTGCCTCGAAAAGCTTTATCGCCATTTTTTACAAAGAAATCCCGAAGTTGTTCTTTGGTTAAGGCGCGTATGTCTTTTTTATTATCTTTCATTTGGTTGCAAAAATAGTGAAAGCTTTTTCTTTTATAGCACTTGTTTTTATAAAGTCATCCTAAATTTAGTGTAGACCTTAAATTTAGCACATGGCTGCATTAGGGATTGTAGCGGCATCCTTTTTGCTGAATTTATAAATTAGTTATTTGATAGGTCTGATACTTTATAAAAAACCTAATTACAAATAAAAATATACTGTTTTACAAAAAGATATAGCGAAAAGCCCGACCTGAAAGGAAATGCCCAAATTTTAAAACTTACTATTATTATTAAATATAGAACAAAAAAAAACCTCATCGTTTTTAATAGATGAGGCTTAAATTTTATTTTAAATGGATTAGATGATTAACATCGCATCACCATAACTGTAGAATTTATATTTTTCTTTTACCGCTTCTTCGTATGCTTTTTTAGCAAAATCGTGACCTGCGAATGCCGAAATCATCATTAATAATGTAGATTTTGGTGTGTGGAAGTTAGTGATCATGCAGTTTGCGATACTGAATTCGTATGGAGGGAAAATAAATTTATTTGTCCATCCTTCTATTTCGTTAAGCTTTCCGCTTGTTGAAACTGCACTTTCTATGGCACGCATAGCTGTGGTTCCTACGGCGCAAATACGACGCTTTTCTTTAAGTGCTGTATTTACAATCTCGACTGCTTTTGCTTCAATTTTAAGCTCTTCGCTATCCATTTTATGCTTAGACAAATCTTCTACTTCTACAGGATTAAACGTTCCTAAACCTACGTGTAACGTAACCTCAGCAAATTTAACTCCTTTAATTTCTAAACGTTTTAATAAATGTCTAGAAAAGTGAAGTCCTGCAGTTGGTGCCGCTACAGCGCCTTCTGTTTTTGCGTATATAGTTTGGTAACGGTCTTGATCTTCTGGTTCTACATCACGTTTGATGTATTTTGGAAGTGGTGTTTCGCCTAGCTCGTTTAATTTCTTACGAAATTCAGTATAAGATCCATCATATAAAAAACGTAAAGTACGCCCTCTAGATGTTGTGTTATCTATAACTTCGGCTACTAACGTTTCGTCGTCTCCAAAGTATAATTTATTTCCTATTCTTATTTTACGTGCTGGATCTACTAAAACATCCCAAAGGCGTTGTTCTTCATTTAATTCTCTTAATAAAAAAACTTCGATTCTAGCACCTGTTTTTTCTTTGTTTCCGTATAAACGGGCTGGAAAAACTTTGGTATCATTTAAAATTAAAACATCGTCTTCCTGAAAATAATCAATAATGTCTTTAAACATCTTGTGTTCAATGGTCTGCTCTTTTCTGTTAAGCACCATTAAACGTGACTCATCTCTGTTTTCAGCTGGATATTCCGCTAATAATTCATCTGGTAAATTGAAACCAAAATGTGATAATTTCATTCAAAAAGGTTTTAAGTTAATGTGTTTTAATCTCTTCTGAGTTTCCCCTGAAAAAAATCTAACAGCTGCAAATATACAATCTGAGCATAGGGGTTGTCAAGTAAATGCGTGATTATTATTCGGTTATTTTAAAACCGATAGCTTTTAAGTCGTCCCAAAACGTTGGGTATGATTTAGATACCACGGCAGCATGTTCTATAATTAATGATGTTTTTAGGGCTAAAGGCGCGAATGCCATAGCCATACGGTGATCGTTATAGGTTGCAATTGGCACTAATTCCTTTATTTTAGTTGATGGCGCCAAGTGTAAAGACTTATCTGTGATTTTTACTTCGCCACCTAATTTTTCAATTTCGGTTTTTAAAGCAACTAATCTATCTGTTTCTTTAATCTTTAAGGTATGCAAACCTATTAAATCACAAGGCATACCTAATGCAAAGCATGTTACTGCTATGGTTTGAGCAATATCTGGTGCGTTCTTTAAATCTAAACTTATTGTTGATTCGCTAGCTTTTTCTTTTTTTAATGTAATAGAATTACCATTGAATGTACTAGTTACTCCAAAGTGTTTGTAAATTTCGACTAACACAGAATCACCTTGTAAAGAATTCTCTTTGTATGATGATAAAGTGATTTCTGTACCAATATCACTAATAGCTGCAATACTGAAATAGTATGATGCAGAAGACCAATCGGACTCAACAACTAATGTTTTTGGTGTTAATGCTTTTGTATTTGGTTTTATGGTGATCACGTTACCAACAAACGACGACTCTACCCCTATTTCGTCGAGTAAGCTTAACGTCATGTTTATATATGGTACCGATGTAATTTCGCCTTCTAACGTTAACTCCAAACCATTTTCTAGTTTTGAAGCTATTAATAATAAAGCTGAAATATATTGACTACTTACATTTGCTTTTAGAGACACTTTATGATTTGATAGTTTTTTTCCTGTAATTTTTATTGGTGGAAAACCATCGTTATCGATATAACTTATTTCTGCTCCAAGATCTTGAAGGGCTTCAACTAAAATTTTAATTGGACGCTCCGTCATTCTTTTAGACCCCGTAAGTGTTACTTCTCTTCCTTCTTGAATTGAAAAATATGCAGTTAAAAAACGCATGGCTGTTCCGGCATGGTGAATATCTACCACGTTGGATTGCGAGCTTAAAGCATTCGTCATTAAATTACTATCATCGGAGTTTGAAACATTTTCAAGTTTAAATTCCGGATAAAGTGCTTGTAATAATAACAAACGGTTAGATTCACTTTTTGAACCTGTAATTATAACTGCCGATTTTTGGTTTTCGAGTTTTGATTTATGAAGAGTAATATTCATTGTAAAATTCTATACGTTTTAAAGCCTGCTAATTTACTTTAATTTTTCGTTATTATGGTGTCTATCGTGGTCGCGTTTTCCTTTCTTATACATTCTTTCATCAAAAGCTTTTTGTAAATCGACTCCGGTTTGATTAGCTAAACAAAGTACAACGAATAAAACATCGGCTAATTCTTCACCCAAATCTTTGTTTTTATCACTTTCTTTTTCGCTTTGCTCTCCGTATCTGCGGGCAATTATTCTAGCGACCTCCCCTACTTCTTCGGTAAGTTGAGCCATATTGGTAAGCTCGTTAAAATAACGAACACCATGCTCTTTTATCCAATTATCTACTTCTTGTTGTGCGTTTTCTATATTCATTATATTCTACTTAAAACTATTTGTTCGTTTTCTTTCTCTATCATTTGTGCAAAATAAGCTTTTAAAGACTCATAATACTCTGGAGTAATAATGGCATCATTAATCTCATACAACACAGATAATTGTATTGTATTTCCTGCCCCATTAATTTGATAAACAAATTTACCTAAATGATCAGGTAATTCTAAAGCTCCAGATTCTGGTAGGCTTTCTATTTTATACCCTTCAGGGATTTTTACTACTATTTTACTATCTGTTTTAGATGGATATCCAAAATCAACAGGAAACTCTCTTTCGCTTAACTTAAAAGGATTATCTGTTGTTTTAAAAAAAAACATTGGAGAAAAGTACATTTTATCACCAATAACATCAACTTGACTTTCTTTTACAAATTTATAAGATTCCACAACAGGCTTACCTAAATCTAATTCATTTTTGACATCGTAATCCGAAATTTCAAGTCCGTCATACTTGTTTTCTAATCGCTCAATAAAATCATCACGATCAACATCTACAAAACGCTCTCTAAACGACAATGCTTTATGGCTTTTTCTTATACTCCTGTATCCACCAGATAAATCTCCATTTTCCGATAAACTAGCCATAAAAAAAACGGTGTTTTCTGAGATTTCTTCAGGGTATAAATCTATTAAAGTAGAACCACCAGCTTCTGCTATAACACGTCCTTGCCAATTTAGTGTTCTAAAAGGTAAAACATTAGGAATACTAAACTTACTTGTAGCATCCAAGAGCATATTACCCTCTATAAATTTCACATAACTCACTACATAATTATAGCCTTCTAATGTTGGAAATAATGGAACACCATGTTCCCTAGTGCTTACTAAAACGGGGTAAGCTCTAAGCCCGGCATATTGCAACATAGCGGTAAGCATTAAATTAATTTCGGCAACATTACCCACATGCTCTTTATATGCTTTCCTAACACCATCATCCGTCCCATAACCATAATAACCATTCCATTTCACTTTGTTTTTTACAAAATTAAATATTAACGCCGCACGTTGTAATGGATCGGAAACTGTTGCTATTAGTGCATCAATATCATCTTCAAAATAACCATTTTTATTTAATTCGGGGCCAAAGTTTGAGTTGTCGTAAATAGTTTTTACTACATCGGACCAGGATGTGGTGTATGACTTTATAGGCGCATCTGGATACTTAGTGTAAGATAGCTCGTATTTTACTGAAGACCTATAATTATCAATGTTATTAACATAAGGTTCATCCTTTAGAGCCGGTACATTCTCTATATCGTATTCTGTAATATGCTTCGTAAAGTTTAAATTTTCTGAATAAAACGATCTATCTTCTGTTCTTCCCGTAAATGTTATTTTATCTGACTGAGCAGTTTTTTTAGGCACAATCCCCAAATACCCTCTTACGTTCACTTTGAAGCTAAAGTATTCTGGAGCCTCAAATCTAGCTTCTATCTTTTTAATAGGAATATCATGTTGAAATACAAATTCGTCTACATTATATATAAATGGTGAATTAATTCTGTATTTATACTCTACAATACTTCCTGCCTTGATATTAGGCATCGTAAACTTATACTCATTGCTGTATTTCGATAATTCCGTTTTAAAAATACCCTCTTTAGATAATTTAGTATCAACAATTTTACCATTTACTAAACTATATGTATAGGCTTTTAAGTTTCGAATTTCCTCATCGCTACCTCCACTTACACTCAATCTATTTGATTTAGTTGCGTAATCAAATCCCTCTTGATTGTAAATCTTAATACGCTCATGCACTTCGGTTATCAATGTAAACCCATTTTGCTCATCATACTCATAAAAAGATTTTCTATATTTATACAAATACGTTGCACTTGCAGAAGAGTCTAAAGGATTAAATTTTTCTTGTAGTTCTTCTTTAGATACTTTGCCAAAATGGTAATCTTGAGCAAATGCAGTTAATGAGAAACAAAGAGTTACTAATAGTGAGGTTAGTTTCATGCTATAATTTTACTTTTTAATTAATGCGACTTTAACGTTATCGAGTTTTGAGACTTCTTTATAAAAGGTTCTAAACGCAGCATAATCTTCTTTAGGGAATTCACCATCGTTTATAATAAAAGTTCTTTTATATTTTATTTTAGAATTATCTATAGCAGAAATTTCTGTGGTATAGCTACCAAAATTAGTTTCTAGCGACTGCCCTTTTGGTAATGATTCTATATTGTAATCTGGTGGTAAATTAATTTCTACCTCATCAACATCTTTAAACCCTCTGTTTATTTTTAACGGAAGTTTTCTACTTCTATACCTGTCCGGAATATGTGTGTTTCTATTTAAAACATTTAAATTAACCAGCATACGTTCACCTACTTTTTTGGTGTAATTAATAGCTTGAAAATTTATGCTTTCAATTAATTCTATGGTGTTTTTATCATTTTCAATACTCATGCTATTTATAGACATATTGTTTATGTATTTCCAACGCTTTTTGTAATACACATCTAAATCACGTTCTGGCTCAGTGTCTAACCAATATTTATTATCATATTGAATACCTTTTGAATTTACATCTACCACAGCCTTAATCGAACCATCGTTTGAAATATCACAAACTCCCTTTATGGTTTGTAAACTTTCCTCTGGAATATATTTTTTGGTATGTTGTATTTTTCCGCCTTCTGGAGTAATCACTAAAACATCTCTATCGTCTGTAAAATCACCAATAAAACCGAAAGGCAATTTCTGACTTGTACACTCTAACCAAATATTCTCATCGTTATTCGGGATATTCAGAATAACATGATTGCCCTGCATAGCTGCAAAATCTTTTTCTAAACTGCGTTGAGAATCTCCTGCAAAAACCACAGAATAATTAGATTCTATACCAACAGCATTAAGCAAAGCCATAGTGTAATTTGTTAAACCTTTACAATCTCCATACCCCAACCGATCTACTTCCGAAGCATTAAAAGGTTTCCAACCACCAATACCAACTTGCACGCTTATGTAACGCACTTTATCTTGAACGTATTGATATATTTTTTTCGCCTTTGCTATATTATCAGGTTCGTTTTTAACCAATTCCTGAATTTTAATTATAGTCCCTTCCGATAAATCATGAGTGTTTTTTATTAAATCATGATACATCCAAGTTCCAAATTCGTCCCAATTTTCTACTTCAGAATTAACACCTTCTAAAGAAAACTGCTTTGATGCAAACATCACTTTCGGAACAATATCAGAAAAATAAGGACTATAGTCTTCTGGCTTAATTCCTGAAACATTTTTTATACTGTAATGTATTTTCGTTGAAGTAACAGCTTTATTCACCTTATAGCTCTCTATGTTTTTCTCCTTTTTTCTAATAGTAAGTTCTTCAGGGAAACTTAAGGTATAACTGCTATTTTCAACACTTAAAAAGTATTCGGTTACTGGAAAAAACGAATTAATAAACGCGGTATTATTAGTTTCGTATTCCGAATTAAACTCAATAGTATAAGGATATTTTATAGGAGTATATTCTAGATATTTTACTCGAGAATCGGAGTATAAGGTACCGCCATCCACAGCACTTACATCTCTAAAATCTTTCTCTTTTATTTTCTTAATAACCTTACCGAAGTTATCGTAAACCAAAACTTCTAATGTTTTAATATTTACGTTTTTATCATAATGCAAATATGCATTAACAGCATCGTTACCTTCTTTATTTAATACAGTTACAATTCGTTTTTCGGTAACCAACATGCTTTGCGAAGACTCCAAAATAATAGTGGTAGCATCATCTCTAACAACAGCATTAGCATTTTGTTTTAAATTATCGGGAATACTAAAACTAGTGTATAAATTTTGTTGAGAAAAACTAAAAAGTGTTACGAGTAAAAACAGTGTATTGAGAATACGCTTTATAATCATGAAAAAGGGGTTATGTTTATTTTACAGCGCCTAGTTATTTAAACTATAGTAAAACGAACTAATTTGTTCCCTTTTTAAATTTTACAACTAAAAACCTGACAGCTAATATAATAAAACACGGTAAAAATATGTATTTAAATTCGCTTAAAATCACCTGAATTCCACGTTGGGAAATAAAATTTCCAATACCGATAGGTGAAACCCGTATATCTTGAAAAGGAAAGAAAAATCGATCGTTATTGAAAGGAATAAAAAAGCCCACACCTTTTCCTCCGGAAGTCATAGCATCTAAAATACCATGAGACATTGTTGAAATAAAAATGACTAAAAACCAAATTGCTTTATTATTTCGACCTAAAGTAAACATTAAAATCAGTGCCCAAATTAAAGCAAACACAATAGAATGCGTAAAACCTCTATGCCCTAACGGGTCGCCATAAGCAATACCTAAATTAAAGCCAATAACATCAAAATCGGGTAAAATTGTAGAAAACACCGCAGCCCATAGCAACCACTTTAAATTTTGTTTATTGGTTACTTTCACCAAAGTATATCCAACTATGCCATGTCCAAAAATGGATGCCATTACTCTTTATTTTTTGTATCTATAATTATTGTAACTGGGCCATCGTTTAGCAACTCTACCTTCATGTCGGCTCCAAATTGTCCGGTTTGCACTGTTTTTCCTAAATCTTTTTCTATTTGTTTGACAAACGCTTCATACAATGGTATAGCAACATCAGGCCGCGCTGCTTTTATATAGCTCGGGCGATTACCTTTTTTAGTAGAAGCTTGAAGTGTAAATTGACTTACCACAATAACATCGCCATGGGTATCTTTTAAAGAATGATTCATCACATCATTATCATCAGAAAAAATTCGAAGATTCACAATTTTATTCGAAAGCCAAACAATATCATCTTCTGCATCCTCATTTACAATTCCTAAAAGAATTAAAAGTCCGTTTTCTATATTGGCTACTTCTTCTCCTCCAATAGTTACGCTAGCTTTTGTAACGCGTTGTATAACTGCTTTCATCTATTTAATTGCATTTATTAAAAACCTAACAAATGTATTTTTTGAGGTTTAAGTAAATTACCCTTACGGGGAAATGTCTCTCGGATGGCCAATTGGATTAGTCCCAAATATCGGTTCTGTAATGCTCATCTTCACCCTCAACAAGTTGAATATAACTTCGGTAACGAGAATACTCAATATCACCTTCATCTAACGCATCTTTAACGGCACACTTTGGTTCTTTAATATGTAAACAATTATTAAATTTACAATCTTGCTTTAAAGCGAAAAACTCAGGAAAATAATCACCAATTTCTTCCTTTTCCATATCCACAACACCAAAACCTTTAATCCCTGGTGTGTCTATAATTTGAGCTCCAAAACTTAAATCGAACATCTCAGCAAAAGTTGTAGTATGTTGCCCTTGCATATGTTGCGTAGAAATTGCCTTGGTTTTTATATTTAAATCTGGTTCAATAGCATTTACAAGTGTAGATTTCCCAACTCCAGAGTGCCCAGAAAATAAACTTACTTTGCCATGCATTAAAGCCTTTACTTTGTCTACATTTTTACCTGTAACGGCAGATACCCCAATACACTCGTAACCTATTTTTCTATAAATATGTGCCAGGTATTTTACTTCGTCTAGTGTTTCTTGATCGTAAGTATCTATTTTATTAAAAAGCAAAACCGTTTTAATTGAATAAGCATTTGCCGTTACCAAAAACCTGTCAATAAAACTGGTTAATGTTGGCGGATTATTAATGGTAATCATTAAAAAAACCTGATCTATATTGGCCGAAATGATGTGTGTTTGCTTAGATAGGTTTACAGATTTACGTACAATGTAATTAAACCTATCGTGTATATTATGTATAATTCCCGATTCTTGATTATTATCGGTTTCTATTTCAAAATCTACTATATCGCCAACAGCAATTGGGTTGGTGCTTTTAATACCTTTAATTCTAAACTTCCCCTTTATTCGGCACTCGTAAGTTTCACCCAAATCGGTTTTCACGGTGTACCAGCTTCCTGTAGATTTATAAACGCGTCCTGTCATATTCTCCAAAAATAATCTAAAAAAATTATTTATTGATTAAGACTAAACATATATTAGTAACATAATTTAAAACAACCCAAAAAACATGAAAAAACTATTATTTTCAATTTTATTTTTAACCATTACTGTTGGTGCAAACGCTCAAACAAACCTTTATGAAAACCCTGATTTTGATGAAATTGCCAAATCTCATAAAAAAATTGCTGTTGTACCTTTTAAAACACAAGTAAAACTAAGGCCTAAACAAATGAAAGACATGAGCAACGAGCAGTTGCACAAACTTGAAAAAGCCGAAGGCGAAGGCATACAAACAGCTATGTATTCTTGGTTTTTAAAAAGAAAGAAAAGAGGTAAATTACTTTCTTTAGAAGTTCAAGATCCTAAAGTAACGACCGCTTTATTAAAAAGAAAAGAAATAGATTACGATAATATTACAGATTACACTCCTAAAGAATTAGCAGATTTATTGGAAGTCGATGCAGTAATATCTGGAGATTTTGAAACCAATAAACCAATGTCTGAAGGCGCAAGTGTAGCTTTAGGAGTGCTTTTTGGTGCTTGGGGAAGTACAAATAATGCGGTAATAAACATGACTGTTCATAACGCACTAGATGGTATTTTACTATGGAATTACAACAAAAAAGTAAGAGGAAGCATAGGTAGCTCTCCAGAAGATTTAATTAACATTTTAATGAGAAAAGCGTCTAGACGTTTAGCTTATACTAAAAACGATTAATCTTTTTATAGTCCTACTATATATTAGATATTTGAATCCATAAAAAAAGCCTCGCTGTGCGAGGCTTTTTTATATATCTAAAATTGACAGTTATTATCCGTTAATCACTTTTTCTTGGTGATTAATAGATTCTTGGTGTACTGCTTTAAACATTTTTAAGATAAATTCCTCACTTAAACCATGTTGCTCACCTTCTAAAACCATTTTACCTAAAATTTCGTTCCAACGTTTAGATTGTAAAACTGCAACGTTTTTTTGTTTTTTAAGCGCTCCAATACTATCAGAAGTTTTCATTCTTTTTCCTAATAAATCAAGAATTTGATTATCAACAACATCAATTTGCGCTCTTAAATTATCTAAAGAACTATTGTATTCTGCTTCAGCATTAGATTCTTTTCTAATTTTTAAGTCTCTCATGATCTGCACTAAAGTAGATGGTGTTACCTGCTGTGCAGCATCACTCCATGCATTTTCAGGATCGTAATGAGTTTCAATCATTAATCCATCAAAGTTTAAATCTAAAGCGGTTTGAGATACGTCAAAAATCATATCTCTTTTTCCTGTAATATGCGATGGATCGTTAATTAATGGAATATCTGGATATTTGTTTTGAAATTCAATAGCTAATTGCCATTCTGGAGTATTTCTATATTTTGTTTTTTCGTAAGTAGAAAAACCTCTATGGATTGCTCCAATATTTTTAACACCGGCTTTGTAAATTCTTTCAATTCCACCTAACCATAAGGCTAAATCTGGATTTACTGGGTTTTTAATTAATACAGGCTTATCTGTACCTTGTAAAGCATCTGCAATTTCTTGCATGATAAAAGGACTTACTGTAGAACGTGCACCAATCCATAATAAATCGATATCATGCTCTAAAGCTAATTTTACGTGAGCAGCATTTGCTACTTCTGTACAGACTTTCATGCCTGTTTCAGCTTTTACTTTTTGTAACCATTTTAAACCTAAAGCACCAACACCTTCAAACATTCCTGGGCGTGTTCTTGGTTTCCAAATACCAGCTCTAAAATAGCTTACATCGGTATCTTTTAGCTCATGAGCTATTTTTAATACTTGTTCTTCTGTTTCAGCACTGCAAGGTCCAGCAATTACTAATGGATGATCTAATTTTAAATCATCTAACCAGGTTCTCATTTCTTTTGTGTTTTCCATAATCTTAATCAAATTTCAAAATGAAATTCCAATTTCCGTGCATTTTATTGTTTAGTGTAGTGTCGAAATTGGATATTCAATTTTTTTTCAGGTTTAATGTATTCCGTTTAATATATCTTTTATATAATTTGTGCTTTCCATCTCTTTATAAATAGCTTCGAAATCATCTTGTTTCATAAGCTCTTTAAAGTGAGACAGGTTGTTAATATACTCTTCTAATGTTTCAATAACATTGGCTTTATTCTGTTTAAAAATAGGTGTCCACATGGCTGGCGAACTTTTTGCTAAACGCACTGTTGATGCAAATCCACTGCCTGCCATATCAAAAATATCGCGTTCGTTTCTTTCTTTATCAATAACCGTTTTACCTAACATAAAAGAACTAATGTGCGACAGGTGCGATACATAAGCAATATGCTTATCATGTGCTTCCGGATTCATATATCGAATTCTCATACCAATATCACTAAACAATTTCAAAGCCTTTTCTTGTAGCTTAAACGTTGTTTTTTCAACCTCACAAACAATATTTGTTTTCCCTTGAAACAAACCACTAATAGCTGCTGCTGGTCCCGAATGCTCTGTTCCTGCAATAGGGTGCATTGCTAAAAAATTACGGCGTTTAGGGTGGTTTTCTACCACTTTACAAATATCAACTTTTGTTGATCCCGCATCGACTACTAAGCCTGTTTCTGGAATTAAATCTAAAATAGTGGGCAACAATTTTACAGTTGCATCTACGGGTATAGAAATAATAACTAAATCGGCATTTTTTAAATCGTCTAGCGTTGCTTTTTTATCAATTAAATTTAAAGCCAAAGCTTCTTCAAGCGTACTGTCTTTACGGCTAATACCATGGATAATAACCTCTGGCCTAAGGGCTTTTATATCCTTAGCTAAACTACCACCTATTAACCCTATGCCTATTGAATATATATTTTTCATTTTGCTCCCTAACCTTCTCCTCTTGGAGAACGAACTGTTACGGGTTTTACTTTATTACTATTTACTTTTTTATAATGTCCTAAATTCTAAATGGCAATTAACTATTAACTTACACGCGCTATGGCTTCTTGTAAATCTTCGGTTTGTGCACATAAAGAAAACCTAATATAACCTTCACCTTGAGAACCAAAAATAGTTCCTGGAGTTAAGAATATACTTTTCTCTTTCAATATTAAATCGATATACGCTTCTGCTTTTACATCTGTAGGCAGTTTTGCCCAAACAAAAAGTCCTGTTGCATTTTCATCGTACGTGCAATTTAATGCTTTGGCTAATTTCCAAACTAAATCACGACGTTCTTTATAAACGTTATTTAAGGTTGAAAACCATTCGCTAGAACATTTTAAAGCTTCTATAGCACCTTTTTGAATACCGTAAAACATTCCGGAATCCATATTGCTTTTCACTTTTAAAATATCGTTTATATACTTATTATCACCAACAACCATCCCAACGCGCCATCCGGCCATATTGAAGGTTTTACTTAATGAGTTAAGTTCTAAACAAACATCTTTAGCGCCTTCTACATTTAAAATACTCGTAGGATTTTCATTTAAAATGAAACTATACGGATTATCATTTACTATTAAAATATTATGCTTTTTAGCAAAAGTCACTAAATCTTCAAACAACGTTTCAGATGGTTGAGTTCCTGTTGGCATATGCGGATAATTTACCCACATTAGTTTTACTTTACTTAAATCCTGTTGCTCTAAAGCTTCTAAATCTGGTTGCCAATTATTAGTAGCATCCAACTCATAAAAAATAGGTTCTGCTTCTAATAATTTAGTTACCGATTGATAAGTTGGATAACCTGGATTTGGTATTAAAACAGCATCGCCTTTATTTAAATATGCCATTGAAATATGCATAATACCTTCTTTACTTCCCATTAATGGAAGCACTTCGGCGTTTGGATTTAAATCAACATTGTAATGCGTTTTGTAAAATCCTGAAATAGCTTGGCGCAACTCTGGCAAGCCCTGATAACTTTGATATTTATGTGCATTCGGACTTAACAATCCTTCGGTTAAAGCATCTACTACTTTTTGCGATGGTTGTAAATCTGGACTACCAATACCTAAATTTATTACAGGTTTCCCACTTGCTATTAGTGCATTTACTTCTTTCAATTTTCTTGAGAAGTAGTATTCTTCAACACTATGCAATCTATCGGCTACTTCAATCATAATTTTGCATTTTTATATTCACCTAAAACTTTAAAATCGTCTCCCATTATTTCTATTAATGATTTTGCTTTCTGAAAACTAGCATAATCATCGAAGGTTACATCAACAAAAAAGGCGTACTTCCAAGGTGTTTCAATAATTGGAAGGCTCTGTATTTTTGTTAAATTCAACTTGCAATCGCTCATTACATTTAAAATAGTCGCTAAACTGCCTCGTTTGTGGTTCGCTTCAAACTTTATAGATGCCTTACTAATTTCCGACTCTAAAAGATCTGTTTTTGTACGTTGTACAATAGCAAAACGAGTTTCGTTGTTTTTAATGGTTTGTATACTTTTTGCTAAAACATTGAGCTCGAAAATTTCGGCTGCAAATTCACTAGCAATGGCTGCAACACCTTTTAATTTTTTATTCTGAATACGCTCTGCCACTTCGGCCGTATCTTTATCTTCAATTAATTTAATATGCGGATAATCTCTAAAAAACTCTTTACATTGTAATAGCGCCATAGGATGTGAATACACCTCTTCAATATCCAAAATACTCTGGTTTGGCAATGCCATTAAACTATGCTGAATGTCTAAATAATGCTCTCCAACAACATGAAGATTATACTTATCGATTAATGCATAATTAGGAATAATAGAACCCGCAATCGAATTTTCGAGTGCCATAATTCCTGCATCACATTCTTTTGTAATTAACGAATCTACTACCCTATCGAATGATAAACAATCGATAGTAGCCACAGCAGTTTCAAAAAATTGTTTTGACACAATATGATGATATGATCCTTTTATACCTTGTATAGCTACTGTTTTTATCAATTTTATTGTTTTTTATTAATGTTCAATAGATTGTTAAACAAAAAAAAGTCTCGATTTTCATCGAGACTCATATTAAATTTATAGTTTTAAATTATACATACAACGCCTCGTTCTTTTCGCTAAAAAAGAAATAAAACCAGTTGTTAAAATATGTAAAATATACTGTCATAGTGATAATTGAGTGGCTAAAGTAATTATTTTATTAAGAAATCAAAATACAATAAAACTTTTTTTTACATTTTATTCAAAAAAATAAAGATTCCACATAAAACCTACCATTATTATGCACAATTTTAAATTATATACGGAATACACTAAAACATCTTAAAAAAGGGAATCGTCAAGATTTTTACATTCAGAATCATTATTTTTGAACAAACAATTAATTTATGTCGATAGAAGTTACAGGAATATCAAAGCTTTACGGAAATCAGAAGGCTTTAAACAACATTTCGTTTACCGTAAAAAAACCTGAAATTGTTGGATTTCTGGGTCCTAATGGTGCAGGAAAATCGACTATGATGAAAATTTTAACCACATTTATTCAACCTTCCGAAGGTGCAGCCAAAGTAAATGGGCATGATATAGATGAAGAGAAACAACAGGTCCAAAAAAGCGTAGGGTATTTGCCAGAGCACAACCCGCTGTATCTAGATATGTTTGTAAAAGAGTATTTAAAATTTAACGCCGATATATATAAGGTTGATAAAAAACGTATTAGCGAAGTTATAGCGCTTACGGGTTTAATTCCCGAAATGCATAAAAAAATAGGGCAACTATCTAAAGGGTATCGCCAACGCGTTGGGTTAGCCAATGCCCTACTCCACGATCCTGAAGTTTTAATTTTAGACGAACCTACAACCGGATTAGACCCAAACCAATTGGTAGAAATAAGAAATTTAATTAAACATATAGGCGAAACAAAAACCGTTTTTCTTTCAACACACATTATGCAAGAGGTAGAAGCCATGTGCGACCGCGTTATTATAATTAACAAAGGAGAAATTGTAGCCGACAAAAAACTTAACGAACTACGAGACGAGAAAGAACAAACTGTAATTGTAGAATTCGATTTTAGAGTTGAAGATGCTTTTCTAATTAGATTACCAAAAGTAAAAAGTGTAAAAAACACCTACGGCTTTGTTTACGAAATTACATTTAAAACTTCCGAAGATATGCGATCTCATGTTTTTGATTTTGCACACGATAACCAATTAAAAATTCTTCAACTTAATCAGAAAAACGCAAGTTTAGAATCTCTTTTTAGAGAATTAACCGCATAAGCCCGTTTTTAAAATAGAAAAGCATGATATAAATCATCTTTAGCCACGCTCAAACCAAATAAATTTGCATTATTACTTAGCTAAAAATAAGTAATATCTCTATATTTATAACGTAACAAATATATTACGATGAGCAAAGGAATTTATGTGGCTACTATAGAGCCCAACAGCGGAAAATCGGTTATTGTGTTAGGCCTAATGCGTATGCTTTTAGGAAAAACAGCAAAGGTTGGTTATTTTAGACCTATTATTGAAGACCTCGATGAAGGTGAAATGGACAACCATATTAACACCGTAGTTTCACATTTTGAAATAGATATTAATTATAAAAACACTTTCGCTTTTACCCGAAACGAAGTCTTAGATTTATACAACCAAGGCAAATCCGGGAAGGTTATTGACGAAATTATAAAGAAATACAAATACTTAGAATCTAGGTTCGATTTTGTTTTAGTTGAAGGTACCGATTTTTCTCATGAAAACTCTAGCCTAGAATTAGACATTAATATCTTAATTTCTAAAAACCTGAGTCTTCCCGTTATTATAGTTTCTCAAGGAGATAAAAAAGATTTAAAATCTATTGTTGATAGCGTACAATTAGCTCACGACACTTTTAAAGGTGAAGTAGATGTGCTTTCTCTTATAACCAATAAAGTAGATGTTGACCAAATTTCTATCTTAAAAGAAAAACTACAAAAACGTATCAATACAGATACAGACACCAATATTACAGTAATTCCGAAAATAAAAAGCTTAGCTAGTCCAACCATTAAAGAAATTGTAAAAAACCTAAATGGTAATGTCCTTTTCGGTAAGGATATGGTTAATAACCAAGCCGAAAACTTTAGTGTTGGTGCCATGCAGTTAAGAAATTACTTAACACACCTAAAAGAAAACGCATTAGTTATTACTCCTGGAGATCGTGCTGATATCATCCTTGGTGCTTTACAAGCTCATATTTCTAAAAACTACCCTAAAATATCAGGGATTATTTTGACAGGAGGTTTAATTCCTGAGGAATCTATTTTAAAATTAATTGAAGGTCTTTCTAGCGTAGTACCTATTATTAGTGTTAAATCTGGCACTTTTTCGGTTACGAATACTATTGGGAAAATAAAATCTAAAATTTATGCCGATAATATTGAAAAGATTGAAATGTCTATCGCAACATTCGAAAAACATGTAGATACCGATAAATTATCTAATGATTTAATCACTTTTCAATCGGATATATTCACACCTCGCATGTTTCAGTATAACTTATTGCAACGTGCACTAAACAATAAAAAACATATTGTTTTACCAGAAGGTGATGATGAACGTGTATTAAGAGCTGCAGCTAGATTAATAGATGCTCAGGTTGTAGAATTAACCTTAATTGGAGATGAAGATTTAATAAAAGAGCGCCTTATCACTTTAGATATTGCCCTAGACACAAACAAAGTAAATATTGTTTCTCCAACAAAATCGCCCTATTTTGATGATTATGTAAACACATTGTACGAACTAAGAAAACATAAAAATGTAAACTTAGAAATGGCTCGAGATATGATTTCTGATGTATCGTATTTTGGAACCATGATGATTTACAAAGGCCATGCAGATGGTATGGTTTCTGGAGCTGTACACACCACGCAACATACCCTTAGACCAGCGCTTCAGTTTATAAAAACGAAACCAGATGTTAACATTGTGTCTTCTGTTTTCTTTATGTGTTTAGAAGATCGTATTTCTGTTTTTGGAGATTGCGCCATCAACCCGAACCCAAATGCAGAACAGTTAGCCGAAATCGCCATTTCATCTGCTGAAACCGCTAAAAACTTTGGAATTGAACCAAAAGTAGCCATGTTATCTTATTCTTCTGGAGCCTCTGGAAAAGGAGCCGATGTAGAAAAAGTGCGTGAAGCTACCGAAATAGTTAAAAAATTAGCGCCAAGTTTAAAAATTGAAGGTCCAATTCAATATGATGCCGCTGTAGACATGCGTATTGGTAAAAGCAAATTACCAGACTCAGAAGTTGCAGGTAGCGCTAGTGTTTTAATCTTCCCTGATTTAAACACAGGTAACAACACTTACAAAGCAGTGCAAAGAGAAACCGGAGCATTAGCCATTGGTCCTGTTCTACAAGGATTAAACAAACCTGTAAACAATTTAAGCCGTGGCTGTACTGCCGACGATATTTACAGTACAGTAATAATTACAGCCATTCAAGCACAAGATTTATAAAATATGCAAGTACTCGTTTTAAACTCTGGAAGTTCATCTCTAAAATTTCAATTATTTTCAATGCCAGCCGAAACTATTTTATGTTCAGGTTTAATTGAACGTATTGGAATGGACGATGCGAAATTTATTTACAAAACTGAAAAAGATACCATTGAGCACGTCACTGCTATTTACAACCATAAACAAGGATTGGAACTACTATCTCATCAACTTTTAGATAGTGAAACTGGCATCATTAAATCGGCTTCAGATATTGATATTGTTGGGCACCGTGTAGTACAAGGCGGTGCTAGATTTAAAGAAACCACCGAAATTAACCAATGGGCAAAAGACAATATAAAAGACCTCTTCAGCTTAGCACCTTTACACAATCCTGCACATTTTGAAGGTATTGAAGTGGCCGAAGCTATTTTCCCTTCAGCTAAGCAAGTCGCGGTTTTCGATACGGCATTCCACCAATCTATACCAGAGCATGCTTATAGATATGCTATACCGAATAATCTTTTAACCGAGCATAAAATTAGAATGTATGGTTTTCATGGTACTAGTCATAAATACGTATCAGAACAAGCTATTCATTATTTAGGTCAAAAAGAATCTAAAATAATTTCAATTCACTTAGGCAATGGTTGCAGTATAACAGCCATTAAAAACGGAAAAGCTGTAGATCACTCTATGGGCTTAACACCTTTAGACGGATTAATTATGGGTACAAGAAGTGGTGATATCGATCCTTCTGTAATTTTTCATTTGGCAAATAAATTAAACTACTCTTTAGATGAAATTAATACCCTTTTACAAAAGAAAAGCGGTATGCTTGGCTTAACAGGTTTTAGCGACTTAAGAGAAATAGAAACTGAAGCCGCCAAAGGCAATAGAGATTGCTTACTGGCTCTACAAATGAACACTTACCGCATTAAAAAATACATTGGTAGTTACGCCGCAGTTTTAAACGGATTGGACGCCATTGTTTTTACCGCAGGCATAGGAGAAAATTCAGAATTAATGCGAAAAATGGTTTGTGAAGATTTAGATTTTCTAGGCATTAATTTAGATACAGAAAAAAACAAAGAAAGATCTAAACTATTAAGAGCCGTAAATACTATTGAATCTAAGGTAAAAATATTAATTATTCCAACCAATGAAGAGTTAGAAATAGCGAAACAATCGGTTCAATTATTCGAGAATTAATCGACCTGTATAAAGTTCTTCCACAGTAATAATATCTGGAGTATTAACCGAAATAACATCTCCGGGTCCAGAAATTTTCCCCGTAAGGGATTGCTGTGGATTTACAACCATATCGTTAGAACTTCTATTTGATACACTAACAAATTGCGCTATTAAATCTCGACCTTCAAAACGAGACGTTCCTGCTGCGAAAGTAATGCGTAAATTTTCAGTTTTACCAGAAACAAAACAATTGGAGAGGTTATTAAAAACAAGAGAAAAACTCGTGTTATCAATTTCTAAATCAAAGTTACCATTAGTAAACGAATCTTCTGCTCCAAAATCCTCTGATAAAATTGACAAACTTGGATAGCTTAAAACACCATTAGAACTAACGGTGTATTGCGTAGAACTTCTAATTTCGGTAATATTAGGCGCTGTTACATAAACTTTAGTAATACCATAATCACGCACATAATTGCAAGTATTATTATCGGTTAATGTCAATTTACCATCGACTACAATAGCTTCAACATCATTCATTAAATTCTCACCAGTTTCAACAGTCACCTTCTGAGTTTCACCATCGGTAATTATTAATTCAATATCCCGATTTACTAATATTTTAGTAAAAACATCAACACTAAATTCTTGCTGTATTATAGCTCCTGTTTTCTGAAAACAATCGCCCGCATTTTCACTATCACAAGCAAAAACAAGGCTAAAAACGAATATATATATTAACTTTTTCATAATCGAACACCAATTCCAAATTCAACAGCTTCCGCTTTAGCTCCGTGAGACTTCAAGGTCATGGCTCCAAACCATTTTCGCTGTTTACCAACGTAACGTTTTAAACCAATTCTTAAATACGTTTGGCCTTCAAAATCGTATGGATAATAGACATAATATCCAAACTGGGTAAGCAATGAGGTTCTATTAATAAACAACTCATGCCCTACAAAAAAACCAACACGCTTATAGTCTTCGTCACCAGATACATCTAACTCTGGAAAAGCAACACTTCGGTAATAAATAAGTTCTTTTAAAAAATTAGAAAAGAAAACATCGGCACCAAATTGCAACGCACTTTTACGGTTAATACGTTTATCGGCATAAGCAGAAAGTACGTAAAACGCATACTGACCACTATCTACAATATCACTTTCGTTTACACCGGATCTAAAAACAAAATTATACTTTATAGGCTGTGTAAATTGTCTGTCATTATCGGCTAAGGTATGTTGATACTCTAACTCTTTTTTATCTAAATTATAGGTTAACCCAACATTAAGCGCTAAAGTATTTGTACTCGCATTAGGTGCTTTAACATTGGCATTAGAATAATGTATTAAAGAAAAACCAGCTATTAAACCAAAGCGATCAAAAATGCGTTCTTTTTTATAGTTAAGCATCACCATGGTGCTACTCATTAATTTAGAACCGTAGGCAATATTTCTATAATTATCAACCTTATCATAAGGCGTTTCAGTATACCCCATACCTTGCCCAATTCTAAATTGCAGATTTCTATTAAAAAAGTAGAAATTAAAATGCGCATAGAGCGATGTTACATTACCCAAAACATCATTTTTCATGTTTTGATAAGCATAAGTAACACCATAATCCGGATAATTAAAACGTTGTTCCCAATCGTTAAAACCGTATGTTTTTTTGTTCCAACTTAAAAGATAACCTTCCGGATGTCCTTTAATTAAATGAAGTATATCATTATTATGAAGCGCAATATTACCCTTAAAATAACTTAAATCGAGGTAAGATGTATGTGTTTTATCTTGTGAAAATCCATTAAAAAATAGGACACAAAATATGCAGGTATAAAGTAATTTCATTATCGGGTTTCTGTGTGGCAAATGTACTTAAATTTCAACGTAAACCTTAAAAGTTAAGTACAAACCACACGATTTACTAAAACAAAGCTTCGGCAATAGCCTTAACGTTATCACTTTTCCCCATAGAGTAATAATGCAATACAGGTACACCTGCCTCCTTCAACTCTTTAGATTGCTGTATAGCAAATTCAATACCTACTTGTCTAACGGCTTTATTATCCTTACAACCTTCAACAGCATCGATTAAATTTTGAGGTAAATCAATTTTAAAAACCTGAGGTAAAATTTGTAAATGCCTTTTAACAGCTATAGGTTTAATTCCCGGAATAATAGGCACATTAATCCCAGCTTCTCTAGCCTTATCTACAAATTCAAAATATTTATTATTATCAAAAAACATCTGGGTAACCACATAATCGGCACCAGCATCTACCTTCTCTTTTAAACGACGTAAATCGTTAACCAGCGATGGCGCTTCCATGTGTTTCTCTGGGTAACCGGCCACACCAATACAAAAGTCCGAATTATGCTCAACCTTAAAATCATCGTGCAAATATTGACCTTTATTAAGGTTTGCAATTTGTTGCACCAAGTCGCTCGCAAATGCATTCCCTCCCGCTACAGGCTTAAAATATGGCTCATCTTTCATCGAGTCACCACGCAAAGCCATTACATTATCCAGACCTAAATAGTGGCAATCTACCAAAACATATTCAGTTTCTTCTTTTGTAAAACCACCACACAATAAATGTGGAATAGCATCTACCTGATATTTATGCATAATAGACGCACAAATACCCACCGTACCAGGGCGCATACGTGTAATACGCTTATCCAACAAACCATTGCCTTTATCAATATACACATACTCCTCACGAGATGTGGTAACATCAATAAATGGTGGATTAAACTCCATTAAAGGATCGATATTATTATATAAATCCTGAATATTTGTACCTTTCTTTGGCGGAATTACCTCAAAAGAAAACAACGTTTTTCCGTTG
Source organism: Algibacter sp. L3A6 (assembly GCF_009796825.1). Lineage (GTDB taxonomy): Bacteria > Bacteroidota > Bacteroidia > Flavobacteriales > Flavobacteriaceae > Algibacter. Next base: position 300,546 of record NZ_CP047030.1, read on the forward strand.
GCTTGTTTAATATGGTCTGTTACTTTCATTACTTATTTTTTGTCATCCTCACAAAACGAGAATCTTATCTATATTTTAGTTTAATTTTGGCGTTACCACAAGGGTCGCGCTTTACACTATATCTTTTTTTGCCTTTGGCGGAAACAAAAAAAGGATGCCGTTGCAATCGCTAACGCGGGTTTACCAGCTTATTTTTAACCTCGTCAAAAGTTTCTGTGTACTCCCAATAAATCCATCTTCCATCCAAATAATCCGTAAGAATATATTTTTCGCTCAATGATTTTATTCGAGATACGGCAACCACTTTCTTCGAAAAACCATCAACCGCAACATGTTCCAAAACCTCTTTGTTATCTGTATCATAACCATGAGAAATCATGTGGCTTCCTAAGGTTACCTCTATAAATGCCATGCTATTCTTCTGCTAAATTAGGATGCAACCATTTTCTAGCTGTTTTCTTATCGATGCCTTTACGTTCAGAATAATCAGTTAACTGATCGTCAGTTATTTTCCCTAAACCAAAATACTTCGCTTCTGGATTACCGAAGTAATACCCCGAAACTGCAGCAGCTGGCCACATCGCTAAACTTTCTGTTAAGGTTACACCAATTAGTTTTTCAACCTCTAGCAATTCCCAAATTGTTTCCTTTTCTAAATGATCAGGACATGCAGGATATCCTGGAGCCGGACGAATACCTTTATAACTTTCCTTAATTAAATCGGTGTTACTTAAATCTTCATCGGCAGCGTAACCCCAATGTGTTAATCTTATTTTCTTGTGTAAATATTCAGCAAAAGCTTCAGCAAATCTATCAGCAATAGCCTGTGCCATAATACCATTATAATCATCATCCTTAGCTCTATAACTATCGGCTAATTCTTGAGCGCCAAAAATAGCAACACAGAATGCGCCCATATAATCCGTTCTACCAGATTCTTTAGGAGCTATAAAATCAGATAATGCATGATTTGGAATCCCTTCACGTTTTTTTAATTGCTGACGCAAGGTTCTAAAAATCGCGATTTCCTTTCCGTTTTTCTGAACCGAAATATCATCATCGTTAATAGTATTAGCTTCAAACAAACCAAAAACAGCTTTTGGCTTTAAAAGTTGCTTGGCAATAATTTCTTTAATCATCTCCTGAGCTTCAGCATACATAATAGTAGCTTGTTCTCCCACAACCTCATCGGTCAAAATATCGGGGAATTTCCCGTGTAAATCCCAACTTCTAAAAAACGGACTCCAATCTATAAACGGTTCTAGTTCTTTTAAACTTAACTGTTTTAAAATTTGCACACCTAATTCTCTCGGTTTAGAAATATTAGACGTTTCCCAGTCTATTTTATATTTTCTTTTTCTAGCTTCTTCAATAGAAATATAAGATTTCTCTTTACCACGCTTTAAAAACTTGTTTCTAAAATCATCATAATCGGCTTTTAACTTCGCTACGTAAGCATTGTTGGTTTTCTTGTTTAATAAATCTCCAACCACGGTAACCGCACGAGATGCATCATTAACATGCACCACTGCGTTTTTATACTGTGTATCGATTTTTACAGCTGTATGTGCTTTAGATGTTGTTGCACCACCAATAAGTAAAGGCACTTCAAAATTTTGAAGTTGCATTTCTTTAGCCAAATACACCATTTCGTCTAATGATGGCGTAATTAACCCTGATAAACCAATAGCATCAACACGTTCGCTGATGGCCATTTCTATAATTTTTTCTGGCGGCACCATAACTCCTAAATCTACAATTTCGTAGTTATTACAAGCTAAAACAACACTTACAATATTTTTACCAATATCGTGCACATCACCTTTTACGGTAGCCATTAATATTTTCCCAACAGGTTCTTGTTTATCTCCTTTTTCTTCTTCAATAAACGGGTTTAAGTAACCAACGGCTTTTTTCATTACACGCGCCGATTTTACCACCTGAGGTAAAAACATTTTACCTGCTCCGAATAAATCTCCAACCACGTTCATCCCGATCATTAAATGACCTTCGATAACTTCAATAGGTTTTGCGGCTTCTTGTCTTGCTATTTCAACATCTTCAATAATAAAGGCATCAATACCTTTTACTAAAGCATGCGTTATACGCTCTTGTACTGGGTTTTCTCGCCAAGATAAATCGACACCTTTTTCAACTTTAGAACCTTTTACTGTTTCTGCAAAGTCTAACAAACGTTCGGTAGCATCTTCTCTTCTGTCTAAAATAACATCTTCAACGTGCTCTAATAAATCCTTTGGAATATCATCATAAATCTCTAAAAGCGCAGGATTTACAATACCCATATTCATACCCGCCTGGATGGCATAATACAAAAACACTGAGTGCATAGCTTCTCGAACACCATTGTTTCCTCTAAAAGAAAACGATACGTTACTCACACCTCCACTTACACTTACATTTTCTAAATTTTGACGTACCCAACGTGTTGCTTCGATAAAATCGATAGCATTTCTTCGGTGTTCGTCCATTCCGGTTGCTACCGGAAATATATTTAAATCGAAAATAATATCTTCCGAAGCAAACCCCACTTTATCAACTAAAACACGGTATGAACGTTCAGCAATTTCAATTCTTCTTTGGTATGTATCCGCTTGCCCAACTTCATCAAAAGCCATAACAATAACTGCGGCACCATAGCGTTTAATTTGCTTGGCTTGCCAAATAAAGTTTTCTTCACCTTCCTTTAAGGAAATAGAATTCACCACACACTTTCCTTGCACAACTTGCAAACCAGCATTGATAATTTCCCACTTAGAACTATCAATCATGATAGGCACACGGCAAATATCTGGTTCGGCAGCAATAAGGTTTAAAAAGCGCACCATCGATGCTTTACCATCAATAAGTCCGTCGTCCATATTAATGTCGATAATTTGCGCTCCACCATCTACTTGGTGACGTGCAATATCCAAAGCTTCATCGAACTTCTCTTCATTAATTAATCGTAAAAACTTACGAGACCCCGCTACATTAGTACGTTCTCCTACATTTATAAAATTGGTGTTTTCGCTTAGAACTAAAGGTTCTAAACCAGACAATTTCATGTATTTTGATTGCTTTATCTTCATTATCTATAATGTTCTACTGTTGGAAAAGGTTCGTAAAATGAATGTAACAACGTTTTCCATTCTTGATATTCTTGTGATTTACGGAAACCAATTTCATGATCTTCAATGGTTTCCCAATGCACTAATAATATATATTTATCATCTTGTTCAACACATTTTTTTAAATCGTGTGAGATATAGCCTTTCATTGAAGAAATGATTTTCTGAGCGATTTTAAATGTATTTTCAAAATCACTTGATAATCCTTTCTTAATATTCAATATGGCTACTTCAAGAATCATAATTTATAATTTAAAAATTACACCAATTCACCATGGGTTCTAGGCTTATACTTGGCTGCAAGATCTGCTATAACACGAATATGCTCCGGACTAGTACCACAACAACCACCTATAATATTTATTAAATTACGTTTTAAATATTCTTCTATTTGCTCTCCCATTTCTTCAGGAGTTTCATCGTATTCTCCAAAAGCATTTGGTAATCCGGCATTAGGATGCGCTGATATAGCAAAATCTGTTTTAGAAGCAATAGCTTCTAAGTGAGGTTGCAATAAATTGGCTCCTAAAGCACAGTTAAACCCTACTGAAAGTAATGGAATATGAGATACTGAAATTAAGAAAGCTTCAGCTGTTTGTCCTGATAATGTTCTTCCTGAAGCATCAGTAATAGTACCACTTAACATAATTGGCATATCGATACCACGTTCGTCTTTTACTTCTTCTATCGCAAATAAAGCAGCTTTGGCGTTTAAGGTATCAAATACAGTTTCAACTAAAAGTAAATCTACACCACCATCAATAAGCGCTTCTACTTGTTGTTTATATGCAATGCGTAACTCATCGAAAGTAACAGCTCTATATCCTGGATCGTTAACATCGGGAGACATACTTGCTGTACGGTTTGTTGGCCCAATTGAACCCGCTACAAAACGCGGTTTATGTGGTTCTTTTGCAGTAAATTCATCGGCGACTTCTTTGGCTATTTTTGCAGACTCGTAGTTTAGTTCGTAAACTAAATCTTCCATTTGGTAATCTGCCATAGCAATAGTAGTTCCCGAAAAGGTATTGGTTTCTACAATATCAGCACCTACAGCAAAGTACTTACCGTGGATGGTTTTTATAGCTTCGGGTTGGGTAAGCGATAGTAAATCGTTATTGCCCTGTAAAGGTGTTGGATAATCTTTAAAGCGTTCGCCTCTAAAATCTTCTTCTTGAAATTTGTAAGCTTGTAGCATCGTACCCATGGCACCATCTAAAACCAAAATTCGCTCTTTTAATGCTTCTCTGATATTCGACATGTTTTCTTTTCTTTTTACGCTTTAGGTTATTTCCGTTAACAGCAATTAAAAATACCGATGAACGAAACACTTAACTAAAACGCTGTATTCTATTATAAGTTTTATCAAGAAAAGTTAAAGAAATACTTTTCGTTATCTGTCTAATAATTATAAAAATTACTAAGTAGAATGTAGCACCTTCTTTATTTCCTTGATAGTTATCTCGGTTCTTAAAGGGTTGCCAAGGTTTCAACGGGTCTATTCCCTCTGCCTTTCTTGATAACACAATTACATTAATGAACTGTTACCACCATTGTGGATTTGCTTTTGCAAAAATAATAACTATATTATTGTTAACCTTGTGATATTTATAAAATTATTAGACTATTCAAATAGACTAGACGACAAATAACGATCGCCTCGATCGCAAATAATAGCAACTACAACACCGCTTTCTAAAGACTCCGCAATTTGCAAAGCACAGTAAACAGAACCGCCACTACTCATACCCGCAAAAACGCCCTCTTCTTTGGCTAGGCGTTGCGTTATATTTTTAGCATCTTCCTCGGTTACATCTATAACAACATCTACTTTAGAACGATCAAAAAACTTGGGTACATACTCTGGCGACCATTTTCTAATACCAGGTATTTTAGCACCATCAGCAGGTTGCGCTCCTACTATTACAATCTCCGGATTTTTTTCTTTAAGAAATGTTGAAGTACCCATAACGGTTCCCGTAGTTCCCATAGTGGCAACAAAATGAGTTATTTCGCCTTCGGTATCTCTCCAAATTTCTGGACCTGTTGTTTTGTAATGCGCTTTCCAGTTATCATCATTTTCAAACTGATTTAAAACGGTATACCCTTTTTCATCACGTAATTTAAAAGCAACATCTCTAGAGCCTTCAATACCAATATCAGCTGGTGTTAAAATTACCTCAGCTCCGTAAGCTCTCATGGTTTTAACACGTTCTACTGTAGAATTTTCAGGCATAATTAATACCATATTCAATCCTAATAATTGTGCTATAAAAGCTAAAGCAATTCCTGTGTTTCCACTAGTTGCTTCGACTAAAGTACCGCCTTTTTTAATATCGCCACGTTTTAAAGCTTCAGAAATCATATTGAAAGCAGCGCGATCTTTTACGCTTCCTCCGGGATTATTTCCTTCTAACTTTAAAAATAAACGTACGCCTTCTTTATTAATTAAATGCGTTGCTTCAACTAAAGGTGTATTCCCTATTTCGTCTAATATTGTTTTACCGTATGCCATTTTTCTTCGGTCTAATTTTAATTTCTGTTTGATAAGTCACTAATGAACCTTCGGGTACCGATTGGGTAATCCAAACATTAGCTCCAATAATACTGTTTTTACCAATTACAATATCACCTCCTAAAATAGTTGCGTTAGCGTAAATGGTAACATTGTCGTCTATGGTTGGGTGTCTTTTAGTAGAAGCTAAGTCTTTTGAAACTTGAATACCACCTAAAGTAACCCCTTGATATATTTTTACTTGTTCTCCAATTATAGAGGTTTCGCCAATTACAATTCCTGTACCGTGATCGATATAAAACGATTCGCCAATAGTAGCTCCCGGATGAATATCAATACCTGTAATACCATGAATATATTCACTCATCATTCTAGGTAAAATATAAACACCTAGTTTATAAAGCGCATGACTTAATCTATAGATTGAAATAGCGTGAAAACCAGGATAAGCCATATAAATTTCATCTAAACAATGCGATGCAGGATCGTTATTTTCGAAAGCAATAGCATCTAAATCTAATTTCCTTCTAATTTCTGGAAGTTCCGCTTTAAAGGTCTCCCATATATTTTCGCCATTTTCAATTTCTAATTTATCTAGAATTTGCAAGAATGTTTTCTCTAAATATTCGGCGTGTTCTGCTTCGTGATCACAATCGAACAAAGAGTAAAACACTTTTTTCGTAAAGGCTTTAACTGTGTCTTTTAAACAAACATTATAACTTTTCATTTGCTGCTATATGTGTAATACCATTGTGTTTAATGGTGTATTTAATCAGTTTATAAAAATAAAACTAATCCTTTTAAAAAGCTTCTTTTTTTAAACATTAAATCCTGCAAGATTTTGGAAACCTTGCAGGATAGTCATGCCTTGTGTTTAGTTTAGATCTTTTTAATGAAAACACTAAAAAGATTTATCGTTTACTAGGTAATAGCTTGAACTACGGCCTTAGGAGCTTCTTTACGAGTACCATCAAAACCATCTACACCAGAAACTGTAGTATATTTTAAAACATTTTTCTTTCCTGGATGTATAATTTGATATGCCGCTTGGCACATGATAGTTGCTTCATGGAAACCACAAAGTATTAATTTTAATTTACCTGGATAAAAATTACCATCACCAATAGCAAATATACCTGGGATATTAGTTTGATAATCTAAAGCATTATTAACTTTAATTGCATTTTTTTCGATCTCTAATCCCCAATTTGCAATAGGCCCTAATTTAGGTGAAAGTCCAAATAAAGGAATAAAGTGATCGGTTTCTAAAGTAAAAGGCTCTTCGTCCTTTTTAGTTATTTCTATCGCTTCAACTTTACCGTCTCCTAAGATATCAGTAACTTCTGCAGGTGTAATAAGATTTATTTTTCCAGCATCTTTTAGTTCTTGAACTTTTTCAACTGAATCTAAATGTCCTCTAAATTCATTACGTCTATGTATTAAAGTAACACTTTCTGCTATGTCGGCTAAAAATATAGACCAATCTAAAGCAGAATCTCCACCACCAGCAATGATTACTTTTTTATCACGATACACTTCTGGTTCTTTAATCATATACTCAACACCTTTATCTTCATACTTAGAAAGGTTTTCAAGTTGCGGTTTCCTAGGTTCAAAACTACCTAAACCACTAGCAATAGCAACAACTGGTGCTTGGTGTTTTGTTCCTTTATTTGTAGTTACTATAAACGTACCGTCTTCTTGCTTTTCAACAGTATCTGCACGCTCACCTAAAGTAAAACCAGGCTCAAATTGTTTTGCTTGCTCTAATAAATTTTTTGTTAAATCTCCAGCTAAAATTTCTGGAAATCCAGGAATATCATAAATTGGCTTTTTAGGATACAATTCTGAACACTGCCCACCAGGCTGTGGTAACGCGTCAATTAAATGACATTTCAATTTTAATAATCCAGCTTCGAATACTGTAAATAAACCTGTTGGCCCCGCGCCAATTATTAGTATATCTGTTTTAATCATTTTATTATGCTTTATATATAATTACTCTTTTTTTTCTATTAGTCCTTTTGTGAATTCGTTTAACGTTTCCACTTTTTGTTCAAAATCACCTTTAATAGTTTTTCTAAACTCGTTTAAATTTTTAACTAAATCGTCTACGTTTTCAGGAATAACATCCTCAAAAAATTGACGCAAACGTTTTGCTGTAGTTGGTGATTTTCCGTTAGTAGAAATCGCAACTTTCACATTCCCTTTAGTTACAATACCACCCATATAAAAATCGCAATACGGCGGATTATCGGCAACGTTAACTAATTTAGATTCTGCTCTACAGTCTTTCCAAACTTGTACATTTACTTCCGGTATATCTGTCGTAGCAACCACCATATGCTTGCCAATAATATAGTTTTTTTTATAACTATCTTCAACTAATGTTACACAACCTGTTTTTGCAAGTTTTATAGTGCCTTCACGAAACATTGGCGACACCATTGTAACATGTGCATCTGGACTCGATTTTAATAAGAACGTTAATTTTTCTTCAGCAACATTTCCGCCACCAACAATAAGAACATTTAAACTTTTTGTTTTTAAAAAAATAGGATATAAATTATTCCTTTCTTTTTCAACTAGGCTCGACATCTTTATTTTATCCGCTTCATCTAGCATATTACTTATTTTTATTAACCGTTTCTAAAACCGATGATAATACAGCGCGTTCTTTCACCACATCGCCAATAACAATAATAGCAGGGTTTGCTAATTGTTTTTCTGCCACTATACTTTCAATAGAACTTATAGTACCAATCCCTACGTTTTCATTATCTCTAGTGCCATTTTGAATAATAGCTACGGCAACATCTTGTTTATTTTCTTCTGAAAAAATGCGAACAATTTCACTCAATTTACCCATACCCATTAAAATAACAACTGTTGCCGACGATTTTGCAGCCAAAGCCACATCGCCAGATAACTGATGTTTTTTAGTGGTTCCAGTAATAACCCAGAAACTCTCTGAAGATCCTCGTTTTGTTAACGGAATACCTTGATAAGCTGGCACGGCCATGGATGACGAAATACCAGGAACAACATAAGTTTCTAATCCAAATTGTCTCACATAATCAATCTCTTCTGCGCCTCGACCAAAAATAAAAGGATCACCGCCTTTTAAGCGTACCACATGCCCCTTCTCTTTAGCTTTAGATACAATAAGATCGTTTATTTGATCTTGTTGAAAAGCATAACACCCTCTACGTTTACCTACAAAAATAAGTTCGGCATCTGCCGCAGCATATTTTAGTAAAGCCTCATTAATAAGTGCATCGTAAAGGATCACATCTGCAGATTCAATAGCCTTAATAGCTTTAAGGGTAATTAAATCTACGTCTCCTGGACCAGCACCTACTATGGTTAATATTGGGGTTTTTAAACTCATTGTTGCTTTTTAGTATTCTTATGCTTTAGCTTGTTCTGCTTCTCTATAAGCTCTAACTGCAGCTAAAAACTTATCGGCATTTGCAATATAACTTACTGCAAAATCCTTAGTTGGTGCATTTTTATTGATTTCGTATATTAATTCTGAAAACGAAGTTCCTAAATCAATTTTACCTCCTTCAATAAAAAACTCATCAAACTGAGAAACAATTCCAGCATGCGTATTTGTCTTTTTATTTTCAGCTAATAATAACGCTTTCGCGGAATTAACTAGCGATTGGTAAGCATAATATATAGCGCTAGAATACACCTCATCTCCAAAAGAAGCTTTGGCATTATCTATTTTTTCTTCACTCTCAAAGAATAATGTTGCTATTAAATCGATAACTACACCAGCACATTCTCCAATACCAATTTCTTTAACGTATTTTTCTTCTTCTCCCCAATCGATAAAATCTTCTTGAGTTAAATTAGTCACGTCTTGTAAATCGTTTAATAAATCATAAAAATAACGTTCTCCTGTTACTTTATAATAATCTACGAATGATTTTCCTTCAGCATTTGCTTCAAAATCATTTAAGATTCTACGTAATGCTTCCGGTCCTCTTTTACTTGGTACTTTTACTACTTTATCTGCAAATAATGCATTTCCATTACCTAGGTTACCTCCTCCTAATAAAACTTGTAACGCAGGCGCCACTAATTTTTCAGGTGTTCTAACCGTCATTCCTTGAAAACCAATGTTTGCCATATTGTGTTGACCACAAGCATTCATACATCCACTAATTTTAATTACAAGATCTTCATTTTGTAAATATTGTGGGTATTCTGTCGTAATCATCCGTTCTAATTCTACCGAAATACCAGTACTACTTGCTATACCTAAGTTACAAGTATCTGTACCAGGGCAAGCTGTAATATCTACGGCTTTATTATAACCCGCTTCTACAAAACCTAATTTCTCAAGTTCTTGATAGAAAAACGGAACTAAATCTTCCTTTACAAAAGGAATAACTATATTTTGACGTAATGTTAAACGTATTTCACCAGCAGCATATTTATCAACTAAATTAGCTAGTAAACGTGCTTTATCGGTATAAAAATCACCTAATAAAACTTTAACACCAATTGCAACGTATCCCTCCTGTTTTTGAGGAATAAGGTTTGTAGATTTCCATAAATCGAAGGCTGCTTGATCTTTTATTTCAACTTGTGGTGCTTCCACTGAAACTGGTGTTGATGCCACATAAGCATCAGCATCAATAGCTACTGTTTTAAATTCAATCGCTTTTTGTTCTTCAGCAATTAAAGCTTTAAAAGCCTCTAATCCAATATCCTTTAAAAGGAACTTCATACGTGCTTTAGCTCTACTTTTACGTTCACCGTAACGATCGAAAACTCTTAAAACCCCTTCCATTACTGGAATAATTTTATCTGTAGGTAAAAAGCTGAAAAGCTCTTCTGCATGACGCGGTTGAGAACCTAATCCACCAGCAACCATTACTTTAAACCCACGAACACCGTTTTCTACTTTGGCAATAAAACCAATATCATGTAAATACGATAATCCGGTATCTTCGTCAGTATTAGAGAAAGACACTTTAAATTTACGTCCCATTTCTTGACAAATTGGGTTACGTAAAAAGAATTTAAAAATCGCATCTGCATAAGGAGATACATCGAAAAGTTCGTTAACATCGATACCAGCAGTTTCCGAAGCCGTTACGTTTCTCACCACGTTTCCGCAGGCCTCACGCACTGTAACCTCATCTTTTTCAAGCTCAGCCCAAAGTTCTGGAGTTCTTTGTAAATCTACATAGTGAATTTGGATATCTTGACGGGTTGTAATGTGCAAACGACCACGAGAATATTCATCTGAAACATCAGCAATTCTACGTAATTGGTTACTTTTCATTTTTCCGAAAGGAATCTTGATACGAATCATTTGAACACCTTCTTGACGTTGGCCATAAACGCCACGAGCCAAACGAAGACTTCTAAATTTTTCTTCATCAATTTTACCATTGTTAAATAGCTCAATTTTATTGGCTAATTCAATGATATCCTTTTGTACTATTGGATTTTCTATTTCTGTTTCAAAACTTTGCATGATATACCTGACCTTTTTCTTATTAGAAAAATATTTTTTATTATTTGTTACTGGATAAAACCAGCCCCAACCGTGTTATTTGATTGTGGATCGATTAAAATAAACGAACCGTTTGTTCTATGGTTTTTGAATTGATCAAAAAAGATAGGTTTGTTTAATTTAAATGAAACCGACGCAATATCATTAACACCTAAAGATGTTGCTTCTTTATCTATTCCTGAATAATCAGGATTAATTTTATGGTTAATTCTATCAACTTTAGCTAATACTTTATTAACACCGTGTTGAACAATATATTTACCTCCAACGGTTAAGTTTTCAGAATCCATCCAACATACATTAGCTGTAAATTGTTTGTCAATAGTTGGTAAATCACCTTCTTTAACAATCATGTCTCCACGAGATACATTAATATCGTTTTCTAAAGTAATAGTTACAGAAGATCGTCTAGAAGCGGTTTCGTACTTTTCGTCGTAGAAATAAATATCTTTAATTTTAGATCTTGTTTTAGATGGTAAAACAATAATATCATCTCCAACGCTTAATTCACCACCGTAAACTTTTCCTGCGTAACCTCTAAAATCGTGAAAATCTTCAGTTTTAGGACGAATTACATACTGCACAGGGAAACGTGGTGTACCAACATTATAAACATCATTTTTATCTAAATCTTCTAAATGCTGTAATAAAGCATCACCAGTATACCAAGGCATTTTATCAGATTTGTTTACAACATTATCACCTTGTAATGCACTTACAGGAATAAATGTTATTTTTTGATCTTGATAATCTCTTTTGCTCATTAATTCAGAAAAATCAGCCTTAATTTTATTGTAAATCTCTTCTGAAAAATCAACTAAATCCATTTTATTAATAGCAACAACTACATCTTTAACTCTAAGTAAGTTATTGATAAAAAAGTGACGATTAGTTTGCTCGATAACACCTTTACGTGCATCGATTAAAATAATAGACGCTTGAGATGTTGATGCTCCAGTAACCATGTTACGTGTATATTCTACGTGGCCAGGAGTATCTGCTATAATGTAACTTTTCTTTTTAGTTGAAAAATATATATGTGCTACATCAATAGTAATACCTTGTTCTCTCTCGGCCATTAAACCATCTGTGGCTAATGAAAAATCTAGGTAATCATACCCTAGTTGTTCACTTTTATCTTCAATAGCTTTTAGCTTATCTGAAGTTAATGATTTTGTATCGTAAAGGATGCGACCGATTAAGGTACTTTTACCGTCGTCTACACTTCCTGCTGTTGCAATTTTTAATACTTCCATTGTTATTATAATGTTGGCTAAAAGCCTAATTTGTATTCATTTTAAAAGATTTCCGCTTTCACGGAAATAACAAAATTGATATTTCTAGAAATACCCTTGTTGTTTACGTTTTTCCATAGCACCTTCAGATCGTTTATCATCGATTCTAGCGCCACGTTCAGAAATAGTAGAGTCTCTAATTTCTTCTACTACTTTAGAAATTGAAACCGCATCTGAATATACCGCTGCAGTACAACTCATATCTCCAACCGTTCTAAAACGAACCATTTTCTCTAACACCTCTTCATTATCATCTCTGTAAACAACATCGTCTTCTGCAGACCAAATCATGCCATCTCTTAAGAATACTTTACGTTTGTGAGCAAAATATATTGAAGGAATTTCAATATTTTCTTGTTCTATATAAGACCATACATCTAATTCTGTCCAGTTAGAAATAGGGAATACACGTACGTTTTGTCCGTGCTCAATATCACCATTCAACATATCGAATAACTCCGGACGTTGGTTTTTCTCATCCCATTGACCAAAATCGTCACGAACAGAAAAAATACGTTCTTTAGCTCTTGCTTTTTCTTCATCACGACGCGCACCACCAATACAAGCATCAAACTTAAATTCTTCGATAGCATCAAGAAGCGTAGTAGTTTGCAACATATTTCTACTTGCATAACGACCAGATTCTTCTTTCACCTTACCTTCATCAATAGAATCTTGAACGTTACGTACAATTAGCTCTAAACCTAATTCTTTACATAAACGATCTCTAAATTCGATAGTTTCAGGAAAATTGTGCCCAGTGTCTATATGCATTAAAGGGAAAGGAATTTTTGCTGGGTAAAAAGCTTTAACAGCCAATCTAACCAAAGTAATAGAATCTTTTCCTCCAGAAAATAACAACACAGGTTTTTCAAATTGCGCTGCCACTTCTCTCATAATGTATATAGCCTCGTTTTCTAACGAATTTATATTTGATGTGTCTTTATTCATAATTTCTTTTTGTTATTTCGCTTTCGCGGAATATTCTAATTTATATTGTTTTAAGCGTGTAAACCACACTCTCTATTTTCTAATGCTTTGGTTGGATCGAAATATTTAAACTCATTTGGCAGGTTATTCTCTTCCAAATATTTATCTAATTTTTCATCGCTCCAAAAGTAAAACGGACTAACCTTTAATACTCCAGCTTTACTAACACTAAAAATACCAATGCTATCTCTAAAAGCCGTTTGCCCTTGGCGTAAGTTTGTAAACCAAACTTTTGGGTTATGCTCTGCCATAGCTCTTGTAAAAGGCTCTAACTTTACTTGTTCTGTAAACAAGGCGTGTTTTGGATCGTCTACATTTGGTATCCCCATAACAACATCTCTATGTGAAGATGTTTGTTTTGGCACATATAAAAACACATTTAAATCTAGGTCTTTTATAACCTGCTCTGCATGCTTATATGTTTGTGGCGTATTGTAACCAGTATCGCACCAAACTACTGCCGTTTTAGCTTTAACCGTATTTACGGCATGCAAAATAGCAGCCTCATAAGGTCTAAAGTTTGTTGTTACTACAGCTTTATCACTTAATTCAAAAGCTTTAGCTATTATTTCTGCTGGTGAAGCGTTTTTAAAAGCTTCATTTAATGTATTTAATTCTGATTGTTCTATCATTATTTCCCCCATTTAACTGAATTCCAAATACGCTCGTGAAAAAAGTATAGTATCATTTTGGTTACAAAATCTACCGATGCGATAGATGCTGCTACCGAAAGTTCACCTGTTAAAAAATAAGAAACTATTAAAGTATCTAACGTTCCAATAAGTCTCCAGCTTAAAGCTTTCGCTACACTTCTAATTGGTTTTTCTCCAACTGCATCTTCTTGGTAAGTGGACTTTTCTTTATTTTTTAATAACATTTGCGCTATCATTTTCTTAATCTTATATTAATCCTACCGTTTTAGTAGGGATTACAAATGTAATACATTTTTACACATAACAAATAGGTTTTATGAATTTTTTAGGATAATGAAATATTTTCGGGTTAAACTGAAGAAAATTTATAGAAAACCGAAAATTTCTCATGATTTTATCAAGATTTGATATTTGACAAATCGGCTAACGTATTGTTTCGTAGCACTTTTAGTGTATTGTCGCGTACCATGATCATGAGTTTGTGCACACTACATGCATGCTCATCTGGGCAATCGTCACATTTTTCATAAAAGTTAAGACTCACACATGGCACCATAGCAATTGGTCCCTCGAGAACACGCATTACATCCGTCATTTTAATTTCCGAAGGTTCTTGTCTTAAATAATAACCACCATGCTTTCCTTTTTTAGACCCTAGAATACCAGACTTCCTTAAGGTTAGCAAAATTCCTTCTAAAAATTTCTGAGGAATGTTTTCACTTTTAGCAATAGTACCAACTTGCACTGGCGCATCGCCTTCTGATCTAGCAAGAAACGTTAGTGCTTTTAGTCCGTATTTAGTTTTTTTAGATAGCATGTGGTAAATATAGTTATTTAAAACACTTTGCTAATATAATTATTTTGGAGAAGTTTTATAATTAGTAACATCTTGTTTTTCTAAAACACTAAAAGGTAGTACATCAATGTATTTATATAAAACTTATATCATCATTATTTATCGTCTTAAAGCCTCTTTAAACTGATAGAAAAAACGTTCTATTAAACGTAAATCTTCAGTAATAATTTCAGCAGAACCACGCATTTCTTGTTTAAAATCAATGGTTTTTCCGTAAGAAGTCACTAGTACTTTAGGCAATTCTACATCTATGACATATAAGCCGTTTACATCAGGTACTATTGAAACATTTTTAACAACTCCGTTAAGCACACCAAACTCTGTATCAGGATAATTTTCTATTTTTAAATTCACTTTTTGACCAATTTTAATTTTTCCTGAATTTTGACCAGGTGCTTTTAACTTAGCTATAAACGAGGAATTTCCGCTAGGAATTATTGTAAAAACCAAATCGCCCTGATTAACGGTTTGATTAGAATTCCAAAAATTTAAAAACGAAACCTTACCCTCAATATTAGATTGTAAAACGTACTGATACTCCCAATCTCTAACTGCTTTTTTTAATTGATTAAAAGATTGAATAACATTTTTAAGCAATACCATTTCTTCTTTCACCCTATTAATTTCAGTGCCTTTAGAAGTTTGGTTTGCGTTACTTATCCCTTCTCTAATTTGAGATATTGAAGATTCAAAATTCTTATAATTACGTTCTGCCTGAGCTGCTTCTAGTTGTTTATTTTCGAAATCTTGAGCCGAAATAATACCTTTATCAAACAATGATACAAACCGCTGTAAATCCTTCTTTTTAAAGTCTAATTCCGTTTTATTAATTTCTTTTTGAGATTGAAGACTTCGTAATCTTCTATTTAATTCTGAAATGGAATATCTATTTGCTACGGCCTCATTGGAATAAGGTTTTAATTCTTTGTTTAATTGATACTGTATATAGCTGTTTTCAAATAAAGCATATTGAGATTCAATATTCCCTAAAAACAAAAGAGGTAAACTATCTATTGGAAACTTAAAATATTGTCTATTTAAAGTTATAGTATCTATAATCGATTTAAGCTTAAATACATCTTTATAATTAGCCGTATTTTCTAAAATAGCCAAACGCTGCCCACTACTAACCTCTTGATTGTCTTTTATTAAAATCGCTTCTAACTTACCTGTAATTTTAGCATATTCTTTTTGCGGTGGTATTTTAGTTGTAATTAAAGCTTCTGATGCAATGATATCTGGATATTTTACTAACCAAGACAAAAACAACAGCAATATTATTAATACAAGAAATAATACATTTCCCCAACGTATCATCCAATGTGGTACTTTGCTAAGTATTTCTTGAACCTCTTCGCTCCTTAAATCTATGTCTTCTAGTTTGTCTGACATGCTATTTCCCTAATTCTAATTGGTTTTTAACCAAATTATAATAATTCCCTTTTTGCTTTACTAAAGCTTCATGATTCCCAATTTCCACAATTTTGCCTTGATCTAAGACAACAATTTGGTCTGCATTTTTTACAGTACTCAATCTGTGAGCAATAACAACTACCGTTTTATTTTCAAAAAAAGTATTCAACTTTTCCATAATCACTTTTTCATTGTTTGCATCTAAAGCAGAAGTTGCTTCGTCAAAAAACAAGAAATCTGGGTTTTTATAAACCGCTCTTGCAATAAGCAGACGTTGCTTTTGTCCAGTACTTAAGCCCACACCTTCCATGCCTATTTTAGTATTGTACGATAATGGCAAGACTTCTATAAAGTCTTTAATATTGGCAACATCTACCGCATGTGCCAACTTATCTTTATCGATATAATCTTCGCCCACCGCAATATTGTTAGCAATAGTATCGCTAAAAATATAGCCTTCTTGCATCACTACACCACATTGGTTTCTCCATGCTTTTTGAGATACATGTTGTAAATTGTAATTACCAAGTTTTATAGTTCCAGCATTAGGTTCGTAAAATTTTAAGAGCAATTTCATTAAGGTGGTTTTACCACTACCACTAGTGCCGACAATAGCTGTAATTTTATTTGAAGGAATAGTTAAATCAAGATTTTTTAAAACCATTTGATCTGCCCCTGTATAACTAAAATAAACCTTTTCGAGGCTTAAATCTGCATCTTGAGAAAGGTCTGTTATTTTATTAGCACCTTGCTGCTCTTCATCTTCTTTATTATGAATTTCTGCCAAGCGCTCTAACGATATTTTAGCATCTTGCACTTCTCTAATAAAACCTATAAGTTGCGCTATTGGCGAGTTTAACTGCCCTACTATATATGTAATAGCCAACATCACCCCTAAGGTAATATCACCATCAATTACTAATTTAGCAGAGAGTACGGTAATTAAAATATTTTTTACTTCATTTATAAAACCAGAACCCACCGTTTGGTATTGCTCGAGTGCTAACCCCTCTATGGATACTTTAAATAGTTTAGCTTGTAAAAACTCCCAACCCCATCGCTTTTGTTTTTCAGCATTATGTAATTTTATTTCCTGCATCCCATTTATAAGCTCAATAACTTTACTTTGTTCTTGACTTACTTGAGAAAAACGCTTGTAATCTAAATCTCTACGTTTTTTTAAGAAAATAATAATCCATAAAAAATAAAGAAAACTTCCTATAAAAAACACACTAAAAACCTGTAAACTATAGTATGCCAAAACAATACTAAAAATAACAAGATTCACCATAGAAAAGAGCACGTTTAACGACGATGTGGTTAAAATACTTTCTATACGTTTATGATCGTTTATACGTTGTAGAATATCTCCCGTCATTCTCGTATCGAAAAAAGCTATTGGCAAATTCATGAGTTTTACAAAAAAATCTGAAACCAGCGATATATTTATTCTTGCACTTAAGTGTAATAGAATCCAGCTTCTAATAACCTCAATAGCTGTGCGCCCAATAAACAAAGCTAATTGGGCAAATAAAATAAGATATATAAAGTGTACATCTTGATTTTTTATTCCAACATCGACAACACTTTGCGTTAAAAACGGAAAAACAAGCTGAAGTAAACTAGCCGCAATTAGCCCGATAACTAATT
Source organism: Algibacter sp. L3A6 (assembly GCF_009796825.1). GTDB lineage: Bacteria > Bacteroidota > Bacteroidia > Flavobacteriales > Flavobacteriaceae > Algibacter. The sequence continues at coordinate 318,585 of NZ_CP047030.1, forward strand.
GCCATAAAAACTGCTTATATTTTAATACATATTTTGATATAAACGAAAAACTAAAATCCTTATCAGCCTCATTAGTTGTTGTAGCATACTCCTTTAAATTAGGTGTTGTTTCTAATAATAAAACAATACCTTCTTCGGTTTCTGAGCTCGCGTTATTACCAATCCAATATTCTAAAAGGTCGGATAGGTTATATTTAAGCAATCCATGAGCCGGATCTGATATGTGATATATGCCATTTTTTATTTCATATAAAACAACATAATGGTTTTTATTCCAATGTAAAATACAAGGTAGCGGTGCTTCTTCTAATTGCTCCGAAGTAATTTTTACACCAAGTGTCCTAAACCCTATACTTTCTGCCGCATCACTTAATCCTGCCAAACTACTTCCTGATCTAGTAGTTTCACTTAAGGTACGTAACTCTTGTAAAGGGATTATTTTATTATAATGCTTTGCTATTATTTTTAAACAAGTGGCACCACAATCTTTAAAATCGAGCTGTTTATAAAAAGGAAACTTTTTAATCATTTGTATTGATTAGATGAGACATGCCATAACTTTTTATAGCTTTTGCTTTTAATGGGTTTGTACTCCAATCTTCCCACTCGTTTGTATACGGACTATAACCGCATTTTAAAGGCTTTGAGAAATCGTTATCCGGGTCTTCTTTATAAGCTCTACAATCTGTACAGATATATCTGAATTCGCAGTCTTTACAAACCTCTATTTCGTCTTTAGAAACATTCCAGTATTTTTTAAAATCTTTAACCTTTAAAGCTTTTTCAAAAGATGTATTTTCTATATTTCCAAAACTTTTAGACATACTTGGGCAGTTTTTAATATCCCCATTAACATCGATCGAAATTTTCTTATTTAGACAAGTATTGTGATTTTGAGCTTCTGTAAAAACAGCTATTGTAGACACAAAATAGCCTTGATTAACAACACCACAACAGGTATTATTTAGAATTACAGCTTTAGTTTGTTTTATGAAATCGTCTTCATAATCGTTTGGAGCGCTATGCAATAGAACGCGACCTATTAAAGGAGAATTTAATACTAAAGTTTTAACCTGCTCTACATAATTTTCTTCATTAGAATACTGAGCTATGAAATCAACATTTTTAAAGTAGCCTTTAGAACAATACTCTATAATGCCCTCCATTTGCTCTAAGCTTAAAGTAGTGTAAGCTCTAACTTCTAAATATTTACATTGAACATCTGTAAGATTATTAATTACTTTTTTAATATCATAATCCGATTTTTCATCTAAATCGATTATCGCATTATTAATAACTTCTGATGTATCATATTCTAAAGGGAAATCTGGAAAACTATCAGGAGAACTTGTATAAAAACCTATACCCTCGTCTATAAAATAGTTTATGTATTCCATAAGCGTTTCTTGGGTCTCT